>NZ_JBAURZ010000083.1:0-73958 GCF_049581445.1 Paraburkholderia sp. | reverse complement strand
GTGTCTCGCTCATCGTAATCCTCAATGATGTGAACGATGACGTGTTGTACAAAAGACGTTCATGGGCGTTTTTCGATGTGAGGCGATTCTGAAGGGGCCACAGAGGCTGCGGACGGTGCGGCGGGAGCGGTGCCGGCGACAGGTGTCGGTGGCACGACAGGCAGCACACACAAAGCCAGCACGCCGATCAGCGCCATGAACGCGAATGCATCAGCGTAGCTGAGGGTCGCTGCCTGGTGCGCGCCAGTTTCCGCGAGCATGCGTAGGGCAGCGCGTTCGCTTTCGAACGGCGTGTAGCCGCCGCGCGCTGTCAGCGTTGCGCTGACCCGACCGAGCCAGTCGCGGGTCGTTGCGTTATCGTGACGCAGATGTTCGAACAGACGCGACGAATGCAACGTCTCGCGGTGGGCGATCAGTATCGTGAGAATCGCTACGCCCAACGATGCGCCAAACTGCCGGAAGGTCATGTACAGCGAAACACCGTCGAGTAGCTTGTTCTGCTCGATCTTCGCCACCGTGCCACTGCCGACCGCAGGCAATAGCGGCGAAAGACAGCAGGCGTAAAGAATCAACGGCAGTACGAAATAACCAGCAGGCGTGCCGGTGGTGAGCAAGCGATTAAACAGGACCATCGATGCAATCAGCATGACCAGTGCGATGGCGATGGCCTTGCGCTGGCCTATCCGCGCAATCAGACCGACCATCGACGGCCTGATCAAAGCCGCGCTCAGCGCGTACACGCACATGATCTGGCCGGTCTGCGTCGCGCTGTGGGTTTGGGCGGACAGGTTGCGAAGGAACTCGGGCAGAACGAAAACGCTACCGGACAAAATCATGCCGGTGAACACGCCAATCAATGCCGACGACATTACACGGCGGTCGCGCAGCAGATCGAGGCGCAGCAACGGCGTCCGGTTCGCGGGGCTCGATTGCCAGGCAACGAACAGCAGCAGCGCGGCCGCGCCTGCGCCGCCGAGCAGACGCAACCGCGGCGAGCCGAACCAGTCGTCGATCTCGCCGCGGTTAAGGATGATCTGCAGCGAAATCAGCGCAACCGCAAGCAGTATGATGCCGGGCCAGTCCGTTTCGACGAGCCGCTCGCTCGACGGGGCGGGCAGCGTGGGGAAGTAGCGGGCAACCAGCCAGATTGCACCGATCGCATAGAGCAGGTTAGGCAGAAAGATCAGGCGCCAGTTGAAATGATCGGTGATCGGGCCGCTCAGCAGCAACCCGGCTGCGCTCGACAGGTAGAGAATGGTCGACACGCGCATCAGTGACGGACTGCGTTCCGGCTTCGGCAGCAGCACATAGATGCTCGCGCGCCACCAGACCACGAGCCCCGAACCCGCTAGCCCCTGTAGCGCACGCCAGAACAGCATTGAGTCGAGATCGGGCGATATCGCGCAACCCATCGACGTCGCGGCAAATGCGACGATCGTAGCGAGCAGGAATCGCTTGTAGCCAAAATGCCCGGCCATCCAGATCGACACCGGTACGCCGAGAAAGAGCGCGCAGCTATAGATCGTCAGCAGCCAGCTCGCCTCGTCCGCGGAAACGCCTAGCGTGCCAGTCAGATCGGGTAGCACGAGATTGACGCTATCGAAGGTATAGAACTCCATGCCGGTTGCGAGTCCTAGTCCGACCAGCAGCCGTCGCGTATGTGCCGGGCTAAGGGTTGATGCTGGTGCGGCCGGCGGCTGCGGTGAGCGAGGCTCGGAGTGCGTCGAATGTAATGCTGCTTCATTCATCGCAAGGCCCCGGTAATGGGAATGTTTGGCAACTCTAGCAGATACTGGAGTGAGGTCATAGGCCGTGCGCCCATCTGGATCTTGCGTGCTTACTCGTCACTCGCTCCAGTCCGAGCCGAGTATCAATCCACAGAAGTTCAGCCTCCTGTAGTTGGGGTCGCAACGATCGAGAATATCGGCGCTCACGTTACCGAAGGCGGTGGTCGGTCGGCGATTTACGCCTTGCGCGAAGGCTTCGATGATCAGCTCCTTGAAACCCGTGTCACGAGGAAATTCGTGTAGCACTTCTTGACGCTCGTCCCGGCTTATTTCATCGAAATGCGTACCCAGCAGATCTGTCTCAACACCTGCAGCGATGAGTGCGGTTAGCGGCGGCATTTCATCGTTGATGCCGAAAGTCGTATGGAGCGCGACGGCTCGCCATACTTCGGCGAGATCCTCTGGGGGCACGCAATGACTGGCCAAAAACGCGAGAACCGCATTTGCGCCATCTACCTCGAATCGCCTGGGCGAGTCGTGGTACGGCTCAGTCAAACCAATGCTGTGAAACAGTGCTGCTACGTAGAGGAGTTCCGCGTCGAAACTGAGCTGCCGGTGCCTGCCAATCAGTGCAGAAAAAAGGAAGACACGCAACGAATGGCGATAGAGGATGTCCGGCTCGCTGGCGAGAACAGCCGTCGAGGCTGCTTGCGCCATTGCGCTGTCAGGGATTGAAATCCCGGCAACCCGCATGCCCATAGCTCCTCCTTCGATACAACGCGTTATGCGCACTGCCAGGCTCATCAGCACGGGTGCCGAGCCAACGTCCTTCCCATAGCCGAGCGTTCCGAAGACCCGCTCGGTTGAGCATCCATCCTGATTTCCCTTGTGCCTCGCCAGTCTCAGTCGTATGCGCACCATGAGGTTCAATTGCCCGCGCCCACCATCCCGGGTAGACGTTACGCAATTCGAACCCATAAAGTCATTAAACGCGCCTGAAGAGTTCTTAAGCACTCGCGGTCGCACGGGCCTTCAGCGTGCGCTGGCTGCAATCGAGGGCAATACGCATGGGACACAAGGCAGTACGTCGGCGGGGACGGTGCTTCGGGGTGGGGGCTGAGTGCTCACCATCACTACGATGGTGTCTGCTGCGATCCTGGTTAGACGTTTTGGAACGTTTCATGCCCATTTAAGGACAATTAAGGTACATCCCCTTACTCTCGAGCGATACCGATGCAGGCGGAAACCCCACCTTCCTCGCACGCAACCTTCAGGAGGTTAAGCCGATGAAACCCTACATATATTCCCTGCTCGCAGGCGTTCTGGTGGGCGTAATTTACAGTCTGATCCATGTCCGATCACCTGCGCCGCCCCTTGTCGCACTTATTGGACTCCTTGGAATTCTGGGCGGTGAACAGATCATCCCTGTCGGAAAACAGATGTTGGAGGGGACTGGATTTCACGTTGCATGGCAGCAATCAAAGTGCAGCCAGCACATGTTTGGTTCGCTTCCCGGCCGCAGCGCTGGCGATAAGGCGCGTGTCGCTTTAGCAAACCAGCCAGACGAGCGAACATGAGCACCTCGCGCAACAGGACATGACAGGCGCGATCTTCGCGGCGCTGGTCGCTGCCACCTGCACGGGCTTATTGCTGCTCCCCGATGGGGCGTGGGCGCAGAGCGACGTGAGTCTGCAAGGCGTCATCGATGGCGGTGTGACCTATGTGAACAACCAGCATGGTGGCGCGGCGACGTTGTTCGACAGCGGTATTCTCACGCCGGACATGCTGACCTTCAAAGGAAACGAGGATCTCGGCGGCGGCAACAGGGCCCTGTTCGAGTTGACCTCGCAGTTCGACCTGGGGAGTGGTGCGACTATTCCTGGTGCCGGCCAGATCTTCAATCGTACGGCCCTGGTTGGCCTCGCGAGCGATCAGTTGGGAACACTGACCTTCGGCAACCAGTACGACTTCATGTTCCAGACATTGACGCTCGGACGGTATGATGGAGCGCCCCTGTTTGGCGGACTATACGACTATCGGCAGGGTCCGTTTGCCGCCCTCGGAATTCCGGATAATCCGACCGGATCTTTCGACTTCGACCGCATGGCGGGCGCTACGCGTGTGCCGGACGCTATCAAATACCAGAGCCCCAATGTGTCGGGTTTTGCCTTCGGCGCGCTCTATGGGTTCGGTGGTGTTCCTGGGTCGTTCTCGGCGAATTCAACCACGAGCTTTGGGGCGAACTACGTGCATGGCGCCCTGGGTCTCGGTGGTGCCTATGTCGAGGTCAAATATCCTCAATTGGGTAATGGAGGGATCCGGAATTTTGGCTTCGGCGGGCACTACCAGTTCGACAGTATTCTTGCCATGCTGCTGTACACAAACACGAAGAATACTGAGAGCGGGGGAGAGATCAATGTCTATAAAACAGGTGCCCTTTGGAATATTTCTGGACCATGGGCGTGGGGACTCGACTACGAGTATATGAAAGGCAATGCAGTACTGGAGAATAACTGGGCGCACCAGGTCACGACCGGGGTGCAATACAACTTCTCCAAACGCACGACTGCTTACGTCGAGGCCGTATATCAGCGAGCAGGCGGCGACGCCGCGGTGACCCAGGCGTGGATCAACGGTCTGATGCAAACCGACGGAGCGGCAAGCAATCGGTCGCAGACACTGGCACGCATTGGTCTGCAGACAAAATTCTGATTTACGGTAAATGATCCCACCCCAACGCGGTCGACCTAATAAGTTTTAACGTCTCTTTTCAGGACTTTTAAGACACCTGCCGCTAGTCTGGATCAGTCGTCAAACGGTAGATTTCAGCACCCATCGAACATGACAAATCCAATACACCGGTATCTGATTTATTTCGGTTACCTAACAACGGTGCATGATTCGTGGCTGGAGAGGTCTTTTAAAGCTTCGATCCTTGCCGTCCTCAAGGAGTATCGTATGGACCGGCACACAATTGCAGAATATCTGGTGTACATGATGCGTGCGATTCTGAGCGGACGCGGCGAGGAGATCGTTGAACTGGCGAAGACCAATCTGCGCTGAGCGATTGCTCAAATCGCGGATTGACGTCGAAGCCACGTTTGCGTCGAGATGGATTGCGCCACGCCAATTGCGTGTGCGCTTTTGCAAACACGGTATCGACGTGTGACTCCTATGTCGCCAAAGCACCAGGAGAGCGAAATGATTCAACCGACGGACCCGTCAAAGGGCTCGACAGAGATGGACCAGCATGGGGCGCAAGCGAAAGTTGGCGAAGTGCAACGCCCCGAGCACTGGCAAAACCCAACGCACACGTTATTTCAGGTGTCCACTTCGGGCGCACTTGTCGCGGGGGTTTACGCCGGGATGATTTCCACTGGAAAAATTCTTCAGCACGGCGATTTTGGCCTGGGCACGTTTGCCGATCTCGACGGTGAGATGGTGATTCTGGAAGGGCATGTGTACAAGGTAAGGGGGACCGGCGAGGTCGTGGAAGTGTCCGGTAACGCCGAAGTACCGTTTGCGTTAGTCACTGAGTTTGCGCCTGAGACCGATGTGGAAATCGGACCCGTTGCGTCGTTGGAAGCCTTAGGAGAGTGGTGCGACAAGCACCGTCGCTCAGCGAATCTCTTTTACGCCCTGCGCGTCGACGGGCTTTTCCAGTCCGTACGCACACGTGCGGTCAAACCCCCAATTGGTCAAGCCCGGTTGGTGGATGCCGCCAAGGTACAGGCGGAATTCGAATTCAGCGACATCAAAGGCACGCTGGTGGGGATATGGTCGCCGGGCTTTTCAAGCGCATTCAGCGTCCCCGGATATCACTTTCATTTTCTCTCTGAAGACCACCTGCATGGTGGTCATCTGTTGGCGTGTGCGGCTGAGACCTTGCGTTTGCGCACGGATGTACTCACTGACTTTCATCTTGCGTTGCCGGAAAACGAGGCTTTTCTAAAGGCAGATCTCAGCAAGAATTCTGCAGATGAACTGGCATACGCTGAACAAGCTCACTAGGAGTCGACAATGACCAATCAATCTGAAACGTTTCCAAAAACCGGTGCGGAGCTGGTCGTCAAGGCACTGGAAGCGCAGGGTGTCGAGCACGTGTTCGGGATCCCGGGCGCGAAGATCGATGCCGTCTTTAACGCGCTGGTCGATTCCCGGATAAAGACGATTGTTTGCCGTCACGAGCAAAATGCTGCGTTTATCGCGGGAGGCATCGGCCGGATGACCGGAAAGGCCGGCGTTGCGATTGCGACCTCAGGGCCCGGAGTCTCCAATCTGGTTACGGGTCTTGCAACAGCGAATTCCGAGGGTGATCCGCTCGTTGCGCTGGGAGGCTCTGTGGCCACTGCGGAGGCGTTGAAACAGGTTCACCAGTCCATGGATTCGATTTCGGTCTGTAAGCCGGTCACCAAATTCAGCGCGACGGTCGGTGCACCCGATGCGGTGTCGGAAGTCATTGCCAATGCGTTCCGTGCCGCGGAAGCGGACCGTCCCGGTGCTGCATTTGTTAGTCTTCCGAAGGACATCATGAGCGCTCCAGCTAAGGCGTCCGTGCTGGCCGCGCCCCGATTCGGTGGCCTTGGGGTAGCGGATGCGGCGTCGATCGAAGAAGCGGGGCGCTTGCTGAATGCGGCCGAAACACCTGTAGTCATGCTCGGCTTGCTTGCTAGCAAACCTGCCAACGCAGAGATGGTTCGCCGCTTTATCGATCACGGCTACCTCGCCGTGGTTGGCACTTTTCAGTCAGCCGGAGCGGTGGCCGCGCATTTGTTCGAAAACTTTGGTGGGCGTGTCGGACAGCTCGCGAATCAGCCGGCAGATGGTCTGTTGGATGCGGCTGATCTTGTCGTTACCATTGGCTACGACCCGGTCGAATATGATCCTTCGATCTGGAACAAGGGGCGGGAGCGAAGTGTCATTCATATCGACGTCCTGCCAGCAGACCTTGACAACAGCTATCGTCCCGTTGTCGAACTAACGGGGGACATCGCTCAGACGCTCGCGGCGCTAACGCCCGTGGTCAAAAGAAGAGGAAAGTCGGAGAAGGCGACCACGATACTTCACAGTATCGAAGCTGATCGTGTGCGTTCGGCTAAAGAAGCGGAATCGCATAACGGAACACCTATCCATCCGCTTCGCCTCGTTCTGGAATTGCAAAAGATGTTGAGCGCCGATGTCACCCTGTGTCTTGATATGGGTTCGTTTCATTTATGGCTTGCTCGGCATCTCAATAGCTTTAGGGCGCGCCAGGTCCTGATTTCGAATGGTCAACAGACACTTGGGGTGGCGTTGCCTTGGGCCATCGCGGCCACGCTGGTGCGTCCTGGCGAGAAAGTGCTATCAATTTCAGGTGACGGCGGATTTCTCTTCTCTGCGATGGAACTTGAAACGGCTGTCCGGTTGAAGTCAAACCTGGTTCACATGGTCTGGATCGACGGAACGTACGATATGGTGCGGGTCCAGGAGGTGGCGAAATATGGGCGTGCGTCCGGGATCGAATTGGGTCCAATCGATTACATAAAGTATGCCGAGGCATTTGGGGCAACCGGGTTGATGATAAAAAATCCGGACGAGATCGCTTCCGTTTTAAAGCGAGCCTTTGATACCCCAGGACCAGTAATCGTCGGTGTTCACGTTGACTATAGCGATAACCACAAGCTTTTCGAGATGGTCGACGAGAACAGCCTTCATTAGGCCACTGGCCTGGTACGCGGAGCCTATGCAGAATCGCATCGGGAAGGGGACAGCGCCGAAGAGGAGGCGGAGCTAGCGCGTTCGCTTACGACCAGCTTTGCGGCCGCTGGCGCTCGCGTTCCATCGCGTCGAAATGTTCGACGGGAGAGTCAATCAACGCGCGAACTTTGGAGGGCGCGCTTTTGCGGTCCAGATAGGCAATGTTCACCTTCAACCTCGGCAAATCCCAATCGTCGATACCCGGCACGAGCCGCCCGGGAAAAACGTCATCGTGAACGATGTATGCTCGCTGAATGACGATCCCGAGGCCGCTTAAAGCTGCCTTGCAGATCACCTTGTCCTTGGTTCGACTCGAGCGGTCCGGTGATCTTGACCGTACGCGTTTCAGCGCCCTTCGAGAACGTCAGCACCCACTCGTTCAAACGCATGTCCTGTTTCCCGTCGCGCGGGATTGTGTTTCCCGTAACGGGGCTTTTTCCTCGGCTGGCGGCAGACTATATTTTGTGCCAAAGCACACACGAATGGGAGGCAACATGCAAAACGCCAATCAACACACGATTACCCAGATCGTCCAGTTTCTGACCGAGATTGGGGCTGGGATCGAAGCGTGTGCTACGCACCTTGACGATTAGCACCAGTGCGACCATCGTTGTCGACGGCGGGCGGCGGGTGAATTGACAGTCTGACCGGGTGGATTCATTACGATGACTAACACTGTCGGGGCCTGCAATGGCAAACATTTTCAGTCTGGAGCAAATACCGAGGGAGGAAAGGTTCTCTTTCTTCCGCAACGTGGTCGAAGAGTTTTACGTTCCGGTTACCGTCGAGTGCGAGACGCCTGAAACGTTCGATCATTGGCGCAAGGGGGCACGCCTCGGGCAGGTCGATGTGGGTATCGCCCATCATACGAAAATCAGAGTCAGCAGAACCCTCAGCCATATCGGCCGTTCCGAAGACGACCGGGTGAAAGTTATCGTGCCTCTGTCAGGCGCGATTGAGGTAACACAAGGGTCCAATGGCGCGTTGGTTCGAACGGGGCAGTTCTACCTTATCGATGCATTGCGACCTTCGAAAGAACATATCACGGACGATCTTACTTTCATTTATCTGCTTTTGCCTCGCCAAACGATGACGTCGCATGGCAGCGATTTTGAAAAAATGACGGCGACCGCCCTTGATTGCAATTTGCCCTACGCAAGACTTGCAACCGATTTCGCGCGGAGCCTTTCCAATGTTCTGGATTCCATGGAAGGCGCTGCTACTGCCAATGTAGGCTCCATCGCAGCCGATCTGTTCACGATGGCGCTGTGGGAGCGTCAAGGCACGATCCGGACTCACAGCACGATATACCGCTCCACACAATACGAGAAGGCAAGGGCGTTCATCGATTGCCACTTTGCCGATGCCGATCTGCGCCTGGATATGGTGGCGAAAGCACTGCATATGTCGCCTCGTTCTCTGAGCGAGCTATTTTCGGAGAGCGGGACCAGCTACCGTCAATATATCCTCGACCGACGACTCGTCCAGGCAGCGCGCGAGCTGTGCGATCCGCGCCTCGCACATGTTTCGATAACGGAGATCGCTTATAAGTGCGGCTTCTACGACGGTGCTCATTTCAGCAGAGCATTCAGAGCGAAGTTTGAAATGTCTCCACGCGAATATCGGTTTTCCGATGCATCGTTGCCAACGAACTATCAGCTATAGCGCGCCGTCAGCGCGTTCCAATGTGAGGGGGTCGCTGAGTCAAATGTCTTGTTCAGAGAGAGAACGAACGGGGGCAAAGTAGGCAGTCCCCTTGGCTTGCCCGCGACTCGGTAAGCAAGAGAAATAAATAAAGGACTTTTAAGGCTACGGTGCGATAGCGTTTGTGTGCCGTTGGTCTACGATCTGAGAGGCATACCGATATGGAACAAGTAAACCCGTGGACGCAGGTCGTCTCGCTTCTTGCGCATATCGCCAGTGCTGATTGGCTCGGTGAGCAGCCTTGGTCTGCCGACTGCCAGGCACGGATGGCGATCCAGGAGGCCGCGCCACGCGATCCTCATCAAGCAATGCCACAACCTGGGCGAGCTAGCAAGGTTACGTCAATCGAGCGTCAAGAAAACGCATCAGTGCTGGTTTCATGGTGCGATCCAACGATGTGCCACTACGTCGATCAGGTCTGGAGGCGGGTGACCGCCCGCAACGCTGGATACTGCGCGTTGACGGGTCAACCGATCAAACGAGGCGACGCGATTTTCAAGCCGCGTGCACGTGGCCGGAACCGACCCGTGAACTACGACGAGATGATCCTTGCAAGTGCACTGGCGTAGACCGACTGACAAACCAGAGTAGTGGGGCGGCGCCTGGCCGGATACCGGCATTTGTGAATCCGGTTGGCCGAAACTCGAAACTCATTGTCCGTCCGGCGGACACCGTTCAACTTATAGTCGACTGCTGCGAAACCTCGATCGACTATGGTCTGGCTCGCCATACATCCTGGATGGGGCGGACGCGTTGAAACGTCACCAGCAGTTCCTGAATCCGTCGTTTTTCCACAGCCGTCGAGCAGGACATCACAAAATCGGAGCATCCGGTAAACCACAGGACGCGCAGCGCATCGGATCGCGCCGCGATGGACGGATACTGCGTCAGATTTCTGGCCTTTGAGGTCATTCCTGAATCTAGGTTACCCGGGAGATTGGTCCATGGTTCGACTCCGCATTGCTTCCCCGAAGACTCTCGCAATACTTGCCTTGACGTTAGCCCTGATTGAAACGGCACCCGCCTTTTCGCAGACATCCGATACCTCTAGCGCGGCCCCCCCTGCCGCGTCCACGCCGAAGCAGATTCGCAAGGCGCAACGCAAGGCAGCGCGGGCAAAGAAGAATGCAGAGCTGAAAACCCTCGAGAAGAATGGTTATCAACCGGGTGGCGATCTGAACAGTTATCCGCAGAACTTACAAGATGCAGAGCACAAGGCAGCCAGGCCAAACGACGGCGTGCCTGCCTCAGGGCAATGACGGTGTTCACCAGGCGCGGCTGTTTGCTTTGCACGGCAGACGCGCATCAATCCACTTCTAACTCGATAGGGAGTTGAAACCCATGCATTGGATCGTTTACTGCACCGATAAACCAGGTGCGCTGGCGCTTCGCGAGGCGAATACCGCGATGCATCGCGCGTATCTGGAAACCAGGCCGATCAATTTGGTCACGTCTGGGCCTTTGATGGACGACGCAGGCGAACAGAAAATTGGCAGCTTCTTTCTGGTGGAAGCGCAAACACGCGACGAAGTGGAAACCTTCAATCGCAACGACCCTTTCTTCGCGCTCGGCCTGTGGAGCGACATCAGGATTCACCGCTTCAATCGCCGGGTTGGCTGAATGAGCGTGCGGGTGAGTCAACTGAAGTTATATGGGCAGTTCGAGGGCGCCGGTTCGATCCTCTATCAGATGCCTCGCGGCATCGAGTACGGAGGAAAGAATCGGACTCAGCGGTAAATCCCCGGGCTTGCCGATCACAGCGATCGTGCGATGCGCGCGTAGGCTTCACCCTGAGACGAGTAGTGCAGTAATGAAGAGGAGACGAGTATGAAATTCAATATTCCGGTTCGATTGACGAGGACGGCAGCGATCGCTTCGCTTTGTTCGCTGCTTCTCATCGGCGCACGCGACGCGACTGCGGCCGATCCGGCATCCACTACGGAGTTGGCTGCGCCGGTCGAGACCTATTCGATCAGCCTGGGTCAGGCCTTGAAGCTGATCGAAACCGCCAGCGCAACGGCGCGTGCGCACCATCTTGCCCTGAGTTTCGCTGTGGTCGATCCAGGCGGCCATCTCGTCGCCGCGGCACGCATGGACGGCGCTCCTTTTGCGAGTCTCGACTTCGCGCGCGGTAAGGCCTTTGCATCGGTTGCGCTCGGTGGGCAGTCGGGCGCCACGTTGGAACAGCGCTTCAAGGACGATCCCTCCGAGTACAGCAATGTTTCCAGTGCCGGTTACTACGCACCGTTCCTGCCAGGACGCGGCGTGCAGCCGATCTTTTCTAATGGACACCTGCTTGGCGCATTGGGCGCGAGCGGGGCGCCTTCGGACGTCGACGAACAGACTGTAAAAGGCGCCATCGAAGCGCTTGGTGCTTCGATCACCCGATGAACCGCTTCAGCGAAACTAAAGTAGATCAGGAATACGTATGAAAGACGAGATGCAACAGAGCCTCAAATCGGTCACAACAGATTGTGCGGCACAGAACGAGGGCGCCACGACCCAGGACGCAACTGCCCTTTGCCGCAGAACGATCCTCAAGCTCGGTTTCGGCGCGCTGGCCGCGGGCGCGTTTGGACTGGCCAGCACGAGTCGAGCACAAAGTTCTGCTTTGCGGGCGCAGACCGCTGGGGCCGCATTACTTGACGGAACGGTCGTCCGGCTCGTGCCTTCGGAAGAGACCGTCCGCGTGGGCCAGATGGAACCGGATACACCGGTCGCCGCCGCGGTCAAATCGGGCGACACCGTGTGGTACGACGGTACGTGGACCAATTGGGGTAATGAAGCGAAGTACGGTATGTCCTTCAAGGAGCGCGAACCGATTCGCAAAAAGTATCCGAATGGTGCCTTTTCGCTGATCGGTCCGGTGGTGGTGGAAGGCGCCGAAGCGGGCGACCTCATCGAATGCCGAATGCTGAGTATGCGCCCCATCGATTGGGGCTGGAATTCCGCGCCGCCGGGCGTCGGCGCATTGCCGCACGATTTCAAGCCTTATCTGCGTTACCTGAAGTTCGACAGCGAGCGCACCGTCGCGGCATACGTGCCCGGCGTCAACATTCCGTTAAAGCCATTTCAGGCCTACATCGGCACGCAACCGCCGGGCGACAAACCCGTTAGTGCAAACTTCGCCGGCAGTTACGGCGGCAATCTGGATTGCGCGGTGCTCGGTGTCGGCACTTCGATCTTTCTTCCTGTTCAGGTGGCGGGTGCTCGCGTGTGGACGGGTGGTTCGATGGGCGCTTCAGGCGAAGGCAACGTCGATCAAACGTCGATTGAGACGGCCTTCGAGGAAATGCGCATTCAATACGTGCTCCACAAGCGCGCCGTATTGAACGTCCCAATGGCAGAGAGCCCCGACCACTGGATAGGCTTCGGCTTCGCCGACACGCTCGACAACTCATTGGTGGCGTGTTTGCGGCAGATGATCGGCTGGCTGTCTGCCGCGACCGGCATTGCTCCAGAGGACTGCTACGGTATCTTCAGTGTGGCGGGGAGTTTTCGCGTCACGCAATACGCAAACCAGACCGGCACGGTATACGCGACCGTTCCACCCAAGGGCATCCACTGCATGCTGCCGAAGAACATCTTTTCGCCGGAGTTGCAACAGCATATCTCGATGTTCACGAGAACCTGATCTCGCGCATATTGGACTGCAGGTGGTCGGACTGTGCCCGCGTGCTGTGCAACGTGGGTCGCAAGGAGAAAGTTGATGGATGCGAAAGACAAGCAGATCGGGACGAGTGGCGTCCGAGGGCAGACCCATGACTCCGGTTGGTTGTGGGCCTTGCTGGTGTGTTTTCTTGTGATTGTCCTCGACGGCTTCAACACAACGTCGATTTCGTTTGTCGTGCCGGATCTGGCTCATGAATGGAGGCTTGCACCGGCTCGCTTTACGCCGGTATTCGTGGCTACGAACATCGGCGCGGCAATCGGATTCATGATTAGCGGGCCGCTTGCGCAGCGGTTTGGAAACCGGATCGTCGGGCTCGCGAGCGTTGTGCTGTTCGGCGGAAGCACGCTTGCGACGGCTTTCGCCTTTGATATCGCCAGCCTGTCCGCGTTGCGTCTGATTGCAGCGATTGGCTTGGGCGGCGCTTTGCCGATCGCTATTGCCGCTTCGGCCGGCATCATTGGGCCGAAACACAAAGTGGCGGCGTCCCTGCTGGTGACGACCGGGATGTCAGTGGGCGCTGTGATCGGCGGCGTGACTGGCGGCCCACTCATGCGTGAGTTCGGCTGGCAGTCCATCTTCATCGTGGGTGGCGTCCTGCCGTTCGCCCTGGTGTCAGCCTTCTTCAGAGTCCTGCCGGCCGAGTCCAAGGTGGGCGCCGGCATCGCTTCCGCGCAGACGGCCAACCCGTTCAAGGTGCTGTTCGATGAAGGTCTCGGGCTTTACACATGCTTGCTGTGGACGTTCTCCTTTCTTGTCTTTACGGACGTCTATGCGTTGCTGTTCTGGTTGCCCACGCTAATGCCGAACTTTGGCTTTGCGGCGGATCACGCATCGGTTGGCATGGCGGCCTTCAGCGTCGGTGGACTGGCCGGCAACATTCTGATGACCGCGGCCGTTGCGATGATGACGATCGCAGGCAACCTCAGGTTGAAATCGGCGCTGGCGCTCGGGGGTGTACTCATGATCCTGAGCGTCGGCACGCTTAGCCAGATTGCCGTGCCACCTGCCATCACGCTGTTGCTCATCGCGGTGATCGGCGCAGGTCTTGTCAATGGCATTATGGGCCAGACCGCGCTTGCGGTCGCCTTCTACCCTGCAGAAGTACGCGCTACCGGGGTGGGATGGGGGCATGCGATCGGGCGCATCGGTTCCTTCGTCGGCCCTGCGATTGGCGGTGCATTGTTGTCGATAGGCTGGCCCGCGCGCTCGATCGTCCTCACTGCCGTAGTGCCTGCCGTGGCTGCGATTCTTGTGCTCGGGGCGCTCGCATTAGCCGGTCGCAGAATCGCGCGAGGTTTCGACACTAACGTCGTGACCGAACACTAAACCCTTCGCTGTGATGCAACGCCCGTTGGCACCCCGCCAGCGGGATTGGCGACGCACGTCTTCCGTAGCACCTTGACGGCGCCGGTAGGTGTGGGCGCTCGTCCACCAAGTCTTAATTTCGCCGTTTTACTTCACGGATAAATCACGATCATGAAAATTATCGCTTACGCTCATGCCGGCCATACCGCGTTGGGTGTTGTCACCAGCCCGACCCACTTTCTGGCCGTTGCCGACATTGCGCCCCATCTCCCAGAGACTCTGATTGCGATTCTTGAGCAGCAGGACGGCCTTGCGCGACTTCAGCACGCGGTACAAGGTCGCGAAGGAGATCGCCTGCTTGCGGATGTCACGCTTAAGCCGTTCCTCGACCGACCGAATGCGATGTGGGCACTCGCGCTGAATTTCAAAAGCCATATCGCAGAGACAGGGTTGCAAACCTCTAGCGAATTTCCCCACCTGTTCATGCGGACGCCAGCCTCGTATGTCGGTGCAGACGAGCCAATTATCGCGCCGCCGGAAGCCATTGCACGTGCTTTCGATTACGAGGGTGAGCTTGGTGTCGTGATCGGCAAGCCCGGCCGATACATTCCGGTGGAGCAAGCGATGGAGCACGTGGCGGGTTACACGTGCCTCAATGAGGGATCGGTACGCGAGTACCAGATGCACAATCGCCAGTTCGGTCTTGGCAAGAACTTCGAAGCGTCCGGATCCTACGGTCCCTGGCTGATGACGGGTGACGAATTTGGCGACCCGGCAACGCACACGGTCCTCACCCGGATCAATGGTGTTGTACGTCAGCGTGCACCGCTGGATGACATGCTGCTGGACGTCGCAAAAGTGGTCAGCTATCTCAGTCAGGGCTACTGTCTGCGACCGGGCGATCTCATCGCGATGGGCACGCCTGGTGCGCTGAAACCACAGCCCGACGACACGGAGGGCCAGGATCTAAGTCGTCAATATGGACCGTTTCCAACGAAAGGCCTGGTTCATATGCGGCCGGGTGACTACGTTGAGGTCGAGATCGACGGACTCGGCGTGCTGCGCAACCCGGTGGCTGCCGATACTTCATACGCAGTATCAGCGCAGTAGGAACACGGCGGCGTCGCAGTTAGCTGCTGGGAAACCGGGGGTAGTCTGGCGACACGCCCCCGGCTCCTAGGCTAAGACGAGGGTACGTCTGGCCCGCTCCAAGTGAGGGGCGCGCTGTTATTGTTTTGGTGTGCTCAGGTTGACGGAATGCCTGCGAAACTCACTGGGCGGCACACCCATATGCTGCGCGAAGAATCGCGTGAAATGGCTGTGCTCTTCAAATCCCAGTTCGGCGGCAACGTCGGCCAGTGGTTGGTCGCTTGCACCGAGCAACTTGACGGCGTGCGACATGCGCACCCAGTCGATGTAATGCTGGGGTGACACCCCCATGCAGCGCCTGAATTGCTCGAAGAACCGCGACCGCGACAACCCGACCTGAGCCGCTACTTGCGCGACCGTGGGATTGGCGACTGGCGCATGCTTAATGAAATCGAGCGCTTTGCGGATCCGGAAATCGACCGGGCGGCCGGATGGCGTCATGCCGGCGGTCAGCGTTGGATCGGCAAAATCGCGGCCCAGCGCGGTAACGAGGTCCTCAAGAATATGCATGCAGTGCTCGTCCTGGGCCACCAGGTGATTGGTGATGGCCGCGGCGATCCGGTCTACGTGATGGCGCACGTCCGGCGTGACGACTACCGCGTGCTGCGGAAATATCTGTGCGGTTCCACCGTCTGCCAGCTGCAGCTGCGTTCTCAACCACGGCGCCTCGATGACTAGCGAAAGAATCAGGGACGGGGTGTCCTCGCTAGCGCTTTTGGCATGCTCGACCCATGGATTGATGCAGATGGCGTGCTCGGACGTGAGCATGCAGTCCTGGCCCTCGATACGGAAAAGGCAGTCGCTGCCGCCAAGCTTGAAGAGGAACTGATACTGCGAATGCGCGTGCGCAACAAGCGGACGGCTGATGAAGTTCACGGTGGCGCGGCCAAACGTGCCCTGCAGGATCCAGACGGGTTTATCTACGTCATGCGGTACTGTCGTGATGCTCAACATGTCTCCTCGCGGAACAGCGGTATATGCGTTGCCGCGGCTCCTTGGTACTACAAAAAAAGACTTATCGGTAAGCAGCGCGATTCTGCGACAAGCGCGCGAACCTGCTGATCGAATAGGCTTTACTTAACCAAATGTAAGGAGACACGTCAATGGGTAGAAACGCGTTCGAAAGAGGTGTGGCCCGCCCGGTAGCGTGGGTAATCGTGGTCGCAGGATTTCTGCTGGGCGCGACGCTGAGCGCACGTGCCGACGATCTGCAAGCACGTGTCGGAGAGCTGACTACACAACGCTGCGCGGCGTGCCACGGCGTTGATGGAAACAGCACGGTTGGCACCTATCCGCGGCTGGCTGGCCAATATCCGGAGTATCTGTACAAGCAGCTGACTCAATTCAAGGGCGGTCCTGGCGTGCCGCCGTTGCGACATAGCGCCGTCATGCAGGGAATGGTGCAAGACCTCTCACCGGACGAGATGAAGGCACTCGCTGCCTACTATGCGGCGAAAGCACCTGCGCAGGGTTCTGCTACCCATGCTTCACTCGTCGATGCCGGCGAGCTTGTCTACACGCACGGCGGCACAAACGGCGCACCGGCCTGCATTTCCTGTCACCGTGCGGCGGGTGGCGGAATAGAGCCTGACTTTCCCCGTATCACGGGCCAGCACGAAGAGTATGTCGAAACTCAGCTCCACGCATGGAAGAGCGGTACGCGCGGCGGCAAGGGAAAACTGATGAGCCTGATCGTTCCACTATTGAGCGATGACGAGATCGCTGCAGTTTCCGCATATGTGGCAGCGCTGAAGCAGTGAAATTCCGGACGATCCGGCAAGCCGGCGCTCCTTTCGGTCAGGTGTCCTTCGGGTGCCGGTCGTATATTGAGTGACGCGATGAGCAAACGTGACGGTCACGCGGAAACCACACGATTACGCGAGGAGGCGACGCATGCAGTATTTTGAGCGCGAAGGGATTCGCTTCGCCTATGAAGAATCGGGTCGGCACGGAGCGCCTGTCGTGGTGTTCAGCCACGGCTTTCTGATGGATGGAGAGATGTTCCAGCCCAACGTCGCCGAACTCAACCAGGCGTTCCGGTGCGTCGTCTGGGACCAACGGGGGTTCGGCGCGACTGGGCCGACCGACAAGTCGTTTAGCTACTGGGATTCTGCGAGAGATCTCATCGCGCTGCTCGACCATCTGGAGATCGCTTCGGCCTCGCTTGTGGGAATGTCACAAGGGGGCTTCATTTCGATGCGCGCGGCCCTCCTGGAACCTGATCGCTTTCGGGCGCTAGCATTGATATCGACACGCAGCGATCCCGACGCCGAAGGAGTTAAGCAATCTTTCGAAAATCTCAAGGCTCAGTGGGCCAAAGATGGCGCGACTCATGTAGCACAGGACCTGGCGGCGTTCCTGTTCGGTGCTCACTTTGACGCCTCGCCAGCGTGGATCAGAAAGTGGCTGCAGATTCGCACCGAACATTTCGACCACCCAGTCGACGCGGTGACCTCGCGCGATGACATCACGCGACGGTTGCGGGAAATCACGCACCCATCGATTGTCTTTCACGGTGCCGACGATGCCGCGATCATGCCGGTTTATGGTGAATCGCTCGCTGCCGCGTTGCCAAACTGCAAAGGCTTCGTCCTCGTGGACAACGCCGGTCATACCCCGAACTTGACCCACGCTGAGATAGTCAATCCGGCGCTGCGGGAATTCCTGATGCGCTACGCACGGTAGCAAACGTTTCTCGGCGCGCGAGACTGGCCCGACCTTCGTGAATTGAAGGCTGCGTGATTGTCTGTGCGTTCGGAACATGCTGTGACTCAGATATAAATAATCAGTACTACGGATGGTATGTTCGCGAAGCCGTTTTTAGTAAAAATGGAGACTAGAGATGTACAAGAAAATCATCACCGTTTTCGCCGTTTCTCTCGTGATGGGTAACGCTTACGCGCAATCGAGCGTCACGTTGAGCGGGATTATCGACGGCGGCCTCAGTTTCACGAACGGCGTGGGTGCAACTGACAAAAACCAGTGGGCGTATGGGCAGGCGAACCTGGTCGTCAGTCGCCTGATCTTCTCGGGGACGGAGGACCTTGGGGGAGGAACGGCGGCACTGTTCAAACTTGAGTCCGGTTTTCTGTCGGGCAACGGGAAAATGACCAATTCAGGCCAGCCCACTTCGCAAGGCAGTTTTCTGTTCGATCGTGGTGCGTGGGCAGGATTGAGAAAGGACGACCTCGGTATCTTGTCGTTTGGGCGGCACTACACCCCGTTTATCGAAGTACTCTATCGGACGGATGCGAGCGGTTTTGAGAATTTCGGCTCAGTGGCAAACACGGTCTTTCAGACCCGCACCGGCTTTAACGGGTTTCAATATACCTGGGCCAACAACTCGGTTAAATATCAGACGCCGACGATCTATGGCCTCAGCGCCAGCGTATTGAACAGCTTCGGAGGGACCGCGGGTGATTTCCAGAACCAAAGGGAGGTATCGGCCGCGGTCTACTACACGTTGGGGCCGGTGTCTCTGAATGCCGGTTATATCGACGGCAATGACCCGACCGGGCTGACCGATGGTACGGTGGCGCGGGCTTACACCGTTTTCCTGGCTTATACGGGCAGCATGTTCAAAGGCAGTCTGAACTTCCAGAACTTTAAGGACCCGGCTACGGGGAGCAACCAGGACTACTATTCGGTCGGCGGTCGATACGACATTACTCCATCGCTTAGACTGGTATCGGACTATACCTACCTGTCCGATCGGGTCAACATCGAGCGCAACGGCTGCTTTTTCAAGCTAGGGGTTCATTACCTGCTCTCGAAGTCCACGGACCTGTACACGGAGGCCGGGTTGTCGAGAAATAACGCGCAAGGCACGTTGGGTATCTCCAGCACTTCACCTGCTAGCGCTGGCATCAACCAGCGTTCAGTCGTTACGGGTGTGATTCACTTCTTTTGACGGGGTGCGGAAATTGCGGAAGAACGCCATCCAGGCATAGATAGACAGGAATCCTTTATGTATTTTTTTGCATCAAGGAACCGCTTGTCCGGATGGCCGTTCGCCGCATGTGCTCATGGCCTGTTACGCCGCATTGTCGATCAGGTTTGGCCGGTCCAATTGCGCGACCCACCATTTCAGCGCCTCACCCGCTTCGTCGTCGCGCCAGGCAAGATATAACGGTGTGAGCCTGCGCATGCCGTGCACTTCCTTCTTCACCAACTCGCCACGATCGAGCGACGCAGCCGCAAGGCATTCCGGAATCGTACCAGCGGCCAAACCTTTGATTTGCGCGGCGAGTTTGGCTTCGAGCGTCGGAACCGTCAGGATCTCCTGATTGGCGGCAAAGCCAATTGCGCGTGGCTCGAGTTTGCGCGACGTATCGCCAATGGTGACCGCCCGATAACGCGCGACGATATCCATCGTCAAC
Source organism: Paraburkholderia sp. (assembly GCF_049581445.1). Classification (GTDB taxonomy): domain Bacteria; phylum Pseudomonadota; class Gammaproteobacteria; order Burkholderiales; family Burkholderiaceae; genus Paraburkholderia. The sequence goes on along the minus strand of NZ_JBAURZ010000083.1, from coordinate 54,285 downwards.
GGCTCCTCAACCGTGGCGAGAGGGTGGTCTGGCGAAACCACGAACACCTGACGCGCCGAGCCGATCGGCTTTGCCACCAGATTCGGAATGGGCGGCGGATCGCCGGCAGCGCCGACGACGAGGTCGGCGCGGCGTGTCATCAATGCGTCCCACGAGCCGCTGAGTACCTCTGTCGAGAGATGCAGGTGAGTCTTGAGATCCAGTTTGTAAAAGTCGAAGACGTGCGTCCAGATCAATTCGAAAGGAATGGTCACGTCAATGGCGATGCGAAACTCAGCTTCCCATCCTTGCTGGATACGTTTTGCTTTCCGCTCGAGGTCGTGCGCGGCCTGGAGAAGGCGCCGTCCCTCCTCGACGACCACACGCCCAGTGCGCGTTAGCGTGGCACGGCGGCCGTTGCGATCGAACAGCGTGACGCCGAGGTCGAATTCGAGCTTCTGAACCACATAAGTCAGGGACGATGGGACTTTGTGTAGCAGGTCCGCCGCAGCGGTAAAGGTGCCGGTCCGGTCGATGGCGTCCAGGACCTGCAAGGCTTCAAAGGATAAATTCACAGAAACTAATCGAATCGGATGGAGGCATGGTTGGATTTGACTGATCAAAGGCACGACAGCGTCCACGCCGACAGGCGGCTGCTGTAGCTTTATTCTTTATGCCCAACTCCGCGGCTATGCGCCGAACGGAACATCTCGGAGCACCTGCCAATGCCGTATCCTCGGCTCAAGGCGGCGTGCCCATTTGGGAAACAACTTCACTACGATCGCAGACGTGGTGGAATCCGGCAGTTTGCGAATTGGCTTGCACGGCCCTCGTTGGTCGCACGGTAGAAGCGTACTTGAAAAAGCAGTGCTTATCGGTGAAATTAATTGAAGTCGATATTCGGATTTTTTGTACAGAACGGCGCGGCGTTCTCAGATGTTCGATCAATCAACGCGTCAGCAACTGATCGACGGAGCCCGTAATTGAGTGCTGCGACGTCTCGCAGGATTGGCAATGCCTACACTTTGTAAACACCTGGCGACCCCTCGTCAGACGATCGAGGATGGGTGGTTCCATTAAAGTCAACTTTGCTGCCGACCGATACAAGCCGTCACTGGGTCGAAAGTCTAATATCAGGATGACGGTTCCCGTTTGAATCGAAGAACTTCCGCATAGGAATTGCTGTTTCAACGTGGAATGACGGGCCTTCGCGTCAACGACGGGGGAACCGGAACCGCCAGCCCGGTCGCACTGACTGACCGGGCAACGCGACGTAATCGCCTGCCATCCAGAGGGAGGGCGCTCGTCATGATTCGTATCGGTGAATTGCAAGTGGATTTCGGGCGACGGCAAATAAGCCAACGCGGCGTAGTTGTGAGAGTGAGTTCGCGTGCATTTGATATCCTTGAATTGCTAAGCAATGCGAACGGAAGCGTGGTTCTGAAAAGCGAAATTATGCGGGCGGTATGGCCTTCCACGATTGTGGAAGAGAACAATCTGCAGGTGCATATTACAACGCTGAGAAAGCTCCTTGGTCGCGACCGGAACCTGATCCTCACGGTCCCCGGCAGGGGTTACAGGCTGCTCAACGGTCCACTGGATTCGTGCCTCGAAGGCCGGGGGCCGGTCGAATGCGCGGACGTGCAACAGTGGGACAGGTCAGCCGATGCAAGCGGGCTGCTCATCGGGCGAGAGTCGGCCGTGGTCGAGGTGCTCACCGCTTTGGGGCGCTCGGAGTCGCTAACACTGGTCGGAGCGGGCGGCATAGGAAAGACGCGACTCGCGCGTGAGGTGGCCCGGCAAGCATGGTCGTCCTATGCGGACGGGGTTGCGTGGGTGTCGTTTTCGTCGGTTGGCGAAGAACGATTCGTGCTGGACGCCGTCGCATCGGCGCTTCCGTTTCCTGTCACGGGTGGGCCGCTTTCCATTGACGCGATTGTTGGCGCGGTGCGTGGCAGGCGGCTGCTCGTTGTGTTCGATAGCTGCGAACACATCGTCGACGCCGCTGCCAGACTCGCACTGAGCTTCCGAAATGCCGGGTGCGCGGTGCTGGCGACGAGTCGGGAACCGTTCCAGATTCCCGGCGAAACCCTTTACAACGTTGGGCCGCTTGATGTTCCAGCGCCAGGCAGCAACACGGCCAGCGCATCGTCAGCGAGTGCTGTGCGCCTGTTTATAGAGCGGATCACAGCTTTGGAACCGGCGTTCCTGGTAGATGACCGTAGCGTTGATCTGATAGGGGCGGTATGTCGTGCGATTGATGGAATTCCACTGGCCATCGAGCTGGCTGCCGCGCGCGCCGCACGCCTGGGGGTGGTCACTGTCAGCTCCTGTCTGGGGGACCGACTACGGCTCCTGACAGGCGGGTGCCGGACGGCATTGCCTCGCCATCAGACGATTAGAGCGACCCTGGAATGGAGCTACCGGCTTCTAAACGCTCAGGAGAGGTTGCTGTTCCGGCGGTTAGGAATTTTTGCTGGTGCATTTACCTTGGACGCGGCCTGCGGCGTGACGAAGAATTGTGGTCTGTCCGCGGCTGAAACGCTGGACGCGCTTTGTGGGCTCGTTACCAAATCAATGGTGGCGGCACGGCCTAATGGGCAGGATCGGCGTTACGACCTGTTAGAGGTTACGCGCGAATACGCATTGCAGAAGCTGGCCGAAAATGGCGAACGAAGAACCGTGGCGCGCGCCCATGCGGAGTATCTGGCTGAAGTCATTGATGCAGGCCGGTGTAAGTTGAAGGGGCAAGCCACTGACAGCCCTTTGGGATCACTCGCGAATGAGGTCGATAACGTACGTGCAGCTTTGAATTGGTCGTTCTCTGCGGCGGGCGACGTCGCAATCGGCGTTGCCTTGGCGTCGGTGACGATCCCTTGTTTTTTCGGGCTCTGTCTCATGACCGAGTGCTGTAGCTATGCTGAACTGGCACTGAACGCCAGTAGAAATCTAGATGCGCAATCAGAAGTCACAGCTGATCTGGTGCTGAAGCTACGCACGGTATTCGCTGCGAGTTTGCTGTATTCGCGTGGACCCACCATTCAAACGCGCCGTGCCTGGGCGAAGTTGTATTCGGACGCGTTGCGCTCAGGTAATACCGAGTACGAGGCACAGGCGTTATTGGGGATGTGGGGTATGCACCGCGACGCTGGCGAAGCAGAAGACGCGCTAAGGGTTGTTGACCGGTTCCGCGACCTCACGAGAAGTGTTTCCGATTCTACTGCGCATGGTTTGCTCGGCCTGGGCGTCGAAGGGATAGCGCTTCATCATTTGGGCGAGCATGAAAAAGCACGCGGTCGTCACGAAGCGATGCTGCGGACCCTTGGTCACTCTATGCTTCGATGGAATGCGGCCGGGTTTCAGATGGACCAACGCCTTGTTGCCCGTGCGACGCTGGCGAGAGTGTTGTGGTTGCAGGGCGATGAGCAGAACGCATTGCAAGGCGCACTGCAGGCATTCGACGACGCGATCCCCAGTGGGAACAAGCTGATTATCTGCCACGTGCTAGCTGAAGCCGTTATCCCGATTGCGATTCTGATGGACGAGGTCGAGACCGCGCAGCAGGCGATCGCTAAGCTTAACGAAATATCTAGCCGGATGTCGTTTGAGCCTTGGATCGCCTGTGGATCATGTTACGAGCAGTGCATTGGTTTCGATATGGGAGACCACGACCGGCCAAGGGCACTTGCCTCTTCGATTGCGCGCCTGAAGTTAACGGGTTTCCTTTCGCCTTTGACGTTTCTTTTGTGCAGATTGGGGCAGGCACTACTGGATTTGGGGGAGAGTGAAGAGGCGAACGCGGTGATTGATGAAGCCTTGGCCCACGGCGACTCGACTGGCGACCGTTGGTTCTACCCAGAAGTCTGCCGCATGAAGGGGCTTGCCCTTCTGTCGATGGGCGTTACGGCGGCTGCCGGGAACTGGCTATTGGCCGCGCTCGAAAATGCACGCCACCAAAATGCGAAAAGCCTGGAGGTTCGGGCTGCGGTGTCGGTGCAGCATTGGTACGAAGAAAAAAGGCGCGGGGACTGGGCGTTCGCGCGCGTACCCGAACTTGGATTTGGTGTTGCGCATAACGCCGATGCGGAACGGCTGTAATCACGAGGGAGAATGAGTATGGCGTCGAGCTTCGATCTTGAACACATTTCTGCTCGGAAGCGTTTCAGCTATTGGCGTGATATGGCGGCGGAGTTTTATGTGCCCGTGAGCGTCGAATCTGACACGCCAGACACATTCCGCTTTTGGCACAACAGTCGAAGTCTCGGCGGCATCTGGATGGGGACTTCGATGCTAACGCAGTTGAAGGTCGGCAGGACACGTGCACATATTTCGCGCTCCGATTCCGACGCGATCAAGGTGGTCCTTCCTTTGTCGGGAGCGGTCGGCATTCGTCAGAACAAGCAGGAAGCACTGGTCCGACCCGGGCAATTTTTCCTTGTCGATCCGTCGCGTCCCTACGAGGAGGAGATTGTCGAAGACCTTACCTTCATTTGGCTACAGTTGTCGCGAGAATCATTCAATCCTACGGTGAGCAACCTGGAAAAAGCCACTGCGACCGGCTTCGGGCAAGAGCATCCGTGCGCGCGTGTGACAACCGACTACCTGCTGAGTCTTTCGCACGTATGGGACAACATCGAGGGGCCAAATGCGGAACACGTGGCGAGTCACATAACGAATATGCTCGCGGTTGCTATATGTGAGCGGATTGACAGTTCCGATACACGTCGCACAGACCTCAGGTCTGCACAATTCGAGCGTGCCAAAACATACGTCGCAGAGCATCTCAAGGACCCAGCGCTTGGACTCGAAGAACTGGCCACGGTGCTTGGCGTTTCGCCGGGCACTGTGCGCGAGTTGTTCGGGCAATCGGGTGTCCAATTTGCCCGCTATGTGATGGAGCAACGATTGGGGAGATGCGCTCGCGATCTGTTGTCACCTGGACTCGCTTCTCGGTCGGTGTCTGACATTGCGATGTCGTGGGGCTTTCGCGATGACGCCAGGTTCAGCCGGGCGTTCGAAGATACTTTTGGCGTGGCGCCTCGTGAGTATCGCGCGACAGGAGGCACGGACGTGCCGTCAACATGGACGTCAGTTTCCTAGCTGGATTCCTGGCCTTTCGCGTGTCTGTGACGAACTTGGCCGACCCCTGGCAGAGCATGCGGCCCTGGTACCAAAACAATTACGGCAGTCGCACACAGCCTGACCGAACCGCATACGCGTCCTGCAATAGACTACCTGCACAGACTGTCCAACATATGGGATACTAATTGGGACGCACCGGCCGAGCAGGCAGCGTCTCACGCGTTGGCGCTTCTGCTCAATCGCTGCGCACAGCCACTAGCTGACCCGCGCTTTCGGACGTACAGTACAGCGAAGATAGGACGCATGTATGGCATGCCCCTCACGAGTCAATTCTGCAAGGTTCTTTGCGGACTACAACATGTTCCCTGTGGAATATCGCGCTGTGAGCCAGGCTTGTTAACGATAGCCGCCGGTTGAAGGAACAGACGAGGAGGGGCCATGCGCACAGATATGAATCTGGACGAGATTCCCGCTAGCAGCCGCTTCAAGTATTGGCGCGATATGGCCGAGGAATTGTATGTCCCGGTCGGACTTGAATGCGACTCTCCAGACAGTTTTCGTTTCTTGTGGAATGGACGCACACTGGGCGATACGTGGGCCGGCGAATCGTTAATGACACCGCTCAAGGTTGACCGCACGCAGCAACACATTGCCCGCTCCGAGGATGCCGCCTTGAAGCTGATCGTGCCGCTATCCGGATCGATTTCGATCAGCCAGGACAAAAATAAAGCGACTGTACGGCCGGGCCAGTTTTATATGCTGGATCCCGCCAGGCCCTACCAGGAAGTCATTACAGAAGACCTGAGGTTTATATGGTTGCATCTTCCTCGAAAGCCGATCGTCTCGAAGGTTGGACGGCTCGACAGGGTCACGGCGACAGCCTTGGGGAACGAGACACCTTATGCAAGATTGACGACGGACTACATCCTTAGCTTATCGAAGGTTTGGGACGATCTTTCGGGGGCTGCTGCAGAGCACGCCAGCTCGGTCGCGATGGACCTGGTCGCCATGGCGCTTTGGGAGAGAATGGACCAGGTCCGCACGCACAGCACTGTGCATCGCAGCGCACAATTTCAACGTGGAAAGATGTTTATCGACGAACATCTCGCAGATCCGACTCTCTCGATGAGTTTCGTTGCAGCGGCGCTGGGCATATCAACGCGATATGTGAGCGACCTGCTAGCGGAAGGTGGTTTGAGTTATCGCCAATACGTGCTTGAACAGCGTCTCGTTCGCTGTGCGCGGGATCTTGCCGATCCGCGCCTTGACCACAGAACAGTGACCGAAGTCGCGTACTCATGGGGTTTCTTTGACGGTGCCCATTTCAGCCGTGCTTTCAAGACGGCATATGGCATCTCGCCGCGGGACTACCGTGCAACGAAGCGGAATGGTTAGGGTGTTCGTTACGTTTGGCTAGAAGGATAGGTAAATATTCTCCTGCACCAGCCATGCGTTCGACTGCGCGGGCGCGAACGCTGGATTCTTCTGGAACGTGATAGACGTGACGGCGTATATCCCGGTTGCAGCGCGGCGTAGGCGGGCTCACGCCTGCATGTCTTTTATTGCGCCACTTGCTGGCGCTGGTACTCGTGCTTTTTCATCTGCAGATACTCTTGCCGGTCCAGTTCATGCAATTGCCGCGGGTACTGCTCTGTTGCGTCGAACCATGTCTCAAAGCGTTGGTCGACGCGTTTGTCGGCAGGGATGGCAAGGGACCCCAGATAGGCGTCGATGGCGAGGTAATAGCGCATCGTATTGCGCTCGACGAGGCCGCGCACCCCGCCAATGTAATCGCCGCTCGACGTCTGCGTAAAGCCCACTTTCGCGCTGCCTATGGTCGCAAGATAGGTCTTCATCGCGATCCGTCCCGCCATGCCGAATCCATACGAATACGTGAGGTGCAGGAAGGTATGGCCTTTACCGATGTCGACGGCCTCCAGCACGATGCGATAGTCCTTCGTGCTGAGCGGTCCCTCTGCCGCGCTCAGATCGACCTGGAAGTAGTCGGGACTTGTCGCAACTGAACGGTAATTGAACTGCACGCGGGATGTGTCACTCAGTTCCTGTTCCGTCTTCCTGCCGACGTTCATGCTGATCACCGCACCGTTGCTGCCTGAAGTGGCATGACAGTACTTCGTGTTCAGATGCAGGATCAGCACTTCGCACCAGTTTGCGGGGCCTTGCTGCGGGTCGTTGAATGCGCTGTTGACGGTCGCGAACGGATAATCAACGACGGCGTAGATGTCGCCCTGTAACGTGTTCTTCGTTTCTTCCGAGTCCAGATGGATCGGGCGATGAAACACATTTGATTTGAGCTGCGGCCCGAGTGCGTCGTACTTTTGCTGAAGCGCGGCGGCATTGTCGTCGGCCCATGTTGGCGCACCGGACCAAAGGCCTGACAGTGCGACCGCGACGAGTGCGAGCCGTTTGATGATACGCATGATCCGCTGGATGTTCATGACAGCGCGCTCCCGCCGGGGTTGGGCAAGTCTCGTACGAATATAGCAGAGCCTCAATCACATGCGGCTGAGCCGTTCGCTCAGATCGAGGCGAACAAGGTTGTGACCCAATCGACAAACACCCTCACCTTGGTGCTGTAGCGGCGGCTTGGCGGATAGGCGACGTAGACGTCAAGCGGTGTGGGTCGCCAATCCACGAGCACCGGCACAAGCTTCTTCTGCCTGATCGACGGACGCACCATGAAATCCAGCGTGTGAACGAGTCCCAGGCCGCTGAGCGCGGTCGCGAGATGCGCATTGCTTTCACTGACGAGCACATCGTGACGTGGACGATCCAGTGTAATCGTCTCGGCGCCTCGACGGAATTGAAGCGGCTGCGTGAGCCCGGTGCTTGCAGAAAAGTACCCGACGACAGGCATGTGATTATCGGTAATCTCACGAGGGTGTTTAGGCGTGCCATGTTTCGCAAGATAGGCGGGACTTGCGCACGTGGTCCATGAAAGTGAGCCGATCGGACGCGATACGAGCGCAAGGTCATTGGCTGTACTTCGAATCGCGCAGTCGATGTTCTCCGCGATGAGATCAGCAGTGCGGTCAGTGACGCTCAGTTGCACCTGAATCTCGGGGTATCGCGCACAAAAGGCCGGCAATGCGGGAATGATGATGCCGCTGGCGGTCGACCCGCCGGCGTCAACCCTCAACGCACCTCGTGGGCTCGCCTGGTCGCGGCCAAGCGTGGCTTCGATGTCATCGAGTTCGTCGAGCAGGTGACGCGTGCGTTCGTAGTACGCGGCGCCATCGGTCGTGATGCTGACGCTCCGTGTGCTCCGCTCCAGCAGTTTGACGCCCAGATGCTCTTCGAGCGATTTCACCCATTTGCTCACCGTAGTATTCGGCATTTTCAGCGAGAGCGCTGCCCGGCCAAAACCGCCAGTCTCGACGACGCGCGCAAAGATGCGAATGGCCTGCAAGTGGTCCATCGGTTACCTCGGTGATGTCACGTCGGTCATGAACTAAATCTGAACCGTTTGAAGGATCAGGTGCTCATTATCCACAGATATGCATAAAGAATCCATCGAAGGCGTATTTATCTCCTTTGGGAATTTATTTACGCTTGGAGCCATGAATCAACCACGCTCTTCAAGGAGCCACAGATGACAACCTCTATCTACGCAAATATCCACGCCACCAGACACGCAGGCAAGGTTGCGCTTGTTACGGGTGGCAGCAGCGGGTTAGGCCTTGCCGCCGCAAAACGCCTTGCTCGAGAGGGCGCAACGGTATTCATTACCGGACGACGCCAGCCGGAACTGGACGCCGCGGTAGATGAGATAGGGCACGGCGCCCGTGCGATCCGTGGCGATGTTTCGTTGGAAGCGGATCTGAAGCGGCTAATCGAAACCCTGTCGGCGGCGCATGGGAAAATCGACGTCCTGTTCGCCAACGCAGGCGGCGGCGAATTCGCGCCGCTCGGCAATATCAGCGAAGCGCAATTCGACAAATACGTCGGCATCAACATGAAAGGCATGTTGCTCACCGTGCAGGCCGCATTGCCATTGAGTGCCATCGTGATAACCGGATCTATCGCGGCGATACAAGGCGTACCTGCGTTTGGAGTCTATGCCGCAACCAAGGCAGCGCTGCGTTCGTTTGCGCGAACCTGGGCATCCGATCTCAAAGGCCGGGACATTCGCGTGAACGTAGTTGCGCCCGGCGTAGTGGTGACACCAGCCTACAAGTCCGAACTCAAGATGACGGACGAGCAGATCGATGCATATAGCAAAGAAGTCGCCGAAACGACCCCTCTTGGGAGAGTGGGCACAGCCGACGAGATCGCCAAGGCAGTGTCCTTCCTCGCTTCAGACGATGCGAGTTACATCACAGGTATAGAACTGTTCGTCGACGGCGGCCGCTCGCAAGTCTGACTTTTATATGTCGCGTGCCTGGCAAAGAAGGCCGCCACACAAACAGGAGAACATAGTGAATCCGCAAGACAACCTTCGCCTTGCCCATCAGTTCCTTGAAAAAATCGGCTCGGGCGCACCCGCCGAAGAAATGGCTGCGTTGTGCACGCTGGATCTGGACTGGAACATTCCTGGCGACGCGGGCGCGCTTCCCTGGGTCGGTCGCAAGTCGGGACGCGCGGCACTCTCGGATTTCATCCGTGACACGCAAACCATGATTGAGCGCGTGAGCCTCGAGATCAAGGATGTTCTCGCAAGCGATCAGCGAGCAGTGATTCTTGGACATCTGCAAACCCGCATCAATGCGACGCGGAAGCTCATTGACAGCGAGTTCGCAATCGTCCTGACGTTCTCCGACGAAAAGATTGCGAGCTTCCTGATGCTCGAAGACAGCTTCGCCACATCGGCCGCAGCGCGGCACTTCGATCAAAGGCCGATGAACCAGGTCTGAACATCCATCTCTTCAGCCCAGATCTGGACATCGAGCATCTCGTGCAGTTCGACGGTTTGGTCACGATAGATGCAGCAGAAACCGTCTGCCGTCCGGTAAACGATCGCCCATTCAGGAGTGGGTTCCGGTTTTCCGATTCCCATTCCGTCCGATACCTGTTTCAGATAGTCCAGGTGAAGTGCCTTGCCGATACGTCTGCGAAGGCCGTCCAGGTCATGTGTCCGTTTCATTGCCCGCTCCTTTGCCGTCGCCATCGTCCATTTTCTTTTTTCCTTTTCTGTCAAACGACCGCACGGCGTCTCGATGGGGCCGCGTTTCGGCTTGCCCCGGAAATATCCTGATGCTGCTCGCAACAGCATCCGCAATGTGCTCCTTGGCGATCACGCCGAGCACGCGAACGGGGCCACGGCCTTCCTGCTTCCCGACCACAACCGCCATCATCGCGTGCTGTTTCCAGAGACTCGTAATGACCCCGAACGCAACGTCGTTTGGCCCAACGACGATGAAATTGCGCTGCGCGAGCACCCCGAGCGTGATATCGGGCGCGCTCTGGCTCACGGCGCGGCGCAGCCCGGTATTGATCCGCAGGACTCCATAAATCTCATTCGCCTTCGTGATCACGACATGCCGGAAAGCCGCGCCTTCTGCACGGGCAAGCACGTCGCGAAATGGTACGCGCTCGTCGAGCACGAAGACGTCGGTCTCCATGACCTGGGCCGCGCTCTGTACAAGGAACATGTTCGCGTGCAGGGCGTTGGGAATCGGGTGTCCGCGCCGCACGAGCTTGAGCGTGTAGATACTTTCGGGCGATAGTAGCCGGCGTGCGCCCAGGCTGAAGGCCACGGCGATAATCATCGGCAGCACGATGTCGTAGTCCCGCGTCATCTCGAAGACCATCGCAACCGCGGTCATTGCGGCACCTGTACCGCCGCCGACCATCGCACCCATACCCACCATCGCAAAGGCAGGCGCGCTGACCGGCGCCCCCGGAAATGCCATGGCAACCACGGACGCAAATGAGGCGCCGAGAGTCGCACCGATAAACAGCGACGGGGAAAACACGCCGCCCGACGAACCCGAACCCAGACTGACCGATGTCGCCAGCGTCTTGCAAAGCGCCAGCAATAGCAGAAAGGCGCCACCCTGCAGTTGTCCGTACAGCGTGGCCTGAATGGTCGCGTAACCCACGCCTTCGACGTAATAGTGGCCCGCATAGCGCCATAGCAGATACATCGTCACGCCGACGATAAGCATCCCGAAGGCGTGACGCGCGTAACGTTCCGGTATGCGGTCGAATCCGTCTTCGGCCCAGTGCAGCGAACGGATCAGGAGTGCGGCGGCCGCGCCTGTCACGGCGCCGAGTACGGCGTAGAGAATCAGCGTCAGGGCACTGCCCGGCTGATTTGGAATCGCACCCAACTGCGCGGGGACAAAGAAAGCGGGCGCGGCACCGAAGAACAACCGCCCCAGAAAGGTCGCGGTGCCCGTCGCGATCGCCACCGGCAAGAAGGTGTTGACGCTGATTTCCGGCATCATCAGTTCGGTGGCGAACAGCACGCCGCCGATTGGCGTATTGAAGGTCGCGGCAATGCCGGCACCGGCACCCGCGGCGACTAGCGTGATACGCTGGCCGGCCGTCATGGTTACCAGTTGTCCGAGCGTCGAGCCGAGCGCCGAGCCGATCTGGATGATGGGTCCCTCGCGCCCAACGGCGGCGCCGGAGCCGATCGCCAGTGCCGATGCGATCGATTTCACCACGGCCACGACCGGGCGGATGGCGCCGCGCTTGTAGTAGATCGCGTCCATCACCTCCGGCACGCCGTGTCCCTTCGCTTCTGGGGCAAACGTGCTCACGATCCAGGTGACCGCGAGTCCGCCCACGACAGGCACGAGCACAACAAACACACCCCATCGCGAAGCGGGCGTGAAGCGGCTGGCGTCATAGGCAAATGAAAGGTGCCCGAGGAAGAACGCGTTGTGCACCAGCCCGATCAGTCCGCGGAATACGACTGCACCCAAGCCTGTCACGATCCCGACCACGAACGCGAGGAAACATAGCCAGTACAGGGCGACCGGCAGGACCGAATCGTCGTCAACGGGGGGAAGCGCGCGCGGCTGTACCGGCGCGACTTTCACGTGGTGTGCATCGCTACCTGCGGCCTTGTCAGGCCGGTGAGGTTCGCCCGTCATGGCTTGTCGTCCACAGAAGGACTACATGGTCGGTTTATCTACGTTACACCTGCCTGCCGCTCCTGCTTCCTTCGTGATGGCCACGCTTTGCCGCGATACAGGCAAGCGCACCCTGCATCGATCACGCTCCAGACGGCTCGCGCTCCCCGGCGGAGGGAGAGGACCCGCTATCCGGCTTTGCATGAGGCGTGTTGTAGCGCTCCGACAATGCCTCATAGAGCGCAGGCGCGAACAGTTTCGACACCTGGCTGGCTATCAGCGCGGTGGCCATCAGCGAGATGACTAGTGCGTGCCCGTTGATCATTTCAATCACGATCACGAATGCGGTGATCGGGCTTTGCGTCACTGCCGCCAGATACCCCACCATACCGAGGGCGATCAGCATCGGCAACTGCATCTGGCCAAACAGCAGGTGCAATGCGTTGCCAATGCCGGCTCCAATGGCAAGCGAAGGCGCAAACAGGCCACCCGGCGCGCCTGGTAGATACGACCCAACCATCGAGGCCATCTTGAGCACCGGGTAGGCAGCGCTCAACTGCGCGCGCCCTTCCAGCATCGCCCGCGCTTCGGCATAGCCGCTACCGAACGTATGTCCACCCGAAGCCACGCCGATCACGGCGATGATCAGACCGCACGCGGCACCAAATGCGACCGGGCGCCTGCTGCGCCAGGCGCTCACCGACGAGGGCATCCAGCGGGCGGTGTTGAGTAGCAACCAGCAGAAGACGCCACCGGCGATACCCGACACGACTCCGATCAGCACCACCGCCGCCGCCAGCAGATCGGGAAAGCCGCTGCCCACATCGATCGTTCCGAAATACGTATAGTTACCCTGCAATCCCAGCGAAACCACGCCCGCGAAAATGATGGCGGTAATCAGCACGCCGCTCGTGCGCTGCTCGAAGCTGCGGGTCAATTCTTCGATCGCGAACACGACACCGGCGAGTGGTGCATTGAACGCCGCTGACAGACCCGCCGCTGCGCCGGCGAGGGCCAGTCGGCGCTCCAGCTCAAGGCCCCGGATGGACCGGAATCGCCGGGGGTAGAAGCGTCGCAAGTTGAACATGAGCGCCGCGCCCACGTGGATGGTCGGCCCCTCGCGGCCAATCGTGAATCCGCCGAGTATCGAGAGGAACGACACCACAATCTTGCCGATGAGGATCCTGATGCTCAGCAGGCGGGGCGCAAGCTCGCCGCTGTCATGGAGCGTGGCGATGACCTGAGGGATGCCGCTGCCTTCTGAGCCGGGAAAGTAGCGTCGGGTGAGCCAGACGCCCAGTGCCCCGATGGCCGGGGTCACCAGAAGCGGCAGCCACCAGTACCGCGCTGCATAGTGCAGGAAGGCGCCGTAGCCGAAGTCGATCAGTTTTGCGTAGAACACCGCGACGAGGCCCGTCACGATGGCGCCCAGCCAGAACACGCCATAATGCAACCACAGCCGCCGACCGTGCTGGACTGCGCGTCTATCGATAAATGCCGGAATACGCATTCTGCCGCCGCAAATATCCAAGTATAAGCGACGTGGCACAGTGTGACATATTTGAATCGAGGCAGACGAGGTGCCCAGCTCGCGGATGCTGTGTAAAAGGGGAAAGCCTACTGCCTGCCTGCGCTGCCGAATGCCCAGCCGAATGACTCCATGTCAGACTTATGCAGTCCCGCGAGCTTTAGCAGGCAGGGCTCGCCCTTTGCAGTAAGGTGCACCTGGACCTGGCGACGATCCAGCTGCTAACGAAACTCGGACATCGCCTCCAGGTCCTGCTTGCCGGGTATCTTGACCGTAGTCAACATTCTCGCTTCTGAGCGCCTAAACTGGACTAATCGGACGGCCTGCATGTCAATCCGATCTTCGAAGGGCATTTCTAACCATGTTCAATCTCCTCCTCGTTCCGCTGGATGGCTCACCCCAGAGTGTTCACGTTATCGAACTGGCCCGCCGCGTGGCGGCGCCAGGTACGGCAACCGTGCACTTTCTATGTGTTGTCGATCCATCCTATGCGTTGCCTCCCGGCTGCGAAAACGGTGTCGCACCTGATGGTCTGACTTATCCGTACGCACACGCGGAGACATCTTTCGCACATTCGGTCCTCGCTGCGGCCACCGCACAGCTTGCAAACCGCAATCTCGCCGTGGAAGAGCATTTCTGCGCGGGAAATCCGGCCGACGTCGTCATTGAACAAGCCCGGCTGCTGAATGCGGAGGTCATCGTGATGGGACATCACCATTTGTCACGGCTACGGCGCTGGGCCAACCCGTCAACCTGCGGAAAAATCATCGAAAAGGCGCCCTGTGCGATATTGATCGCAAACCAGGAGAAGGGCTAACCACGTTACCGTGGTGAGGTAGTAGCCAATTACTGTGGCCATTCCAGCAAGTGAAAACCACGCTGGATGTCAGGCCATCGCAAGATGCACGCATCGCCGAAGCTGCACGCCCATAGATGTCGTCGGCAAGCTCGGCAACGCCGCTCGCAAGCGAGTGCCAAGTCCGAAAATATTTCCTTCCGCTGTAACCGCGCATCCATTCCGAACGAAATACAAAGAGAGCGGGACGCATATTTCGTCTGCCTTCCCCGCTATTCTTTGTGAACGTTCATCAGGAGACTCTTGCGCATGGATAGTGTTTACCGCCTGCTTCGGCTTACCAATCCCGCCTGGCTGACGGACCGCTGGGCCCTCGCGCGATGGGCACCGTTGCCATTACGGCTGATCGTCGGTTATGGGTTCATCGCGCACGGCTACGCAAAGATCGTCAAGCATCCGGATGTATTTGCCGGAATCTTGCATGCGCTCGGTGTGCCGGCACCGCACTTCATGGCGTGGGCGACTATCGTCATCGAAGTGGTCGGCGGTCTCGCGGTCATCGCCGGCGCATTCATACCGCTCGTTAGTCTGCCAATGATCGCGGTATTGATGGTCGCGACGCTGACCGTGCATCTTCCTTACGGGTTCTCCTCGATCAAGCTGATGGCCGTCACGTCAACAGGTCCGCAGTTCGGTCCGCCGGGCTACGAGACCGATTTGCTATATCTTGCCTGTCTTGTTGCGCTGATTTTGGGGGGATCGGGACCGCTCTCCGTCGATGCCTGGATTAACCGCGACGGTCGGAAATAGGGAGGGGCGATGGCGGTTGAGGACGACATTGCGGAGCAGGTGCCTGGTCTTCGCCGCTATGCGCGTGCTCTGGTGGGCGACCCAGGCTGCGCCGACAATCTGGTGCAGGACACACTGGAGCGAAGTCTGCGCGACGCGACGCACTTTCGACGAGACGCGAATCCGCGCCGATGGTTGATGACGACTATGCATTGCGTGTTCTCGAATGGTCTGAGAAAGTCGTCGCGGCAGATGCAGCCCAAGGCCCCTGACGAAGGCGAGATCGCCCCCGCAGGGTACGCAGGGAGCGGCGACCAGATTCCGCGTGTCGAAGCGCATGACCTCGATTGTGCCTTGCAAATGCTTTCGAAACAGCAGCGGGAAGTGGTGCTGATGGTCGGCCTTGAAGGCATGAGTTACGAGGAAGTCGCGCTGGTGCTCGGCATACCGGTTGGAACGGTCATGTCACGACTCTCACGCGGGCGCGAGCGGCTGCGAGAGTTGACCGCCCACGTGCGGCCGGCAACAAAGCTCGGGATCACGTCGACGTGACGCGCGAGACGCAGACCGGACCATTGCGTCCGATAGAGGAACGTCTCAGGACCTTACTGATCCAGTCGCTGGAAGGAGACGCCGCGTCCTATCGCGCGTTTCTGCAGGATCTGACGGGTCATCTGCGGGCGTTGCTGCGCAAACGGCTCCACTATCTGCCGCACGACATTGAAGACGTCGTGCAGGAGATCCTGCTGGCCGTGCATAACGGACGTCACACGTGGCGTCCGGACGAACCTTTGACCGCGTGGATCAACGCGATTGCGCGGTACAAGCTGACGGATTACCTACGTGCACGATCGCGTCGCGAGGCGTTGCAGGACCCGCTAGACGACGAAATCGAAATCTTCGCTGCATCGGACACTGAACCCGCAGACGCAAGACGCGACGTGCATAAGCTGCTCGACCAGTTGCCAGACCGTCAACGTTTGCCGATCGTACACGTCAAGCTGCAAGGCCTTTCCGTCGCGGAAACGTCGCGCCTGACCGGCTTATCCGAATCGGCCGTGAAAGTAGGCGTGCATCGCGGGCTTAGAGCTTTAGCAATGAAGATTCGGGGGATATCCTGATGAAAACAGATGATCTGATTTCGATGCTCGCGACAGGCGTTGCGCCTGTCGAACGAAATGTCGTTGCAAAGCGCTTCGGTGGCGCGGTCGCATTCGGCGCAGTGGGTGCACTCGCAATCGCGATTCTCGGTTACGGAGTGCGGCATGATATCGCCACGCTTCTGCATGCTCCGCTGTTCTGGGCGAAGCTCGCATGGCCTGCATGTCTCGCAGTTGCAGCGCTTGCGGCGGCCGGGCGCCTGGGGCGACCTGGCAGGGCCGTCGGTGGTTGGTGGGCCGGACTCGCGACACCGGTGGCACTTGTGTGGCTTGCCGCGTTGCTGCTGCTCTGGCTTGCGCCGCAGGGCACGCGCGAACACCTGCTAATGGGTCGCACGTGGCGCTCGTGTTCTTTCAACATCGCTTTGATCTCATTGCCCGCTTTCGTGGCCCAACTGTGGGCAGCGCGCGCCCTCGCGCCGACGAGGCTTCGGCTCACGGGTGCCGTAGCTGGACTTATCGCGGGCACGATTGGCGCGCTTGCCTACTGCCTGCGATGCCCGGAAATGAGTGTGCCGTTCTGGGCGACGTGGTATCTGATCGGTATTTCGATTCCGACGGCCGCCGGAGCGCTGCTTGGGCCGATCCTTCTTCGGTGGTGAGGTCAGGGGGCGAGGCAGCGTATTCGAACGTCACTGTGGGCGGTCCAAACTATTTCGCTGGAGCCATCGCATTGGCCCGCGCCTTATGCAATTTTTTGTAACTGTCGATCAGGCGGTGGTGCCTGTCGAGGCCCTCCAGTTTCATGTTCGTTGGCGTTAACCCGTGGAAGCGCACACTGCCGTCCACTGACCCCATTACCGCATCCATCCGGGCGTTGCCAAACATCCGACGGAAGTTGACTTCGTAGTCGTCCAGACCAAGGTCGTCATCAAGCAGCACCTCCAGCACCACGTTCAAGGCCTGGTAAAACAATCCGCGCTCGACCGTGTTGTCGTTGTACTGCAGGAAGGCTCCCACCAGCTCTTGCGCCGCTTCAAATTGCTGCAAGGCGAGATTAATAAGCAGCTTCAACTCGATAACCGTTAGCTGCCCCCAATCTGTATTCTCGTCAAATTCGATGCCGATCAATGTGGCGATATCGGAGTACTCATCCAGTTCACTGTTTTCCAACCGATCAAGCATTGCTGCGAGGGCGGCGTCGTCCAGGCGATGCAAGTTCAAAATATCGGCGCGGAACAGCAGCGCCTTGTTTGTGTTATCCCAGATCAAATCCTCTACCGGGTAAACTTCAGAATAACCCGGCACTAGAATCCGGCAGGCTACGGCACCCAACTGGTCATACACCGCCATGTACACTTCTTTACCCATGTCTTCGAGAATTCCGAACAACGTTGCCGCTTCTTCGGCATTGGAGTTTTCACCCTGGCCAGAGAAATCCCACTCAACGAACTCGTAATTTGCTTTGGCGCTGAAAAAGCGCCATGACACCACACCGCTGGAATCAATGAAGTGCTCAACAAAGTTATTTGACTCAGTCACGGCATTACTGACAAAGGTGGGCTGAGGTAAATCGTTCAGACCTTCAAAACTGCGCCCCTGTAGCAATTCCGTAAGACTGCGTTCCAGCGCCACCTCAAAGCTCGGGTGAGCGCCGAACGAGGCAAAGACGCCGCCTGTCTTCGGGTTCATCAATGTGACGCACATCAACGGATAAGTCCCACCCAGCGACGCATCCTTTACCAGCACAGGAAAACCCTGTTCTTCCAACCCCCGAATCCCGGCCAGAATGCCAGGGTATTTCGCCAGCACTTCCTGCGGCACATCAGGCAGCGCGATTTCACCCTCGATGATTTCACGCTTTACCGCCCGCTCGAAAATTTCGGACAGACACTGCACCTGGGCTTCGGCCAGCGTATTACCGGCACTCATGCCATTGCTGACGAAAAGGTTCTCGATCAGGTTGGACGGGAAGTACACCACTTCGCCGTCCGACTGCCGCACAAACGGCAGCGAACAGATACCACGCTGCACATTGCCGGAGTTGGTGTCGTATAGATGCGAGCCATGCAACTCGCCATCGGGATTATAAATTTCCAGGCAGTATGCATCCAGAATTTCAGGCGGCAGCGCGTCCTTGCGGCCAGGCTTAAACCAGCGCTCGTTCGGGTAATGTACAAACTCCGCATTGGCGATGTCTTCGCCCCAATACGAACCACCATAGAAATGATTGCAGTTCAGGCGTTCGATAAACTCGCCCAACGCCGACGCCAACGCGCTTTCTTTGGTCGCCCCCTTGCCATTGGTAAAACACATCGGCGAGTGCGCATCGCGGATATGCAGTGACCACACATTTGGAACGATATTGCGCCACGAAGCAATTTCAATCTTCATGCCCAAGTCCGCCAGAATGGCCGACATATTGGCGATGGTTTGCTCCAACGGCAGATCCTTGCCCACAATATAGGTGCTGGCGTCAGAAGCCGGCTTCAATGTCAGCAATGACTGAGCATCGGCATCCAGGTTTTCTACCTCTTCAATGACAAAATCGGGTCCGGCTTGCACCACTTTTTTCACCGTACAACGGTCAATAAAGCGCAAAATACCTCGGCGGTCTGCTTCCGAGATATCGGGCGGCAACTCAACCTGAATCTTGAAAATCTGTTTGTACCGGTTTTCCGGATCAACAATATTGTTCTGCGACAGGCGGATATTTTCCGTGGGAATATTGCGATTTACGCAGTACAACTTCACGAAGTAAGCTGCGCACAAGGCCGATGAAGCCAGAAAGTAATCGAAGGGACCAGGCGCCGAGCCGTCGCCTTTATAACGGATAGGCTGGTCGGCCACTACCGTGAAGTCATCGAATTTGGCTTCAAGACGTAGCTTTTCGAGAAAGTTGACTTTAATTTCCATGGGAGAATCCAAAAATGGTGCTCGAGATGATGTAGCCGCTATTATCCGTCACCAGGTGCAGTTGCTGTTGCAGATCGCTAATGTTGCTAGCGGTGTCCATGGAAGGGCTGATGCTGTTCGCTAGCTCCGCTAGCATCGCTTTGCCCCGGGAGCACGAACTCATTGCCCGGAACTTACGGAGTTCAGGGTGTGTTTGCCATTGGCATGAGGCAGTGATCGGCCATTAAGGCGACGGTCGGGATGTCGCGTTGAACGGCTGACATGCTGCATAAATCGGCCGCCCGGCCGTAGCAAAGCCGCGTGCCTATTTGGTGTGGGTTGTGTGATCTTCGAACGCGGAGACGACGCCGTCAATCATTGCTGCGATACGCGCCGTATGCCGAAGGTCTTGATGCGTGACGAGCCAGATTTCGTAGACTGCCCCACGTGCGGGTTCCGGCCATATTTGCACGAGGCCGTCGTGTTCAGCCAGATGTATCGGAAGCTCACCGATGCCGATGCCGGCTTTTACCGCAGTACGCAGCATGAGGCTGGAATTGAAGGTCGATACGATGCGCCCCGCGTGTATCGGTTCGCCAGCAAGAGTCGGTGATCGGCTGCCGGTCCAGTTTCCCTGATAGACGACAAGATCGTGGCCCTCGAATCCGGAGCCAGCAGCGGGCTTGCCATGCTGCTCCAGATAAGCATTCGATGCAAAGAGCGCCATGGGCCAGCGAGCCAGGCGCCGCGCAACAAGATCGGGATTATCCGGCCTGACTGAGCGGACCGCGATATCCGCTTCACGTTTTGCCAGATTCAGCATACGCGTTGACGTGTCCAGCAGGACGCGCACTTCGGGATGCACAGCATGCAGGCGTTCGATGGCGGGAAGCAGGAATTCGAGCGCGATCGAGTCGGTGCTGGTGACTCTTACGTCCCCCGCGAGCCGCGTATCCGTACCCTGAGTTCGTCTGACGAGTTCGTGTGCGGAGTGCTCCATTTTCTCCGCTGATTTCAACGCGGCCTCGCCTGCGGCGGTCAACGCGTAACCCTCAGAGGTTCGCAGAAAGAGTGTTGCACGTAGGGCGTGCTCTAGTGCCGCAATCCGCCTGCCAACCGTCGCCTGATCGAGATTGAGCGTCCTGGCCGCTCCCCGAAGCGTCTTTTCGCGCTCCACCGCGAGAAACACTCGCGCGTCATCCCAGTTCATCGCGTCTCCCTTCCTGATGCAAATTTGCATCTCACCTATCGAATATTGCTGCACATATTCATCAATGTCGATACCTATACTGAACGCAGTTCTGAAGGCACTCGTTAAATGATCCGCCCGGATCAATCGAGCTTCATGTCATGTATAGAAGGAGTGGTATCCATGTCTGCTTCAACGTATCGTGTGCCGTCGTCCATGACGGCCATTGAGATCAAACAACCCGGCGGTCCTGAGGTCCTGGTGCCGACCACGCGCCCGGTGCCGATGCCCGCCGCCGATCAGGTTCTGATCCGCATCCACGCAGCTGCCGTGAACGGTCCAGACGTGTTCCAGCGCAAAGGGCTGTATGATCCGCCCCCCGGCGCTTCGGACATTCCAGGGCTGGAAGTAGCGGGTCAAGTGGTTGCCGTGGGTTCCGACGTGTCCCAATTCCAGATCGGCGAACTGGTGTGTGCATTGATTCCAGGCGGTGGCTACGCAGAATATGCTGTCGCGCACGCCTGCAACACAATGCATATCCCCAAAGGTCTGACCTTGGTGGAAGCCGGGGCCATGCCCGAAACGTTTATGACGGTATGGCTGAACCTGTTCCAGCGCGGCAGGCTCGTTGCCGGCGAAACGGTGTTGATCCATGGCGGCGCGTCAGGTATTGGCACCACGGCGACCATGCTGGCGAAGGCATTCGGCGCTGCGAAAATCATTACGACAGTTGGCTCGCAGGCGCATCGGGAAGCCAGCCTGGCGCTAGGCGCCGACCTCGCGATCATTTACCACGAGCATGATTTCGTCGCTGAAACGAAGCGGTTTACCGACGGAAGAGGCGTCGACGCGATCCTCGACATCATTGCCGGCGACTACGTGGCCAGAAACTATGACGCCGCGGCCATGGATGGACGGATTCTCCAGGTGGGCGTGATCAAGGGGCCGGCGAAGGATCTCAACATGGTGCCGATGTTGACGAAACGCCTGACGCATATGGGCTCGACACTGCGATCGCGCACATCTGCGGACAAGGCGACCATCATCAATGAACTGGAGCGGCAGGTCTGGCCGCACTTCGAGAGCGGCGCGATCAAGCCGGTTGTCTACCAGACGTTTGCGCTTGCGGACGCTCGCGGCGCGCACGAGTTGATCGATTCCGGCACGCACTTCGGAAAGATCATCCTTACGACAGGTGCCGATCTCATTGGCTGAAGCCGGGATTACCGGCAAAGCATCACCGCTACGGATTCTAAAACCGGTCGATCACTCCAAACTGGACGCCTCGCACAGGCGCACCGGGATAGGCGGGCGCGAGTCCCGTCTGGTCGACACCGCGCAGCGTGAATTCGGCGTCACCATGATTGCGCAGCATGCCGACGCTTGCGTACAGCATGAGCGACGCCGAGAGATCATATTCGCATGCAGCGCTGAACTGGTCGGCATTGTTGTCGCCGCCCGATTGGTCTCGCATATACGTGTATCCCAGCGAGGCGCGCAAGCTTGCCGAGACCGCATAGCGCGCCGACACCGACACACCCTCGTCGTGATAGCGCGGCGATCCACCGTCGCCATTGAAGAACGACACGAACGCGGTCGTTTTGCCAATATCGTACGACACGCCGCCGAGATTCGCGCGCAGCCCTGTGGCTCCCGTGGTCTGCTGGTGGGCGTATGAAATGTGGAACGGCCCGTTGCGGTAAGCGAAGGTCTCAAAGTTGCCGGATAAACCGTTGCCGTTGCCGCTTTGGGGCAATGCGATCAACAAGGTCGTCGTGAATCCGTGCAGCTCGGGCGACAGATACGCGAGGCCATTGTTCGTGTACGGGGTGATCTTTGACAGATTGTTGAGTCCAGACGCGATCGTGCCAGCGCCGAACGCATCGAGTCCTCCCTTGAATGGAATGTAGATTGGCGAGTACTGGCGGCCGAGCCGCAGTTCACCCCAAGGCGCACCGACGCCGATCCACGCCTGGCGGTTGAACAGGGTGCCGGCCGACGCAAACGCACCGTTGGTCGAGTTGAAACCGTTCTCAAGGTCGAACAGGATGCGCGTATCCGAATCGATCTGCTCTTGGCCGCGTAAGCCAAGCCGCGATCCGCGATAGGCGCCCGAGTCCACCCTTGGTGTCCACGAAGAACCCGGGTTGGTGATTTCGATGCTGGTATCGATCAGGCCATACAGCGTCACTGAACTTTGCGCGTGGGCGCACCGGGCGCTCGCGCCCAGTGCCAGCAAAACGTAAACCGAGCAGACCGCTCGCTTACGCACGTAGCCTAGCTCCCTTCAGGCAACGCATAAGCAATGATGTAGTCGCCCAGTTTCGTCCCAAACGAACCATGCCCTCCGGCAGCAATCACCACGTATTGCTTGCCGTTGACTTCGTAGCTCATTGGCGTGGCCTGACCGCCCGCCGGCAAACGGGCCTGCCACAATTGCTCACCCGTGTTGGTGCTGAAGGCGCGGATATAGTTGTCCGCGGTGGCGCCGATAAAGAACACATCGCCCGCGGTCGTCATCGGGCCGCCAAGCATCGGCATTCCCATCTTGAATGGAAGGGGGAGCGGTGAACTGTCGCGCACGGTGCCGATACGCTTCTTCCAGACAATCTGGTTGGTCTTCAGATCGATCGCCGAGACGTAACCCCAGGCTGGCTGCTTGCACGGCAAGCCAAGCGGCGACAGAAACGGGTTCAGCGTCACGCCGAAGGGCACGCCATACTGTGGCTGAATACCGGCTTCAGTGCCGGTGCCACCTGCGGCGCCGGCGGGCGGTTCGATCGGATTGCCAGGACCGCGCGGGATCAGCCGCGATACGAAGGGCAGCGCAATCGGATTGGTAATCGCGATCTGACGATCCGTGTCGACTGCTATCCCGCCCCACTCGAACATCCCAAGGTTGCCCGGGAACACCAGCGTGCCTCTCTCCGACGGCGGTGTGAACGTCCCGTCGTAGGTCAGGCGATGGAACATCACGCGGCAGACCATCTGATCGAACATCGTGGCGCCCCACATATCGGCACCCGTCAGTTTTTTGCTTGGCCGATACGTCAATTCGGAGAACGGCTGCGTGGGCGAAACGTGATCGCCCGTTGCCGCTCCTTGCGGGACCGGCTGTTCCGGCGCCGGGACAACCAGGGCGCCAGTGCGGCGATCGAGTACAAAGATGTTGCCTGTCTTCGCGGGTGCGTAAATCACCGGCACGACGTTGCCCGATTTGTCGGTGATGTCGGCCAGCGTAGGCTGGGCCGGCATGTCCATGTCCCAAAGATCATGATGCACCGTCTGGTAGAACCAGGCCAGCTTGCCGGTCGAAGCGTGCAGCGCGAGCAACCCGCTTGCGTAGCGCTCCTCTTCGGGCGTGCGGTTGCCACCCCAGATATCCGGCGTGGTTACGCCCATCGGCAGGTAGACGATATCGAGTTTGGCATCGTAGACCGCGGGTGCCCACGAATTCGGTGAATTCAGCGTGTAATGTTGCCCATCGGCGGGGATGAAATTCGGGTCCTTGTTGCCCGGATCAAATGCCCAAAGCAGCTTGCCGGTATTGACATCGAAGCCGCGGATCACACCGGAAGGCTCGCGGGTTGAATAGTTGTCCGTCACCGCACCCGCAACGACGATGACCTTGTCAGTGATCACCGGCGGGGATGTGGGTTCATATTGACCGGCGGTGGTCACCGGTTGGCCATGCTGCAGATCGAGGTCGCCATTATTGCCGAACTCTGGGCAGCGTTGACCCGATTGTGCATCCAGTGCGAACAGGTGGCCGTTGTTGACCGGCAGAATCACGCGGCGCGCACAGAGGGCGGGTGCGCCGGTTGAGGCCGTGGTTTGACCATTACCCGCCGCGCTTGCAGCCGTCGAGTCGTAGTAAGAGACACCGCGACACGTGACGTGCTGGAAGCTTGGATCCGTTACCAGGCCGGGGTCGAATTTCCACGCCAGCTTGCCGGTCGCGGCATCCAGCGCGAACAGTATCTGGTGCGGCGAACACAGGTAAAGCAAGTTGCCCACCTTGATGGGCGTGACCTCATTGGTGGTCTCAACCGGGTCGGTCGCGCGCTTCGTATCGCCGGTCTGGTACACCCACGCAACCTGCAGGTTCTTGACGTTGCCCTCCGTGATCTGCTTGAGCGGCGAATAGCGCGTGCCATGCTGGGTGCGGCCGTAGGCAGGCCAATCAGCAGCCGCTCCGGCCGCATCCGGGGTCGCCGACGTTGCCGCGCTGGCGCTCAAGGTTCCGTTGATTTGCTGCGGATCGTTGAAGGACGCGTACACGAGCACAAGTCCGCTGAGAATCAGTATTCCGCCCAACGCCGGCGCCACGTGTTTTCCTGGGGCATCGAGGGCGCGGTAGACAAACGGTAGCAGCAGCCAGATGCCGAAGACGACGAATACATCAAGTCGTGGAGTCAGGGCCCAGAAGTCGAAGCCGGCTTCCCACACGGCCCATACGATGGTGCATAGCAGCAAGAGCGCATAGAGTCCAAGGGCGATCGCTTTGCGCCGGTAAAGGAGCACGGCCGTCACCAGCATGACGAGTCCGGCGATGACATAGTACGGCGACCCGCCGATCGCCGTGAGCCATGCGCCGCCGATCAGCAGATACAAGCCGGCAAGCGCCGCGAAGAGAACACTCAGGAGAAGAGCCAGGCCCAGTGATGCACGTTGCATAATGGAGACCTCTTGGTTTTCTATGGCGACAGGATTGTCGAAAGCAACCGCAGTGAGACGCAAAAAGAGTGCCGCTACGTCGGGGAAATCGCCTGCCAGGACATATTACCGTCGGAAGCTGACGCGAGCGTCTTTTATGCATTGTCAGCCCGTGCATCGCAGGCGCTGCCGGCTTGAATACCCACCGAGGAATTGAGCGGAGCAAGCAGGGATGCTTAGTCTCCCTATCTTATCTACGATAGGGAAGTGCACATGATGAATTGGCCACGAAGTCATTCCATAATCAATTAACTTCCATGTGGAAGTTAACTGGTTTGATAAAGACGCCTCGCAATTTAAATGTTGTTCCACTCGTCCTTGCGAGACCCTTTAACTGTTGGTGCGTGGGCCCCGCGTTGCTGCCCGGCGCCGTGATCCGCTGACGAATGCTGTTGCCGAGCTGATTCTGTTGGCGATGACCTTCCTGACTCTGCTCAGCGCGCGGGTTGTGTAATCCGCTAGCAACGCAAACTCCTCCAGCCGGCCGCGTGCAGTGAGAAAAAGTGTGTGCGTGTCATGCAGCGTTTCGCGATTTGCCCAACGCGCCTTGTAGGCGGAGTAAAGCGGACGGAAGTCGAAATCGCGTCCGTTTGCGTGCGACCACTTCACGCAGAATTCCTGTAGAAGACTGCCAGGCGAACAGTCTCTGAGTGCCTCGTCATAGGTCAGGATGAATCCCTCGAAGGAACGTGGGCTGACAAGATTCACCGACGCTGCGACGGGTCTGCCGTCAAGTTTCACGTACGTGATAAGTGGAGTCGTCGACAGATCGGTCCGTCGCGCCAGCGCGACGAAAAATTCCAGTACCTGTTCGTTCGTCAGGAACTTTGTATTCAATCCTCGAGATATCGCCCAGCGCCGCTTCGTCGTGAATAGCCAGGTCAGTACGGCCTCTGCATCGTCAGCGGTCCTGCACCATCCGAATTCCGCGTGGCCCTTCGCACTCAACCGTCTGAGATGGCTTCTCAATTCTGCGCGAAGCGATTTCGACAATGTGGCGGAAAAATCGTCCCATCGCTCAAATTCGCGCAGGCTTATTGAGTAACCCGGAAGGTAATGCAGTCGCTTCGGAACGAAGGGCAGCAGCCAGGACTGCTTGAATGGCACGATCGCTTCTTGCAATGCGCTTTCGCTTCTCACGAAACGGATCTCGAGGATGTCTGCGCGAACACCCGTCGCAGCGTGAAGCACTTCGGTGATAACCGTGCTGCTTGCTAGCGCATGCACGAGCGGGGCGCTGTATTCCTCGTCGCTTCCGCAACCCAGAGGCCTGGCGATTCGCAGCAGACCATGGCGGGAAATCGTGATCGGCCACAGGGCACGCAATTCACGATGTTCGTACACCACGGCCACAGCAACGTCCGCACCTTTTGCGAGCGCAAGTTCGGCGGCCAGCTCGCAGTAAGGATAGGTCAGAGAGAACGAATAGCTGTCCGCCGCGGCTGCGAGGTTCTCCCATTCCTGGCGGAGCGCCCTGAACGCGTCCAGGTCTGCGATGAGCCTGACTTCGTGCCGAACCGGGGACGAGTCCGGCGCACGGCCTGTGACGGAAAGTGATCCGGTCAACATAGTGGCCTCGACTCAAATGCCGAAGTCAGGCGATTTGGCGCCATAGTCTCTCCCCTTGCCGATTGGCACTCGTCATTTTGCGAACCAGCTTGCCAGTTTGCAAACGATATTCCAATCCGGCCGGCGCGCCAGCACTGATCCTAGTCGGATAAGGGCGAATGGGGAAACCGTCGAATGGGCGGACGGATGGTGCTTACTTCATCCGTTGCCACACAACCTTCGATGCCCCATATCCGAAGCTACCCGGCGTGATGTAGGTCAGCCGGTCGCCTTCGAGGGTAAATGGGCGCCGTTGAACATCGCCGTTCCAGTTCGGAAAGGTACTGTTCTGAATGTGGAAAACAATCACTTGTTCGGCTGGATCGACTGAATAGGTGCCGAAATGCGCGACGTGGCCTTGGACGATGCGTTGGTTCTCTTCGGCGGTACCCGTCAAGCGATTCTCTGACACGAACTTGGGGAGATCTGCGCGAAGTCCGACCAGAACGTAGCGACCGTCGCTGCCGAAGATGAGTTGGCCGTGCGGATGCGGACCCAGCGCCTCGACTTCGTTACCGCTTTTGGTGACGGTCAACGAGACCAAAGACCACGAACCTACGAGGTCGGAAGTCGCCTGGGCAAAGGTCTTTGGCGCGGCAAGAGACAATGCAAGGACCATCAGCGCGGCGGTGGGCAAAGTATGGAGCATGGGCTTCATGGCGTTCTCCAACACGCGCCAGGCACGATACTGCCAAGGCGAAACACCTCTGCGCACATTTTTCCGCATGGTTCACCCTGGGCCATCAGAAGATACGCTTCTAGGATAGCTTCCTCGGCCATGACTTCCAATGAACATGACATTCGACAATGTCGCCAGCAATCGATCTCGACGCGCTCTTGTCGTAAAACGACCGACCTATGGCGGCTGCTTCGTGTCTCAGGGCGCGAGCATGCCGGGACGACCAGACGTTTTCCCGAACGCTCCTCCCGGCGCCCAACGATGACCCTTCGAAATACGCTTAAACAGCCATTTCTAAACGCCATCGCGATGCTGCCTGACCGCGCGCAGCGCGCAATGCTTACACCGAGGATGCGCCGTATTTGCATTCACCTTCCAGTGTTGCGCGCAGTTTACTCGGGCTGCCTGCGGCGCCATCCGATCGACCTGCAATATGGCACCGATACCAGCGGCCTTGTTGACGCGTTAGTCCTGCAGCGCGATGAGCGGCTGGTGCACGAGCTGAACCCTTACATGGGCTCGCAGCCGACTATCATCCGTCGCGCGCTCGACACGCTGGGCGATATCGGCGGCTATACGTTTGTCGACATCGGCTGTGGTAAAGGCCGGCCGTTAATCGTCGCGTCCGAGTATCCGTTTGCCGAGGTACTAGGCTACGACATCAGTTCGGACCTGGTGGAGACCGCGAATGCGAACGCTGCCGCGATCGCGCGGCGTTTTCCGGCGCGTCCGCCGATCCGCGCAGTCAACGCCAATGTCGCTAACCTAGCTACGCTGTCGGGCAAGTTAGTGGTGTTCATGTTCAATCCATTCGGCCCCGATCTGATGACGACGCTGTTGCGCAATCTGGAAGCGGGCCTCGCGAGCGGCGCAATCCAGCATCTTTTCATCGTCTACGACATTCCGGTATGCGGCCGGGTGTTCGACGATTCAACCTATTTACGACGCTGGTTTGCCACGATGTTTCCGTACGATCCGCATGAACTTGGCTTTGGGCCACAGGTGGAAGACGGTGTCGTCATCTGGCAAAGCGTGCGCGGAGCGCGGCCCGATGCGTTCACAACCCGCAACCGACGCATTACGACCAAAGACCGGTTCAGTGCCGTCGTCGAATAGCTGTGCAACGCAGTGGTATGTGTGACATTCCGGCTTATTGTCTAATCGGTTCGATGAGCCAATGTGCCCAGTAGTAGGTAGCTGATCGTTTCCCTTCAGAGAAACGGCGAGATGTTCGCCAATGCTCGCGTGACATAGGTCTCCTTTTCCCCCACCGGAGCGACATGGTGAATCGCGGCGCGTGCAGACTCGACGCCCGCCAGCCGCGCGATGAACCAGGCCGCCAGATATTGCTCTGACAGGCACCCGCCTGCAGTCGCAACGTTTTGCCTGGCCACGAACAGCTGGTTGAGCACCGGGACGCCGGCTTCTTCGACCCAGGGTTTGGTGGTCTGGTCTGTGCAGGCCGGAACGCCATCCAGTAGACCTAGTCTCGCGAGTATCAGCGTGCCCGAGCATTGCGCGCCGAGCAGCTGGCGCGTCGGTTCGAACCTGAGCTGCGCCACCAACGCGGCATCGGCGACAGATCGCTCGAGCAACGAACAGCATTTCATGTCCTACGCGGCGCCCCAACTGTAGGTTGCTGGGCGCATTTTCCTCGACCCATATGACTAACCCATTGCACCAGTTAATTGACCTGTTCGAACGAGCTCGGCACGCAAATGACCCATGCGCGACTTTCGTCACCCTTGTCACGGTGGACACCAGCGGAATACCGGTCTCGCGAATCATCACAGTGCGGGAGGTAACCAGCAGCGGCCTTATAGCGTCGATCAGTTCCACAAGTCCGAAGGTTGCGCAGCTCGCTGCCGATAAATGGGAGGTCTTGTGCTTCTGGCCATCCCTTATGGTCCAATGTCGACTGCGGGGCCGCGCGCGTATTCAACACGACGAAGTGACTATCGCCAGTTGGCGCGCAAGACCCAAAGCTAGTCGACTCGCCGATACATACCACGCGCGTGGGCGGTCGCAGAGTTCGCCGATCGAATCGAGGCAAGTACTGCTTGCCGAAGTCGACGCCCTGGCGCGTGCGTCTGGCGACCTGAGCGAATGCCCTGAGACAGTCGCGACGCTTCTCCTTGCGCCCACACAAATGGAGATTTGGCTCGGGTCAATTGAAAACCGTTTGCACGATCGAAGGGCATACAGCCTGACACCCCATGGTTGGTCGGAGCAAGTACTCGTTCCTTAACGGTCTGCATCCGTGTCGATGTGGCCGTCCAGGGAGAGTCATTCGGCGTGACCGCCATTTGGACAGTCGTGCGACTGCTTCACTCTCCGTCAACGGACGTTGGACCACCTACGATGTGCGTCCTGTCGTCGGCCTTTGCTGACGTTGGAACGGGCTGGTTCTACGTCAGCCATGCACCGGATAGCTGACGGTAGCGGCGACGAGCAGCGGGATGGCAGCTTCCAGCGTCGGCGAATTCACACTCCCGACCCGTTGCCGACGGCCCGGTCGTCGAGATTCCTACGGCAGGTATCAGAGTGGAACGGCCATAGCGCACCTTCAGCTATGGACTCGTCTTCGGCCATTGCGATCATTGACGCGTGGGTCCACGGAAGGGGGTTTGAAGACCGCGTCGCTGAGAACGTCGAAAAGAGACCGCACCTAAGGTCTGAAGTTCGTGGACGCCTTTCTGTTGCCAGATTCGCGATTTGTGGAAATCTGCAAAGAGTCTAAGGGTGACTGCCTTCGTTAATGATTTGTCGGGGAGGCCCTCCATCGCAGGGACAGTGCGCTTTCGACAATAGCGCAGCGCGAATGAGGGACTACCGCACTTGTGTATAGAGAGTTTGCGTATCGATAGACTGTGGCGTTAGCTTAATCGTCCCATCGATCGTTACTACCCGCAGCGGGATCCCGGCGCCCTGCGGCAGTTTCAGGCCGCCATCGACCACGCGTAGCCCGATTTCGGCGAAGCTCGGTCGGGTGTCATCGTGGCCGGCCTTCCCCATGGGCTCGCAATGGTAACTGCCCGTCTTCGGGTCTGCTCCCCACGCCCACAGGCACTTGATGTTGTTGTCTTGCGCCACTTTCTGGGTGCGCTCAAAGCTGATTTTCGGGTCGGCATTTGCCGGGTTGGCCGGATCGAATACCGAGCAAGCGGAAAAAGCCATTGTGGCGAGTGACAAAATCATAGCCTGACGAAACAACGGGAAAAGCACAAATATCTCCAGAAAATACCGCCGCGCGGCATGCGGGCCAAAGAACCTCAAGCAGGCGAGTCCATACTCCGTCCGTAACGCAGAGGGCTGAGCGTGTGGCTTATGTGCGTTGCAACGCGGCTGAGATCGCTCCACGGCAATCGACCGCGATTTCGGTAAGCAGTCGTCGCCGCAGGCCGACTCCAGAATAAAAAAGCGTTCTTGACGTCATCGCGCCCGCATCCGATCAACCGTGGCCTTTGGGCGATCCTATGTGGGCTGTGCTGGCTCGACTCCCTCGCCTTAGCGAGAAAGCCTTACACTGCGTCTTTGCGAAACTCAGGGGGCGGCGCTGCTCGCGTGAGCGAGAAACGCCCGGACAACGACCTGACGTTGCCGCGCCGGGGACCGAGTAAAGCAATTCGGCCGTCCTTGAATCGCTCGCTAGTGCTGCACAAACTGCGTCAACTGGCCAAGCACCACTTACCTCCCTGTAGTGTTAACGGCGATTTGCAGGACGATCTTGAGGGTGCAAATCTGGCTCTCGTGTCCGAAATGCGCAGACCTGGATCGGAAAAGCGGTTCACCTTTAATCAGGCTATCCGGTGATCGCGCCTGGCTTCGATGGCGGAGGTTTCGATACGGTCTTCCTCATGTGGCAGCGGTGAGGCGAAGAACCGTTTGCAAATTGACCCATGCAGCCTAGGTGTCAAATCTTTGAAGCTGCCGTCGGGCTGCTTGCTGCCGCCACCGTCAGCGATCCGCTACATTGCCGGCGCAGAACCCAGACCGCCCCAATGTCGACAAAGGCCGAAGACCCGCCGAGCAACTGGAGGGAACGAATATCCGGCGTACCTTGGAAGCCGCCGAATATAAGGTGCCGAGGCCAACGTCGGCTTGGGTCGCGTGCTGCCTATCGCAGGCTTGCGAGGTTCCGACTTCATATGCCGATTGCATGAGGCACCTGGCGGTCACAAACGGGCCCTCAACACGGAGACTCAGATCGTTTGTAATCGATGGATAAACGTGCGGAAATTCTTGCGAGCCGACGATGCATGCGCTCGCTCGCAAAATGCTCACAGCGCCACAAGCGAGTGCAAATCGTAACCGGCAGCCTTAAGTTGTTTTTCGATGCCGATTGCTTCCGCGCGAAGCATTCCGGCTTTTTCCGCATCGCGCTGAAATAGTTCTGCGTCCGCCGCTTGCGACTGCAGGTCGCTCCAC
The DNA here is from genome assembly GCF_049581445.1 of Paraburkholderia sp. GTDB lineage: Bacteria > Pseudomonadota > Gammaproteobacteria > Burkholderiales > Burkholderiaceae > Paraburkholderia. The sequence goes on along the minus strand of NZ_JBAURZ010000083.1, from coordinate 22,453 downwards.
TGTGCCGCCATCTGACTTACATCCATAAATTCCTCTGCCCGGTTAAAACGCTTTTGGCGCTGTCACTCGCGGTTCGGATGACCGCGATATACCCGGTCATCGGAAGAAATCGAGCGGAATTTAGCCCTGATACAAACTATTTCTGTCGACCACCTCTAGACAGAGGTTGGCGAGGAAGCACTGCGCAATGCCGAACCACGCCGGCCTCAGATTGGGGACCAGGACCCATTACGGGTAATTCCGGAATTCGAAATTCACCATTGTGAACAAGGCGCTTAATTATCAGCGACCGCTTTACTAAACTGGTAGCGCTTGCTACGGGCTCGATCCGGCGGTGTTGGTGCGCTGTACAACGACCGCTATGGAGAAGTGCGAATGGATCGTTTGCGTAGAAATGCTATTTTAATCAAGGAGATACGAATCATGAGCAAGGTAACCAGCACATTAATCGGGGCCGTCGCTGCACTCACGCTGTCGGGCGGCGCTTATGCACAGAACAATACGCTGGCGACCCCGACCACCGTGTCGCCGGCCGCTGCAACGAGCGGCTACGGCACGCCTGGCGTCACCAACTCGGACAGCGGCGCGGCCGCCATGTCGTCGAACTCGGGCGCGCCGAATGGCACGAACAGTAGCGCGACGTCCCTCACCAACATTCCCGGGAGTCACAACACGCTGGCGACCCCGTCCACAGCGTCGCCGGCTGGCCAATAACAGCGATTAAGGCTGATAACCAGGCGCAAACAAACGCACTCAATGACCGCTTCGCGGAAAAGCGAAGGACCGAAGTGGGTCTAACCGGGCTGGACGTCAGGTGCACGAACCGAGGACTCGTGGACTTCGACGTCACCGGGAGTGCGAAGCGACGCGGCTGGATTGCACTATTGCTGGACCGTCGCCCGGACGGCAGCCAGGATAACCTCATCCGAGTTCGAATGACGTGATCCCGAACACTCGCGCAATCGGAATCGGCGGGGGCTCTCCCGTATACATCCTTGCCGTTTCAAAGGTGCTGGCCATTCCGTATCGTTCAGCCAGGGCGATGGCCGCAGCATTATTTTGCGGCACATCGATCGAGACCATCTCATCCGGGCACCTGGAAAGCAGTGCGCTGAATAGTCCCTCAGCGGTCCGCTCGTTGTCGGCAAAGAGCGGGCCGATCTTGCGGCCGTGGCGGCACTTGCGCAGTACGGCATATCCACAAATGCGGCCATCACGTATCGCGGCCAGCGCGACAACATCGGGCTGGGCAATCCACGCTGTCAGGAAGCTTGAGCGGGGTGCGGGGAATAGTAGCCGGTCGTATGTGGCCAATTGATTGAATGGCACGTCCGAGAGATTAGATAGTGGCGTGTTCCCTGCGCCGTGTGCAACGCCTTGAAAGCGGATATTCCGGTGTGCAAGTTGAAACCCGGATTTTCTATAATTCGCCTGCTGCGCGATGACTCCGTCAAGGCCGATGTTGCGTTCGCCCAGGTAGGCCATTGCGTGTCGCCAGATTCGAAGCCCCAGTCCTTTGCCGCGAAAATCCGGTCTGACAATATATAGGCCGACAAAGCCGAAATGCTCGTCATAGGCCACAGCGGAGATCGAGCCGACGGGCTCGCCGTGCAACTCGCCAACAAAAAATCCGCTCGGATCGGCGGCCTGAAAGCAGGGCGCGTCATGGCGACCGGGATTCCAGCCTTCCTGTTCTGCCCACTCGATCGCCAGCGCGACTTCTTCTGCCTTCATGGGCCGAACGATGTATTCACGTTCGCCATCTGAGATTCTGCCCATGGCGTCTCCATGCACGACTTCTTGACCAAATGGGACGCAAACTACGTCGTCCGTGCTGCCCATGCCTGGGGGCTCGGGGGAATGTCGCGCGGCACTGGGTGCCATGCCTCAGTTCGGCCCGGAGCCGCCGTTGCCCAATGCTTCCACATAGACATTCAAGTGTCCTTCAGACTTCGTAAGGGGTCGTCGCAGTGGGGCGAGTATGAACGGCGAAAGTCCCCACTCATTGAGGGTTACAGCAGTCGAAGTCCGAAGTCCTAATCCCGCTCTGTTCCGTCCCGTCTTCGCCCGTCGTGTCCATTGTCTGCTCCACAGGTAAGCGCGGTGATGCCCGCACCAAAAAATACCTCGGTTGATGAAACCAGCATTGCGGTTCTATAGGTGGATCGGACCCGTAGCAGGAGCCGGCGCCTAATGCCAGAACAGCGCGATCAGAATGATGATGGGGATTGGCACCCCGAGCATATACAGAAGAATCGAACGCATAAGACCTCCTTCGGCGGATGAATTGAAATTCCAATTAGAGCTGGCGTACACGCCCACCATACGTTGCCATCAGGCTTGCTGAAAAAGCGCCCATCAAAAGCGAGATAAACAACCACAACGAAACACCAATGGTGATCTTGCGCGCCTCATCGGCGGCACTTTTAGCAGCGGTATTCATCGCCGAGATTTTTTGCAACAGGCGCGTATAGGTGGTCGTCACGCGTGCTTGCGCAGCATCCGGCGCAAGTCCTGTGCGCTGTGCAACGAGTTGGCTTAAATAGGCAGTATCTTCCGGCGACAACGGATCCCCCGTCGCTGCGCTATTCAGAAAGATGCGCGCCGTCTCCGCGCGGGGTGTTTCGTTGCTGCCCGTCGTAGCCGCAGTTGCGGGCGGTGGGGAGCCGGCCGGCATCCGGAAAAGCGAGTCGACAAAGTAGCCGAGCGGCCAGGTGTTCATCCCGGCTGCTGGATTGCCGCGTTGCATCGCCTCCATCGTGACGGATCCACTCGCTGCGGCAGTTGTCGCGGCGGTTTGCGCGCCGGTCCGCACCACGCCTGATACAACCGATGTCAGTATCGCCGCCGTGAAAAGCGTCGCCACGGCCCAACTCAGAAAACCGTGCGCGGTGTCGCGGAAGTGGATTTCATCGGCGTCGACTGCCAGCCAGCGGCGGCGCAACCGGCCCGCGAGATAGCCGCCTAATCCTGACGTGAGAATCGAGGTGACGCAAACCCACACCACGGCGGCAAAGCCTAAGGCTTTTGCATTCGATGCACCCGTCGACCATGGGGAGATGGACGTCAGGCCGAGACCCGTACCCAATGTCAGAAGGATCAGCGCAAATGCCGCTGCACCGACGCCGCCCGCGAACACCGCCCCCCATGACACTGCCCCCTCGTGCTGATGGACAAACAGCGCAGGGTCTTTCGCGGCGAGCGGATAGTCCGCCGGATCTTTTGCGTAGTTCATTGACTGCCTCCATGACCTTGTATGCCGACTCGTTCGGAATCACCGCGATGCCGTGCGGCATGAACGTCTGTCGTGGTCGCATTTTCTGTGCCGCTCGAAACCCGGTTTGGGTCACGGGAAGGCCAGGGGGTATTTACCAGGGGGTGTTTGTCAAATGATGTGGCCGACGGCCATCAGGCGCGAGCCCGCCGCACCGCAAGCGGTGGCTATCTGGGCGAAATCGATGCCCCGAGCTCGCAGCCATTCGGTGGATTGCCCAGCTCTCGCTGCTCGAATACGACTTCCGCCAGCATGTCGTTGCGCATCACGATGACTTTCAGCCCGTCAACAACGAAAGCCAGCCGCAATTCGCGGCGGCTGACAATGCCACGACTGCCGACAGCAACTCGTCGCGACCGGCATGCTTACGACCATGGCACCCGGACGGCCGTACGCGATCGCAGCGCAGTTGGCCAATCCTGGGCGGCAGGTGCCTGCGCCGATGGATGAAGGCAGCGCCGCCTCCGGGCCCCTGCTAAGATCGCGCGGATTCACAGGCAATAGTTACTCATCTCGCCGCATACCGATCCGCCCTGGAGTAAATTCGACTCATGCAGCGGAGGGCTTTCTTGAGTCAAATTGCGCTTTAGTTGTCCTTGCCACCGGCAACTGCCGGAGCCCGTTGTGATTGCCGTATAGCCCATGCTAAAGTCCAATGCCGCCCATCCTATAGCTCGCTCGAGCGGGCGCGAGACTACAGGAAGGGCAACCTGCACCTTCTGATGACCACACTGATTGGGGACTTCGTATGGAAACGCTTGGCGGAACGCGTCTGGCCCAACTGTTCAAGGAACGACAAAGCGAGTTGCTCGGCGAATGGGTAACCCAGCAGTACGCGATCGCCTCGCGCCGCGGCGGAGTCGCCGAAGTGCAGTTGCGTAACCAGTTCGCGCAATTCGTAGAGCTGGTCTGCGCGGCGCTCGAGTCATCTGATCGAGTGGCGTTCAAGACACCAACGTGGGACGAAGTGCGTAGCTTCCTCGCGGAAGTGTCGAGCGCGAGGGCTCGGCAAGGCTTTACGCCAGTCGAAACCGCGATGTTCGTGTTCTCCCTGAAAGAACCGCTCTTTGCGCGCCTGCGCGGCGAACTGGTCGCCAATCCAGCGCTTCTCGCGGAACTGAGCTGGACGATCAGCACGCTATTCGATGCGATGGGTCTTTACACCACGGAAGTCTTCCAGACGAGCCGTGAGCAGGTCATCGTGCGTCAGCAACAGGAACTGCTCGAGTTGTCCACGCCTGTGGTTCAGTTGTGGGACGGCATACTGGCTTTGCCGCTGATTGGTACGCTGGATTCGGCGCGCACCCAGGTTGTGATGGAGAGTTTGCTGCAGAAGATCGTCGAAACGGGCGCGGCAATCGCGATTATCGACATCACCGGTGTGCCCACAGTCGACACCCTCGTCGCGCAGCATCTGCTCAAGACAGTGGCCGCCGCGCGCCTGATGGGCGCGGATTGCATTATCAGCGGGATACGTCCGCAGATTGCTCAAACCATTGTTCACCTGGGCGTGAATCTGCAGAACGTCATCACCAAGGCGACGATCGCGGACGCGTTCATCGTCGCGTTGAATCGCACCGGAAAGTCTGTCGCGGGCGCCATCATGCCAGCCGAAGCGCCCGGTGCTCCCGGCTCGTTGCGGGGCAACCAGTTCGCCGGCGACTGACGTCGGTTAATGCGGATTCAAACGGACCCCGACCATGGAACGCATTCCGATTCTCCGGATGGGCAAGCTGCTGCTTGTCACCATTCAGGTTGACATGCACGACCGTCTTGCGATGACTTTGCAGGACGATCTGACGAGCCGCATTGTCAAAGACCGCGCTAAAGGCGTGCTGATCGATATCTCATCACTTGATGTAGTCGACTCGTTCATCGGCCGGATGATCGGCGACACGGCGGCGATGGCGCGCGTGCTTGACGCGGAGACGGTTGTCGTCGGCATGCAGCCGTCGGTTGCCATCACGCTGGTGGAACTTGGACTGGCGCTCCCTGGCGTACGCACTGCGCTGAACGTGGAAAAAGGTATGGCGTTGCTGACCGGTACGGCACCGCTTTGAGCGCGTCCTCCATGATGAGCAACGATAAGACAGCCGGTCCACAAGGTCCCGACGGGCAGCCGCCTGACGAGATCATGTCGATCCGCTCGGACGAACAGGTCGTGCGGCTGCGGCGTTTCGTGCGCGAAAGGGCGGTGAGCTTGGGTCTTTCACTGATCGATCAGACGAAATTCGTGACTGCAGCCAGCGAACTCGCTCGCAACACTGTCATCTATGGCGGAGGCGGCGACGTACACTTTTATACCGTGCGTCGTAACGGTCGTACTGGCCTGAGGCTCGAGTTCGTCGATAACGGACCCGGCATCGCAGATATTTCCAGGGCGCTGACCGACGGATATACCAGTGGCAATGGTTTAGGCCTGGGCCTGGGCGGTGCAAAGCGGCTATGCGACGAGTTTGAGATCCGCTCTGCGCCAGGCGAAGGTACTCATATTTCGGTGACGAAATGGAAGCCGTTCTGAATGGGTTGAGCGCGACCCAGCGACGCTTTGAAATAGGCGATCCCAGCTCGGTGTCGTTTGCGCGCCGCAGCATCGGCGAACTGGCGCATGGCGTCGGCTTCGACGACACGATGCTGGGTAGGCTGGCGATCGTCGTGACCGAGTGCGGGACCAACCAGCTCAAACACGCGCAGCGCGGCGAATTGCTGGTGCGGCCGATCGCTCGCGCAGAGGGGGGCGGCTCGGCGTCGCCCGAAGTTTACGGCATTGAACTGCTCGCAATAGACAGCGGTCCGGGCATCCTCGATCTCCATGCGTGTTTCGCCGACGGCTATACGACGGCCGGCAGTCCAGGCAACGGCATGGGTGCGATTCAACGGCTCAGCGACGAACTCGACATCTGGAGCGCGCCAGGTCTGGGTACCGTGTTGCGCATCGTGATCTGGAGCGATGCCAGCACGGCAGTTCCGTCACACCCGGCTCCGGTGGTGTACGGGGCGATCAACTTGCCGCTGGAAGGCGAGACGCTATGTGGCGACCTTTGGACCTGCGGCTACGCGGGCAGCGAATTCGTTGTGCTGGTCGCTGACGGCCTTGGACACGGCCCACTTGCCAATACTGCTGCGCTTGCCGCAACGGAAACATTCGCGCGGCTCGACGCGCCAGGCGTGGTCGAAATTATTGAGGCATCGCATGAGGCGCTGCGCCCGACGCGCGGTGCGGCGCTCGGCGCCGCGAGTATCCCGGCGGTCGATCTTACGGACGAAGTGATCGGCAATGCCCGCTTTTGCGGGGTCGGCAATATTGCGGCAAGCGTCTGGGCGCCAGGCGGTCATCGCCATCTGGTTTCGCACGCGGGCATTGTCGGTCACCAGATGCGCAAGGCTCAGGAGTTTCAGGTCGGCTGGCCCCCGGACGGATTGCTGATTCTCCATTCCGATGGTCTCGCAACCCGCTGGGATCTAAGCCGGTATCCGGGCCTGGCGCACCGTCATCCTGCTCTGATCGCAGCGGTGCTCTATCGGGACTTCGCACGCGGCCGCGATGACGTGACCGTGTTCGTCGCACGCATGCGCTCCAAGGAGAACTTGTGATGGCCGAATCCCTGCAAGTCCTGCCACTGGACGGCGAGCTTTCGGTGGTCACCGCGCGCCGGCATGCCCGGGAACTTGGCGAAGCATTCGCATTCACCCGGCATGATCAGGTTCGCATCGCGACGGCGGTACTCGAAGTCGCGCGCGTGGTGTTCCTCGCCACCCGCCACGGCCGTGCTGAGTTTCTCGTGGATAAGGCGACGCAACCACAAAGCCTGCTGATTCGCTTCGTGGCTCCTGCGATTCCTGTTGCCCGGTTGATAGAACGGGCGCCGGGTGCCGAACGCTCCTTCACCGACGACCTGCCGGGTCCGCTCGGCGTACTCGCGGCGCAACGTCTGATGGACGCTTGCCTGATTGAGGATGCAGCAGGCGACGCCGTGGTGACACTGACAAAATACCTTCCGGCACATACTCCGCTGGTTGCGGCTGAAACGTCCGTAGTCCTGACTCAGGGGGCCGCCGCCTTGAGTCCGGGCGGCACGTTCGATGAGATGCAACGGCAAAACCGTGAACTCGCTACGGCGCTCGACGAGTTGCAGGAGCGTCAGGAAGAGCTGACCAGGCTCACGCGCGAACTGGAAGACACCAATCGGGGCGTGGTCGCGTTGTACGCCGAACTCGACGAGCGCGCAGATCATCTACGCCGCGCCGACGATGCCAAGTCGCGCTTCTTGTCGAACATGAGCCACGAATTCCGGTCGCCGCTGTATTCCATTCGCGCGCTGTCGAAACTGCTGATGGATCGTACGGATGGCGAATTGACTGAGGAGCAGGCCAAACAGGTCCGCTTCATTCGCAAGGCGGCTGAGGACCTGTCCGAAACGGTTGATGACCTGCTTGATCTTGCGAAGATCGAAGCGGGCAAGGTCGAAGTGCGGCCAACCGAGTTTGAGGTCGCCAAGCTCTTCTCAGCGTTACGCGGCATGCTACGGCCGTTGCTTCCCGCTGCTGACGTTGACCTGATATTCGAGCCATGCGATGAAATCCCGCCGGTTTATACCGACGAAGGCAAGGTCGCGCAGATTCTGCGCAATTTTGTATCCAATGCATTAAAGTTTACTGAGCAGGGCGAAGTTCGCGTTTGCGCCAGGTACGACGCTGCGCGACAGTTGCTGACCTTCTCGGTCTCTGACACCGGGATCGGTATCGCGCCCGAATATCAGCACACTGTCTTCGAAGAATTCGAACAGGTGGAGAACCGGCTGCAGACCTTTGTGAAAGGGACGGGACTTGGCCTGCCGCTGTGCAGCAAGCTGTGCAAGTTGTTAGGCGGAACGGTTGGCCTCGAAAGCGAACTGGGCAAAGGCTCGACTTTCACCGCGACCATCCAGGCATACGTGCCGAAAACGACCGATCAGGCGCCTGCCACGTCACCCGCTCGCGATGTCGAACTCGACATGGTGCTTCTTGTGTCGACTTCCCTCGATGACCGGATTCGCTACGAGGCTTCGCTGCACAACTCCCGGTTTCGGCCCACCGCCGCGGCCACCTTACGGGAGGCAAAGTGGATACTGGCGGTTGCGCCCGCATGCGCCGTGGTACTTGACATGCAAGCGGGGCGTGAAGACGGCTGGGCCTGGCTGGCAGAGCTTCGTCACGAGGAGCATGCCCGGAATCTAGTTGAAGGCGGTGCCCTGTTACGCAACGTGTCGTCCCGACGACGCGTGCCCGTTATTGTTCTGAGCGATACCGATCAGCGTGTGCGGGCCCAGTCGGTCGGTGCAGACGCATTTTTTACGAAACCGCTCTCGGGTGACGAACTGCTCACTTCGCTGGACGCGATTCTGAGCGTCCCTGAACGACCCACGGACAAGAATCTGCCATGAAAGAAGCGACCGCCAATCTGATACTTAACGTCGACGACAACGACGGAGCCCGGTACGCGAAAACTAAAATTTTGGCGCGAGCCGGCTTTGAAGTGATCGAGGCCGCGAATGGCACCGAAGCGCTTGAGCGTGCACGAGTCTCGTTGCCCGATCTGATTCTCCTCGATGTGAAACTACCTGACATCAACGGATTTGAGGTTTGCCGGCAGATAAAGGCGTCTCCAGAGACCTCGGCCATTCTCGTGCTGCAGACTTCCGCGGCGGCCGTGCAGAGTATTGACAAGATCAGGGGGCTTGATGAAGGTGCAGATAGCTATCTGATTGAACCGATCGAACCTGCCGAACTGATTGCTCACGTACGCGCGCTGCTGCGCGTGCGCCGGGCGGAAGGCGCGTTGCGCGAAAGCGAAGAGCGCTTCCGGCAGATGGCGGAAAACATCGACGATGTTTTCTGGATGCTTGACCCATCGACTAATCAGTTGCTTTATGTCAGTCCTGCTTATCATCGCCTCTGGGGAGATGAGGCGATGTTTCCCGTTCCCGGATTGGGTCACTGGGCGGGTCGCATTCACGCCGACAACCAGGCCGCGGTGGAGGCCGCATATCGGGCGCTCGCCGAGGGTACGCCGTACGAGATCGAGTATCGGATCGTGCGGTCCGATGGGAAGACGAGTTGGGTTGCCGAGCGTGCCTTCCCGGTCCGCGATGCGGTTGACCGGATCTATCGGCTGGCAGGTGTCGTCAACGACATCTCTGAGCGCAAGGCTAACGAACTGGTATTGCGTGAGGCCGATCGTCGTAAGGACGAGTTCCTTGCCATGCTTGCGCATGAACTGCGCAATCCGCTTGCCCCGATTCGCAGTGCGATTGAACTGATTGATCCGGATCGCACACCTTCGCCGCAAGATTTTGAAACGATGCGCGCGGTAATCGGACGCCAGGTGAGGCATCTGAGTCGGCTTGTCGATGACCTGCTTGATGTTGCACGTATCACGCAGGGCAAGATAACACTGCGGCAGGAGAGCGTGAGTCTGGTTGCGGCCATCGAAGCAGCGATCGAAACGGTCGCACCTGCACTAACCCAAAAGGCTCATACACTCACGACCGAGATGCCCGATGAGTCGCTCTACGTCACCGGAGACGGCGTACGCATTGCACAGGTCCTCGGCAATGTACTTTCGAATGCGGTGAAATACACGCCGCAGGGCGGCCAGATCCTGATCGACGTGCGCAAGGCGCATGACGACGTGCAGATTACCATCCGCGACAACGGTGTCGGGATGAGTGCCGAAACGATTCCGAGTATCTTCGATCTCTTCGTGCAATCGCAGACTTCACTCGAGCGCTCCGAGGGGGGACTCGGGATTGGCCTGCCGCTGGCACGTACTCTGGTTGAATTGCACGGTGGACATATCCATGCATTTTCAAGTGGGGTGGGGCAAGGCAGCGAGATCGTTGTGCGCTTGCCGCTGTGCCGCGAGGCTCATCAGCCCGAACAACCTGCTTCGAGTGTAACGGCTGCCGCGCCGGGGGACGCTAGCCCCGCTTTGCGCCTGCTGCTGGTCGACGACAGTGTCGACGCAGCGATGCTACTGGCGATGGTACTCGAATCTGACGGATTTGACGTTAAGGTGGCGCACGAGGCGCGACATGCGTTGGAAATCGCAGCGGATTTCAATCCGGAGATTGTCCTGCTCGATCTGGGTTTGCCCGGAATGGACGGCCTCCAGCTGGCGCGGGAGATGCGCAAGGAGGCTAGCACCGCCAACGCACTGCTGATTGCCGTCACCGGGTACGGTCAGGCGGCCGACCGTCAGCGTTCTCAGGAAGCAGGGTTTGACTTTCATCTGGTCAAACCAGTTTCTGCGGACGAGATCCAGCGCGTCGTCGCGAGCCGTTTCCCGAGGGAGGAGCACTGATTATGGGAGGCGCATTCCCGGGATTAAATCGCTGGGTTTCGCCTTGTTGAGCGCTGTGGCATGAGGGCAATACAAACTACGATGAAGGCCAGCAAGATTCCTGACGCATAGAGCCGGCTAATGTCGAGTCCGCCCGCCGCCACGGGTTTATCGAGGAGGTCACCCAACGTCGCGCCTAGCGGGCGCGTCAAAATAAACGCAGCCCAGAAGAGCGCCGTGCGAGAAACGCGCGTCCAGAGATACAGGCCCATCACGACGACCAGGCCCGCTCCGAAAAGCATTGCTCCATATTCGTATCCGATACCGAGACCGCCACGGTCCTCACCTGCCACCCAGTCGCCGAGCGCCGTTCCGAGTGTCTGCGAGAACAGGATCGTAATCCAGTAAAACCATTCCGCCTTGCTTGTGACGATGCTTTCGACCGAGACCGTTCCCTCCGATCGATACCATATCGCCAGACTGGCAATCAACAATGTCACGATGATGGCGGTGCCGCCGGGATAGCCAACGCCCAGCGATCGATCCGCGAAGTCCGCCATCGTCGTGCCGAGCGTCGTCGTGGCGACAATGGTCGCCCAGTACAGGTAGCGATGAAACTCCCTTACCTTCATCTGCGCAGAAACCAGGCCAACGAACAAGACGAGGAAGATGGCCGAACCGATCAGGTAGCCGAGGTTCAGCGACATCGACACCCAGTCGCCGCCGGTTTCTCCCAGCGTGGTGGCAGCGACTTTGATCACCCAGAATCCCAGCGTAATTTCGGGGACTTTGCTCGCAGCTTGCCTGGCAATACTCAACGTGTGCTGTTTCATCTCGTGCTCCTGCATTGAGCGATGATGATATTGAACGAGCGCTTAACTAAGGCTTAAGAGAGGGGGAGGTTGCGGATGCACGAGAATGGCGCAGGCTGAGCGCCTGCTTTTTCTTATATTGCCCTTTGGGGCAAACCCATTGCCCCAACTACCTATGGTTCCACTGCGGCGACTGTGCGAAAAGAGGCGGTACGATAAGAGGACAGAGAGCATGAAAATTCAGTCGGCGGCCATCACTCTGGCCTTACTCGCAGCGAATCTGTCCGCGTCGGCTCAGTCCGGTACCGAAGCAAAAACGCCTGAGGCGCTTGCAAACGCACCGTTCGACAGAAGCTTCCTGGCGGATGATGTTGTCTCCGCTCTTCAGGATCAGCAAGTACTTCAGCGTGCAGCGCAGGTTTATCTGTGGGCACTTCCAGCGCTGAGCATGTATGGCATGAAAGAGGGGTCGGAAAAAACATTCGGCGCCGGCTATAACGTTCTGCCAATTTTCAAGGACCGTCTGAACGCCAGGACGCTCATCACGACGCCGAATTCGGATGTCATCTATGCGCTTGGTTACCTTGACCTCAAAAAGGATGGACCGATTGTCATAGAGGTTCCGCCAGGACTACAGGGCATTCTTGATGACTTCTGGCAGCGGCCGATTTGTTCAGAAGCCAGGATCGACGGCAAAACCTGGTGCGGCGATGTTGGACTGCCTGGCCCCGACAAGGGCAAAGGGGGCAAGTATCTTGTGCTTCCGCCAGACTACAAAGGAAATGTTCCCAAAGGGTACATGACCTTTCGTTCGCGAACCTACGGCGTGTTTGTATTCTGGCGCGGCTTCTTCAAGGACCCGAAGCAACTCGACGGCCCGGTGAAGGTCATGGAGCAGACGCAGATTTATCCGCTTGGCAAGAAGAGCAGCGCGAAGCCGATGGAGTTTCCAAACGCCTCTGCGAAGCCAGCCAACATGCTCTACCCCGAAGATGGAACGGCGTTCGATATGCTCAACCGGTTCATCCAGTATGAAACGGTTGAGCCAGCGGACATGGAAATGCGAGGAATGGCCGCATCCCTGGGCATCGAAAAGGGAAAGGAGTTCAAGCCGGACGAAAAAATGCGCAAGCTCCTCGACATGGGAGCGAAGACAGCATTTCGCTTTGGTCACACGCTGACCTACACCGGCGTGAAATATTATCCCGATCGACAATGGCTAAACCCTTTCCCTGGGGGCAGCCCGACATTTTCGGGCAAGACGGCAAATCAGGTAGATTTTCGAACCGGGTACTTCATTTACGCTTATGCGACGAGCCCCGGCATGGCTGTCACAATGGAAAATGCCGGGTCAAAGTACCCCAACGCGTTCCGCGATTCGAAAGGAGATTTCCTGTTCGGCGGCAACAGCTACAAGCTGACTTTGCCCAAGAACATTCCTGCGGCCAACTTCTGGTCGCTGACGCTTTATGATCCGATTACCGGTTCAGGCCTCGACAATGGACAACCTTTCCCATCGTTGAGTTCGATGGATAAACCTGTTACCAACCCGGATGGAACCACGGACATCTATGTGGGACCTACGTCGCCGGGTGAAGGTAAAAACTGGTTGAAGACACTGCCCGACAAAGGCTTCTTTGTAATCCTCAGGCTCTATGCTCCCGAAAAAGCATTCATGGACCAATCATGGAAGCCTGGGGATTTTGAGAAGCTGAATTAGCCGACCGTTTATCTCTTCGAGACGGTCGGTGAGTTTGCCCCAACCTGGAGGACCAGTTTGGGTCGACCTGAGCTGGTGATTGTCGGACCGGGCTCGGCCACTTTCGGTTATTCCGCACAGACTCTCAGATCGTTCACGTTTGGCGGAATTTCTTTTGCACATCGAAGCTGGCTTGCGCCCGTCAGAACTTGTGAACCATGCCGATGATGACGCCATGCGTATTCGACCCTGGCGCAACTGCGATACCGCCATAGGAGGTGCCGTTCAGCGTGAACTCGCCCGTGTTGCGGTTCTGGATAAAACCGGCCGACAAATAGAGGAAGGTGCGACTGGACAGGTGGTGCTGGAAATTCAGACCGATTTGCTGCGCATTGTTGCCCAGACTTGTCCGGTCATGCTCGTAACCGTACAACAGCACGACTTCATCAAGTGGCGTGACCATGTACGAGCCGGAGGCTTCCGCGACCGCTCGACTGATACTGCCATTGGATAGCGTTTCGATGTGGTACGCGAGGTAGAAGCGTGCCTTACCGACCCCCAAGGATGTACCCACGTTAAGCACCTTTAGGGTCGCGGTGCCTACCGCATCGTCAGCCTGCTCGTAGCCGGCTGCCGCACGGAAGGGTCCGTTGACGTAGCGCAGCGCTGCATTGTAGAAGCCCAGGCCATTGTCTGGAGTCGTCGTGGAATCGCGCATTGCAACCATGAACTGTGCCGTCACGCCGCCGATCGTCGGCGCAAAATACGAGATCGCATTGCTTTCGCGGATGGTCAGGCTGTTGAAGTTGTTCATCGGCGAGGCCATGCTCATCACGCCGATCGGATCCAGCTCGGGGTTCATGAAGACGTACTGGATCGTGTTTTGCAGACCTACCCGGAATTCACCGAACCCGCCTGACATGCCGATCCAGGCCATTCGACTGAATGCTTCGCCAGCCTTCGAGACAGCGCCTGTCTGAGCCGAAAATCCATCTTCGAGTTGAAAGTTGACGTGCAGGTCGCCGCCGAGATCTTCGGTGCCTTTCATGCCCCAGCGAGTTGCATAAAAGCCGCTGGATTCAGCGCGCACAACGGCTCCTTTGCCGCCATCGGCGTATTCCACCGAGTTATCAATGACGCCGTACAGCGTAACCGAAGATTGAGCGTAAGCGGTTTGAATCATGCATGCCGCGAGCATGCCGAACGCGACAATGAGTCGTTTTAGCATTGCGTCTCCATATTGATATTTTTATTCAAACGGGTCGCTCATGCGGACAAAACGACCGTTCAGCTGTCTGGCGTTCGCTCGCGATGCACCGTTGTCGACGTTCAATGGACAGGGCGGGTGCCGGGCGTATTGCTTTGACGGAGGAAGAATATCGGCATGGAGATCAAGTGTCCTTGCACAAATATTCGATTCGTTTGCATTTTTTAGATGCCGACGCCGCGCGGTCTAATTACGAACATGGAGTGGCCTGGCCGCTCGAACCGCGTGCATGGGTATCGAGAGCAAGGCTCGACTCGACCTCATCGATGGGTAGACGAGGGGATATGTGGCTGGACTGCGGATTTCGGCAAGCTGCGCTTCTACGTGTAGCGATGACTTGGATATCGCTACTGCGCTGCTCAAACTTGCTCAGAGAACCGCGCTCGGACGAAGATCGTGAAACAGCTCATAGACGAGTGCGCGTAGCCATTGGTGACCTTCGTCGCGTTGATACCGTTCATGCCAGAACTGGGCAATATCGGCTGGCGCGATATCAAATGGCAGCGCGACAGCGCGGACATCGGGCCGGCCCGCCAGCACGCGCGCAAGGCGACTCGGGATACAGGCGACAAGGTTACTGGACGAGACGATGCGATCCAGCCCGAATGAATGCGCGAGTTGCAATGCCACGTGGCGAGCGTTGCCGTTGCGCGGGGACAGCGCATTGAGTTCTGCTTCGAAACGGGCGTGGCTGCCGGCGGTGGGCGTGTAGATCACGTGTTCGCTTGCGAAGAACTGCTCAATAGAAATGGCCGCGCCTATCGTCGGATGATCGTTACGCACGAGCGCAGCATACATTTCCGGAAAGAGCCGTTGCTGATGAAAGTCAGCATGCAGTCCCGTGAACATACCGATCGCGAGATCGATTTGACCGTGCTTCATCATTTGCTGCGCGGCGTCGAGTGGCGGGTCGGTCGTGACGATGCGGACACCCGGCGCGATCTGATGCAAATGGGCGACAAGAGGCGGGATGAAGATCGCCTGTCCGAGATCGCTGACGTATAGACGGAACGTGCGTGTTGTGGTGGCCGGATCGAACGCGCGGCCTGGCTGTATCGCAAGACGCAACGAAGCGAACCCTTCGTCCACGAGCACCGCGATTTCGTCCGCTCTCGATGTGGGCTGCATACCGTCGGCTGTCTTCACGAACAGGATGTCATCGAACAACGAGCGTAGCCGCTTCAGCGCGTTACTGACAGAAGGCTGTGTCAGATGGAGCGACTGTGCCGCACGCGTTGTACTCCTGGTGCGGTAAAGCACGTCGAACACTAGCAGAAGATTCAGGTCGACGTTACGCAGGTCAGTATCGGGTGCCATGGCTTGAGCCGGTGTGCGGATATTGATGTCGTGAATGAACGTATTTAAAACGAGAATTTAACAGGAAGTCGTGGCCCTCTTATGCTGGTTTCGATACGGCGTACCCGCAAGGAACGCCGCACGTTGACACCAGCTTATCTGGAGGCCCTATGCAGGACAAGATTGCTCTCGAGGAGCACTTCGCATCGCCGGACACGATTGGCGATTCTAAACATTATTTCACCGCCGACATCTGGCCGGAGCGGCGCCGGCAACTGCTCGACTTTGAGGCAGAGCGTATCGAGCGGATGGACGCCTGCGGAATCGGATACACGATCCTGTCGTTGAACGCGCCGGCTGTGCAGGGGATCGTCGACACCGTGCGGGCAATCGATGTCGCGCGACGCGCGAACGATCTGCTGGCCGAGCAGGTGTCGCGCCGTCCGGAGCGCTTTGGGGCATTCGCCGCGCTGCCGATGCAAGACCCGCAGGCCGCCGCTCGTGAACTGGAGCGCACGGTGTCCGAACTCGGTTTCAAGGGTGCGCTTGTCAATGGCTTCTCGCAGAATGGCACAGCTGACAACGCAGCTTATTACGACCTGCCTCAGTATTGGCCGTTCTGGGCCGAAGTCGCGCGGCTCGACGTACCGTTCTATCTCCATCCACGCAATCCATTACCGAGCCAGCAGCTTGCCTATGAGGGGCATCCCTGGCTGTTAGGCCCAGCATGGGCGTTCTCGCCGGAGACGGGTGTGCACGCGTTGCGCCTCATCGGTAGCGGCCTTTTCGACGCCTACCCCACGCTGCAGGTGATTCTCGGTCATCTCGGCGAACTCGTGCAGAACAACATCTGGCGTACGTCCCACTGGGCCTCGGCGACTGGCAAGAATCCGATGGGCGTGAAGGCGAAGCGGCCATTCATCGACTATTTCCGGCAGCACTTCCACGTCACGACGAGCGGCAATTTCCGCACGATTGCGATGCGTAACGCGATCGAAGAACTTGGCGGCGACCGTGTGCTGTTTTCGACTGACTATCCATTCGAGACGATGGAAGAGGCGAGCGCCTGGTTCGATGGCGCGGAGATCGGCGATAACGACCGGCAAAAGATTGGCCGCGACAACGCGAAACAGTTGTTCCGGCTGAATTGACCGCGGGCTGTAGCAAAGCTCAAGGAGATGCACTTCGCTCAACCCTTTTAGACAAGGTATCAGATGCAAACCCATTCTTTCTCCGGCTGGCGCGCGCTTCTTGGTGTGCTGGGCGTCACCTCGGCGGCTCTCGGCGTCATCGCGCCAAGTCCTGCTGTCGCCGCTGAACGTATCAACAACGTAGTGCTGGTGCACGGCGGTTTCGTCGACGGTAGTGGCTGGGAAGCTGTCTACAAGCTGCTGAAGGCCAAAGGCTTCAATGTCAGCATAGTCCAGAACCCCACGACGACACTCGCAGCTGACGTGGCTGCCACCAAAGCGGTCGTGGATGCGCAGGACGGCCCTGTCGTTCTGGTGGGCCATTCGTACGGGGGCGTGGTCATCTCGGAGGCCGGCAACGATCCGAAAGTCTCGCGCCTCGTGTACATCGCAGCGTTCGCCGCGGACAAAGGCGAATCCGTTCAAAAGCTTATAGCCAATCCTCCTGCTGGTGCTCCGGTCCCCCCAATCCTGCCACCGGTCAACGGCTTCCTGACGCTGGACAAGGCAAAGTTCGCCGCGGCTTTTGCTGGCGATGTGAACGCTGAACGCGCCGGCTTCCTGGCCAATTCCCAGGTGCCTTGGGGCGTCGAGGCCCTGGCTGGTGAAGTCACCTCGCCTGCCTGGCGCACGAAGCCGAGCTGGTACCTGGTCACCAGGGACGACAAGATGATTCCGCCGGACGCGCAGCGCGCGATGGCGGAGCGGGCTAGCGCCACAGTGGTTGAATCGCCGGGCAGCCACGCGGTGTATGAGTCGCATCCAGATGCCGTTGCGACTCTCATCGAGCAAGCCGCAACGTCGAAGAAGTAAGCGTTTCGCAAAAGTTTCGCAAAACGCATGACGCCCTTTGAGCCTGGTCTTGAGGGGCGTTAGCCTGTCCGGTCGCCAGGCTTGCGCTTCAGGCCAGGCCACCGTTCGCACGCAGAATCTGGCCATTGACCCAGCCGGCGTCGGTGCTGGCGAGGAACGAGACCACAGCGGCAATGTCTTCCGGCTGACCGAGGCGTTGCAGGGGCGGCATGTTCGAGAAGGTCTTGATCTGCTCTTCCGTTTTGCCGTCAAGAAACAGCGCCGTCGCGACCGGGCCCGGCGCAACAGCGTTCACGGTGATGCGGCGACCACGCAGTTCCTTCGCGAAGACGTGGGTGAATGCTTCGACAGCCCCTTTGGTCGCGTTGTAGATCGCGTAGCCCGGCATGTTCAGCGCGAGCGTCGTGCTCGAGAAGTTCACGATGCGGCCGCCTTCATTCATCCGCGCGGCGGCTTCACGCAGCGTGTTGAAAGTGCCGCGTACGTTGATGTCGAAGGTCTGGTCGTACAGCGCGTCGGACGTATCGGCGAGCGGCACCGTTTTCAGCACGCCGGCGTTGTTCACCAGCACATCGATCTTGCCGAGTTGCTGTTCGGTGGTCTCGAACATCGCGCGAACTTCGCCGGCATCCGCGACGTTGGCCTTGACTGCAATCGCCTTCGCACCTTGCGCCGAGAGTTCGGCGACGAGTGCCTCGGCCTCCTTCGCGCTCGATGCGTAATTGATGCAGACGGCGAAGCCGTCGCTGGCGAGACGCCGCGCAACCTCCGCGCCGATTCCGCGAGATGCGCCTGTCACGATGGCAACCTGGCTGTTTTTGGCGATGGTCATGATGTGCTCCTTGTCGGTGATTCGATTGGTGAGTCGGTGAAACAGATATTCAACCATTCGATGATCAAGATAAATACGAGTAAACTGGCATAATCATTCCATTCACTTTAACAATAGCCCGCGACTGCTATGGACCGTTTCCAGGAAATGCAGGTGTTTATCCGCATCGCCGAGCGCGGCAGCTTTACCCGGGCGTCCGACGACTTGCAGATTCCAAGGGCCACCGTCACCAACCTGGTCAAGCGGATGGAGGAGCGAATCGGCACGCGGCTGCTGGAGCGCACCACGCGCACGGTGCGCCTGACCCATGACGGCGAGGCGTTCTATCGCCGCTGTGTGCGCCTTGTGGCTGATCTGGAGGAGGCAGAGGGTTCGTTTCGCAACGTCGCTCCAAAGGGACTACTGCGCGTGAATGTGCAGGGGACGCTGGCGAAGCACTTTGTCGTGCCGGCACTGCCGGATTTCGTTGCGCAGTATCCCGGCATCGAGCTTCATATCGGCGAGGATGACCGCCTTGTCGACCTCGTGCGCGAGGGAGTCGATTGCGTGCTGCGAGCCGGGACACTGCAGGACTCGTCGATGGTCGGGCGGCGCGTCGCTTCGATGACACAGGTCACCGTGGCCAGTCCCGCCTATCTCGCGCAATTCGGTGAACCGGCCACGCTGCAGGCACTTGAGGCCCATCGCGCGGTAAATTACATCTCCAGTGGCTCAGGAAGGGCGTTACCGATGGAATTCACAGTCGACGGTCAGGTGATCGAGATACTGCTTCCGTCGATCGTATCGGTCACCGGGGCGGACTTATACACGGGCGCCGCCGTGGCGGGTCTCGGCATGGTTCAGGTCCCCCAATACCGGGTGGCGGCCGAATTGGCTGCCGGAACGCTGAAGGTCGTGCTCGGCGATTTTCCGCCGCCGCCGATGCTCGTGTCGGTACTGTATCCGCAGAACCGTCAGCTTTCTTCGCGGGTCAGGGTATTCGCGCAGTGGCTACGCGATATCTTCGAAGTAGTGAGCTGAATACGGGGCGCGGTGAGAAGCGCTCGCGTCCCATCGACGCTATCTGTTTTCCGGTATCAGGACACTCACGCGACCGATGAGTGAGAGCACGGTCAACAGGGCCCTTCGTAGACTCGGATAACAGCTTGAGGCGTCCCATTTTCAGACACCCTATCAGCGCTCGTCCTCATTAAACGTCCGATTTTGCGACAGCGGGCGCGCACGTCCGCGCTTTCGTTGCTGTTGATAACGCTTGTTCTTCATGCTCACACGCCAACTGTGGACGCCCTCATCACTTTCTCCGCCTTTGGCATGGACATTGCCTAGTGATTGACCAGGCGTACATAAACGGAGGAGACAAAAGTGAAAGCTGCCGTGCTGCATCAGTACGACGAGTCATTGACTCGCGAAGAATTCGTGCGCTACGAAGATGTCGACGATCCGAAGATTGAGCGGCCCACTGATGTAGTCGTCCGGATTGGCGGCGCCGGTGTGTGCCGCACCGATTTGCACGTCGTGGAAGGCATCTGGCGCAGCAAGGTCGATGTGACCTTGCCCTACATCATGGGCCATGAAAACGCCGGCTGGGTCGAAGAGGTGGGCCGCGGTGTGGAGAGTGTCAAGGTGGGCGACCCGGTCATCTGCCATCCACTGGTGACGAGCGGGCATTGTCTGGCCTGCCGCCGCGGTGACGATATGCACGCCACGGACAGCCGGTTTCCCGGCATCAACGCCAACGGCGGCTACGCGCAATATCTGCTGACGGGCGAACGCTCGCTGATCCAGTTGCCGAAATCGCTCGCGCCCAAGGACGTCGCACCGTATACCGACGCCGGCCTGACCGCGTACCGCGCTGCAAAAAAGGCGTCGCGCCATTTGCTCCCGGGTCAATTCGCCGTCGTGATCGGTGCAGGTGGTCTGGGGCACATCGGCATTCAGGTCCTGAACGCGCTTTGCGCGGCTGAAATCATCGTAGTCGACCGCTCCGATATCGCGCTGCAGCTTGCTAAGGAGTGCGGCGCGCATCACACGGTCAAGGGTGACGGTAACGAAGTCGAGCGCGTACTGGAACTGACGGGCGGCAACGGCGCGGAGGCGGTAATCGATTTCGTCGGCGAAGGCGACGCGATTGCAAAAGGCCTCGCCATGACGCGCAACGCGGGCTTCTACTACATCGTCGGTTATGGCGGAAAGATCGAGTTGCCAACCATCGACATGATCACCAGCGAGAAGACCATCGTCGGCAATCTGGTCGGCACCTATCCCGAACTTGTCGAACTGATGGCGCTCGCCGACCGTGGCCTCGTCCATCTGGCGACGCGGGAGTACCGCCTAAGCGAGGCGAACCAGGCCCTCAAGGATCTGCACCACGGCAAGGTCAAAGGCCGGGCGGTGCTGATTCCATAGACGCCTCGACGGGCGGACCCTAACGTGGAGATCGCCGTGACTGTGGAGCGTGACGTAGGCTCGCTTTTCGAGCGTATGCGACTGGTCATTGCAATGACCGAAGTCAATTCCCACCACTTGCGCGGAGAAAGCAGACGCGCGGGCGCGGAGATCGAACTGGCATGCGCACTGGCTTGCGAGGAGCGCGACGGGGTCTCGCCAGAAGGAACAGCGCAGATCGAACAATTGCGCGAGCGCCTCGGCGAGGCCGAAAGCGCGTTGCGGGCGATTGAAGCCGAACGGGAGCGGCTTGCGAACGAGTTGGCCCACCTGGACAGTCGAGCGGCGCCCGGCACACAAGGGGACTGGCAATGAATCGGATCCCGGTTACGGTGCTCACGGGTTTTCTCGGCGCCGGCAAAACCACGCTTCTCAATCGCATTCTGCGTGAGCAGCATGGCCGGCGCTATGCGGTGATCGTCAATGAATACGGCGCGATCGGCATTGACGGTGGTCTTGTGGTCGGTGCACAAGACGAGGTCATCGAATTGAACAACGGCTGTGTCTGCTGCAAGGTGCGCGGCGATCTGATTCGCGTGGTGTCCGCTTTGGTGAAGCGTAAGGATGGTTTCGACGGGATCCTGATTGAAACGTCCGGTCTGGCTGACCCCGCGCCGGTCGTGCAAACCTTCTTTATCGATGATGAGCTCCGTCAGCGCACGCGGCTCGACAGCGTAATCTGCGTGGCCGATGCTACGCATTTGCAGGCGCGTCTCGCAGACAGCCGCGAGGCGGCGGAACAACTCGCGCAGGCCGATATCGTGCTGATCAACAAGATCGACCTCGTCGATCCGGTCGGTCTCGCTTCGGTTCAGGACGCCGTGCGGCGCATCAACCCGACGGTGGAATGGCTCACCAGTGTCCGCTGCGAAATACCGCTTGCCGCGCTGCTCGATCGCGGCGCTTTCGATCTCAAGCGCTTGCAGCTTGCCGCATCGGCGGGTGAAGCTGGCGAACCGTCACGCGGCGAGCGGACCTACCGCTACGTACCACTTCGTGCTGATGGTGCAGGCGCCCCCGTCAAACAGGGCCGCCATACGCACGGGATAGACAGTGTGTCGCTGCGCGTCGAGCGTCCGCTTGAACGGACGCGCTTCCTCTCCTGGCTGCAGCAACTGGTTGTCGAACAAGGCCAGGACCTGTTACGTGCAAAAGGTATCGTCGATCTCGCCGGATCGGAGCACCGCTTCGTGTTTCAAGGCGTGCATATGACAATGGATACGGATTTCGACCGGCCCTGGCTCGCTGGTGAACACCGTGACAGCCGACTGGTGTTTATCGGCCGCAATCTCGACCGGCGCGAGTTGCGGGAGAGCATCAGGTACTGCGAGATCGACTCGTGAACGCGCCCCCTGTTCTGATCGAACTGCTTGGGGCGTGTTGGGTAACCGACGCGTCAGTCGTCGAAGTCGCGTGGGACACGGCGGGGCAAAGTGCTGGATTCGCACTAGGCGACGGCACGCTTGCGCTTGCCTCTCGTGTATGGGACGGCGGCCCCCGACTC
>NZ_JBAURZ010000082.1:0-4706 GCF_049581445.1 Paraburkholderia sp. | reverse complement strand
GGCTTGGCCGCGGCACCTGGCGCCGCGGGCGCCGGATTGCCGCGCGCGAGGCCCTGCTCGACCGCTTTCAGCAGCTTTTGCAACGCGATCGGCTTCTCGAGAAAGTTGAGCGCGCCGATCTTGGTTGCCTCGACTGCCGTGTCGATGGTGGCATGGCCCGACATCATGATCACTGGCATCGTCAGTTGCCCCTGCGCAGCCCATTCCTTCAGCAACGTCACGCCATCGGTGTCGGGCATCCAGATGTCGAGCAACACCAGGTCGGGCGCCTGACGCAGCCGGAAGTCGCGCGCTTCCTGTGCGTTCTCCGCCGCCTCCACGACATGCCCTTCGTCGCTCAGGATCTCCGAGAGCAATTCCCGGATGCCCATTTCATCATCTACCACCAGGATGGTTGCCATTTACGCTGCCCTTGTCTGCACTGTTGCTTTTGTCGTTCCCTGTGACGCATTGCCATGCGCCGCCTGCGGCCCTGCGCCAGGTGCCGCGGCATCATCGTCTGCCAGTTGAAGAAAGAGGATCGAAATCTGCGCGCCCTCGATCACATCGCCGGCTCTCATCCGGTTACGAATGTCGATTCGCGCGCCGTGTTCGTCGACGATCTTCTTGACCATCGCCAGCCCAAGCCCTGTTCCTTTGGCCTTGGTCGTCACGTAAGGTTCGAATGCACGCGTCAGAATGCGCGCGGGGAAGCCCGGTCCGTTATCCGATACGGTCAGACGCACCGCGACGCGCACTTTGCCTTCTGCGTCGGGATCGCCATATTCTACTGTCCTCGTCTCGAGCAAAACCCGTGGATGCCCGGACTCGGCCACCGCATCCTGCGCATTCTGCAGCAGGTTGTGGATCACCTGACGCAATTGCGTCGCATCGCCCCGAATCACCGGCAACCTGGCAAGCTCGACGTGGATCGCGCTCTTGCCTTCTTCAATGCCGTAAAGCGTGAGCACTTCGCTGACCAGTTCGTTGAGCTGCAGATTGGCAAGCACCGCCGGTGGCGTGCGTGCGTAATCGCGGAAACTGTCCACCATCTGCTTCATCGCCGCGACCTGATTGACGATCGTCGTCGCGCCGCGCTTGAGGACATCCGCGTCGCTCGGCGTGAGCTTGTCCGCGAGTTTCATCTGCAGGCGCTCAGCTGACAACTGGATCGGCGTGAGCGGATTCTTGATCTCGTGGGCGAGGCGCCGCGCCACTTCACCCCAGGCAATGGAACGCTGTGCCGAGATCACGTCGGAGATATCGTCGAACACAACCACGTAGCCTGATGTCTGCATATCTTCCGCATCGCGGTCCGTCGCAGACAGGAGGCGCGCACCGCGCACAAGCAGTGTCAGCGGTTCGGTTTCGCCTGCCACCTGTACCGAGAACTGTTGCTGCCAGTGGCCGCGATCATCGTGACCATCGCCGCTCGCGGCCTCGCGGTCGGCAAAAGCCTTGCGCACCATTGCACCAAAATCGCTTAGCACTGTGATGCGATCCAGCGCCGAACCCAGCGCGGCCTGGAACGGCTGGCGGAAAATCCGCTCGGCGCCGCGATTGGCCGTGGTGAGCCGGAACTGCCGGTCGAACACGAACACGCCCGCGGTCAGGTTGGCGAGAATACTCTCCAGATAGGCTTTCGAGTGCTCGAGTGCGATCCGGTTGTTTTCGACCGCTGCGCGCGCTTCGGAAAGCTGCCGCGTCATTGCATTGAAGGACTGCGTGAGGAAGCCCAACTCGTCACGCGATTTGATTTCGCGCTTTGGCGTGTAGTCGCCCTCGGTCACTTCCTTGGTGCCCTGAGCCAGCAGGAATAGCGGCCTCGCGAGCTGATTGCCTAGCGCAAGCGCGAGCATCATCGCAATGAAGGTGGCGAGAAAGAGCGCCAGTGTCAGCGTGCCGATATACATCTTGCGCAGGCCGGTCCGGCCCAGCGCCTTCTCCTGATACTCGCGATACGCGCGCTGCACCGCGTCGGCGTTGCGCGCGAGCGTTGGCGACACCGGTTGGGTCAGTTGCAGGAAGCGTTCAGTGGGCTGCAGCAACGAAGCATTGGTGTCCGGGATGCGCTGCACGACGCGCAAACGCAGCACGCCCTTGCCGCCGTTTGCGTTTGGATCGCCATCGACCTCACCTTCGATCGCAGCAAAGCCATGACCGCGAGCCTGCTCGATCATCATGGGCGTGGGCAGGTCGTTGGGCACGAGCGTCACGTAATTACCCGATGCCTCCGCCACCACATGCATATCCGGTGCCGCTCCCGACATGCTGCGCACCGGCTCGACGATGGTCGCATCCTGCACGCCGAACTGATCGCGCAGGCGCAACAGCGTCAGCGTGGTCCCGGCGGCGTCAGCACTGGCGAGCTGCTCAGCCATCAGACGGCCCTTGGTCTGCAGATCCGAGAGCGACGCGTCGAGCATGCCGCGCCCGAGATTCAGGCCGGACGTAAGCGCCGTTTCGACATTCACGTCGAACCACGATTCGATACTGCGTGAGACAAACTGATACGAGACGACGTAGATAATCCCGCCCGGCACCACGCCGACCAGCGCCATAAAGAATGCGAGCTTTGCCAGCAACCGGGTGCCGAATTTCCCCTTGCGCAGCCGGTAAATGATGATCAGGACGAGCGCCGTCACGACCATCAGGAAGATCAGCGCGACCGCGACGTTGGCCGCATACAACCATTGATAGTAACGGTCGAAGAACTCGGTGTTGGCGCTCGCAGCGGCCAGCAACACCAGCAGCAGGACGGCCGTGACCGCCACCGTCGACACCAGCACGCGTACGACGATGCTGCTGACGCTGGTGGTACCGCGTACTCTATTTAGCACGTTCGGTCACCGTAAAAGTAAAACGCTTCCAGTCGGAAGAAAGATTCCAGTCGCGGTTGTTGACGGCGTCGATCTGGAATGGCTTGGGCATCAGCGCGATGTCGAGTTGCATGCGCACGGATGCGGTATAGGTTTCACCGTTCTGCACCTGATTGCGGTCGATCACATGCCACGACGTGACATGCTGGATTACCGCCAACGCGTCTTTCAGGGTGGTGAAGCCGAGTTGCAAACCGCCTGTCGACACGCGGTACTCACGCGTGAGCGGCTGAAACGAGAGCCGGATGCTCTGGGACACACTTACCGGCTGCTCGTCGAACCAGTACCAGCGCGGCCGGCTGAGTTCGAAATCCGTTGTGAAGTAGAGCGGAATGCCTTTGTTGACGGCATCTTCAAGGTTGCTGTTCAGCTCGAAATCGAACCGCGCGTCGAGCGTCCAACCGCTGCCATCAGACTGCAGCGATGCACGCTGCACCGCGATCGAATCAGCATGCGCGACGCCCGGGCCGCCCAGCCAAAAGGCCAGCGCAATCCAGAGCACGGCGGCGAGCCGAAGCGGAAAGAAGCGTTTGATGGTCACCGTTTCTGAAAGCGCGCGTAGAAAAATCCGTCGTGATCTGGGTTCGAGCCGGTTTCCGGTCCGGCATGGGAACCGTCCGGAGCGTCGGCAGGCGCGCGGGCCGCTGTGGGCAACAGTTGCCCCGGCGCGTCCAATCGTACCGCATCCTGGTAGTTGTTTCCAAACCACTGCGCCTGCAGTTCGCCTTCGTCCGGGAAGATCGAACACGTCACGTAGAGCAGCTCGCCACCCGGCTTCACGAGCGGCCAAAGCGCCGCAAGAATGCGCCGCTGCTCGGCGACCAGCGCCGGAATATCCGAGGCGCGCCGCAGCCAGCGAATGTCCGGGTGCCGCCGGACGATGCCCGATGCGGAACACGGCACGTCGGCAAGAATGCGATCGAAGGGTTGATCGATATCGTCGTGCCACTTGGCCGGCGCACCCGCGTCGCCAATCCGTACTTCCGCCGAAAGGCCGAGCCGCTGCAAATTTTCGCCAATGCGACGCGCGCGCGTCGCATCGCTTTCAAGCGCAATCAGATTGAGATTGGCAAGTTCGAGCAAATGGCCGGTTTTGCCGCCAGGTGCCGCGCACGCGTCGAGCACACGCATGCCGTCGCGCGCCCCGAGCCACTGGGCGGCGAGTTGCGCGCCTGCATCCTGTACCGACACCACACCGGCACTGAAGCCCGGGATCCGATCGACGGGCATCGCGGTGGCGAGCCGCACCGCGTCTTCACCGGCACGGGTGGCGTCGATATGGTGGTCGTGCAATACCTGCAAATAAGCTTCGACAGTCGAGCGACGGGCATTGACCCGCAGCGTCAGCGGGCCTTGCACGTTGCCGGCCGCGAGGATGTCCTGCCAGTTCTCGGGCCACGCGCGGCGTACCGTGTCGATCCACCAGGCAGGGTAGTTCCAGCGGGCCACCTCGTCCTTCTCCGATTCGCTCAACAACTGCTCGCGCTCACGCAAGAAATGGCGCAGCACTGCGTTGACGAGGCCTTTCGCGAAGGCGAACTCCCGTCGTGCGGCGATCGCATTGACCGCCTGATCGACCACCGTGAACGGCGCGTAGGCGGCGACCTCTTCGTCGTCTGTCAGCAGCGTCAGCGCGCAGGCCAGCAGATTGCCGACGTGCG
The DNA here is from genome assembly GCF_049581445.1 of Paraburkholderia sp. Classification (GTDB taxonomy): domain Bacteria; phylum Pseudomonadota; class Gammaproteobacteria; order Burkholderiales; family Burkholderiaceae; genus Paraburkholderia. The sequence goes on along the minus strand of NZ_JBAURZ010000082.1, from coordinate 187 downwards.
GCGGCGGTGCCTTGTGGACCAACTTCGCGATCAGCCAGTCAGCGGTCGCGAGACGCCGCATGGTCCGGTAGGAGATATCCTGCACTGCACCGCGCGCCGCCGCTGCACTGCCTTCAGGGGCGGCGACGAATACCGCCAGCAACGCAGCCGGGAGCGCCGAACCGAGGCGCACGGCACCGATCGCCTG
>NZ_JBAURZ010000081.1:0-8603 GCF_049581445.1 Paraburkholderia sp. | reverse complement strand
GCGGAATGATCTTCTGGTCAAGCGCCCAGTCGATCGCCAGTTGCAGACCCTTGCGGTTCGCCTCCAGCCCAATCGGCGGGAACACGGCCGGCACGCCTTCGGCGAGCACGCGGCTCTCGACGACCATCCGGTACAGTTCGCGAACGACGTCCGGGCGCTGCTTCGAAATGTCCTGATGCACCACGAACATGTGGTTGATCGGCACGACGTTCTCGCGCGCAAACCAGTCTTTGGCAGCAGCCTGTGCATCGGGAACCAGCGTGCGCACACGTTCGTCCTTCGGCATGTCTTCACCGAGCAACGCGGCAGCCAGTTCACCCTTGAGCATCATGTCTGGGATCGACGAACCTGCGGGCAAGCGTTCACAGTTGTTCGGATCGCGATACTCGGCCAGATGCCCGTCACCGAGGGTCATCCAGGTCACCTTGTCGAGATCGACGCCATACTCATGACGCAGAATGCCGCGAATCCAGAGCGCGGTCGTCTGCGTGTAGGTGCGAACGCCGACCTTCTTGCCCTCGATATCCTTCGGGTTGAGTTGGCCGAAGTCGAGGTTATAGCCTGCGCAATGATGCTGGAAGCGTCCTGAGATCGGCGTCGGCAACAGGACATACGGCTTGCCGAAGGCCTTGGCCTGCAGAAACGTCACGATGGCCAGTTCGCCAGCGTCGAACCTGTTTTCGCGCACCATCGCCTTGAAGCCGTTGTGTGCCGGGGTCGGCCCGCGGTAGTCGAGATTGACGATGTCCGATTTGACGCGGCCGTCCTTCATTGCCTTCGTTACCGCGTAGTCGGCCAGATTGGTGCGCAGCGTTGGCACCTCGGTGAGGGTCGTAGTCATGGGTGTCCGTCCTTATGCTTGAATGGAATTACAGTCTGACCTCGATGAGACACGGGCCGGACGCGTTCACTGAATCGGCCATGGCCTTATGGAAGGCCTCGGCGGTGTCGACGGCGACAGCGGGTACGCCCATGCTTTTCGCCATGGCCAGCCAGTCGATACGCGGGCGATCGATGTCGATCATGGCCAACGCCCGCTCGCCTGGCGCACCAGCGCCCATGTTGGCGTACTCGGCCTTGAGAATCGCGTAACTGTTGTTGGCAAAAATGATCGTGGTGATGTTCAGGCCCTCACGTGCCTGGGTCCACAGCGACTGGATGGTGTACATCGCACTGCCGTCACCGACCATGCAGAACACGCGCCGGTCGGGGCAGGCCAGCGCCGCACCGGTCGCAACCGGGGTGCCATAGCCAATCGAGCCGCCCATGTTATTGATGAGGTCATGCGGCGCAGCCCCAACCGTCAGCCCCATCGTTTCGCGCCCCGTGGTCAGCGATTCATCCACGAGAATGCAGTTTTCCGGCAGCGCGGCGGCGAGTGCCTGCGCAATCGTGGCAGGTCCCAGTGCGCCGGTCGGTGGCGTCGCGTCTGAACGCGGCTGGAACACGGCTGGTGTTCTCGTCGCGCCAACCGCTTCGACCAGCATCTCCAGGCCCGCTTCGCCGTCCTCGCCCATTTCGACCAGCGAATGAACACTGGTGCCGGGCGACTTGAGCAAGCTCGGTTTGTCGGGATAGCTGAAGAAGGCGATCGGTTCGGTGGTCTCCACCGTGATGATGTGTTTGAAGCCCTTCAGATACTCAACCGCCTGTCCGACTGCATAGGGAATGCGTTCGAGCGTGACCCGCCCTGCTCCACGCTCGATCCGCGCGGTGAAGAATTGCGTCGCAAGACGGCAGCCAGTCGCGGCCTTGAGCTTGCCCGCGAGTTCAATCGCGCGGCCGCGTGACGAATGGCCGGCGAGGACGACAAGCGTAGGCTCGCCCGAGCGCAACACCTGCGCAATATGCTCGACGCGTGCCGCATCGGGGGCCTTAGCCTTCGCAGCCACGCGCGGCGGCGCGACTGGCTCACCGGCTTCCTGCCATGAGGTATCGCCTGGCAGAATCAGCGTCGCGATCTGGCCGGCGTGTTCGCTGGCCTTCTCCACTGCGGTAGCAACGTCCCAGGCCACGGCACGCGGCGACTCCACGCGGCGCACCCAATGACTCAAAGGCCGTGCGAGACCCTCAATGTCCGACATCAGCGGCGGATCGTATTTCAGGTGCGCAGCCGAATGCTCGCCCACGATGTTGACCATACCCGACGATGCCCGCCTGGCATTGTGAATATTGGCCAGCCCATTCGCGAGTCCCGGTCCGAGGTGAAGCAGCGTGGATGCCGGGGTCCCTTTCATGCGGTAATAGCCGTCCGCGGCGCCCGTGCAGACGCCCTCGAACAGACACAGGACGCTGCGCATGCGCGGATTCTCCAGCGCCTTCAGAAAGTGCATCTCCGAGGTGCCTGGGTTCGCGAAGCAGATATCGACGCCCTGATCCGTGAGCGTCTGGACGAGGCTTTCTGCGCCGTTCATTTAATACCCCGCCATCTCGCGCGCCATGCCGACCACGCCGTAGCTCTTCAGCGGCGCCGAGATCAGGAAGCGGTAACCCTCTTCGATCAGACGCTTGTGATTCTTCGCGTTGACGTGCGGATTGCCGACCACCACGTTGTGCTTGCGGCAGGTCTCGACGATCTGGCGCATGGCATCGGCCACCACCGGATGCTCGTAATCGCGCGGGTGGCCGAGTTGCTGGCTCAGATCGCCTTCGCCAATCAGGATGAAACCAATACCCGGCACGTTCGCCAGAATGTCATCCAGGTTTTCAATGGCTTCCGTGCTTTCGCACATCAGGCCAACGAGGATTTCCCCCTCAGGTGCTAGCGGCCAGACGTCGGCCTTCCTGTAGTAGTCGGCCATGCTCAAGCCCCAGTAGCGGGCCGCGTTAGCGGGGCCGTCACCACGGATGCCCTTCGGCTCATACAGCGGTGCGCCCTTGGGACGGGCGTAACGGCAGGACGCCACCGCGTTATAGGCCTGCTCCACGGTCGACACATGCGGCCAGATCACGCCATACGCGCCACGATCAAGCACCTGCTTGGCGAAGGACTGATTCATTTCCGCGCCGTTGGCCGGAATACGCGCGATCGGCGTGACGCGCGGCGCAACCGAGCCGGATTCGGCGATCTGCTTGCGGCTCAGCATGTACTGCATCGCATCGCCGAGTGCCGTGACGTCGTAGGGGTTGTGTTCCATTTCGAAGATGAGGCCGTCATACGGCGCATCGCTCATCTCGATAGCGTTCTGCTTGTCCAGTTTGGAAAACGCGGCGAATGCGGGCTTGCCGGATTCGAAAGCGCGAATGATGCTGTTCAGACGGGTATCGCTCATGATTTTTCTCTCTCTTTGATTGGTTGCATGCAGCCGGATCAGTCAGCCGCTTTCCAGTACATGAATCCCATGCCTTCGCCGGTGCCGGCTGCGGTGCGCCAGCAGGGGACGTAGTCCACCAGCGTCATCTCCGCGCCTGTTTCCTGCACCGCTTTCATCACGCTCACATAGAGTTTGATTTCGGAAGTACCCGACTGGTACGAACGGTTATCCACTGCTGCGAGGCCGTCGTAGTCGTAGTCGGCCAGCATCTTCATGATGCTGTGATCGAATTCCTCGTCATTGACGAAGTGCGACAGGCCGCCCGAAGCGAAGATGCCAACACGCACATCGTCAGGCCATGCGTTGATCGCATCGCGCAGCACCCGGCCAAACTCGATACAGCGCAACATCGACGGCTGTGTCGGCGGGTAGAAGCAGTTCATGATGATCGGCACATGCGGCGGCGGGTTGTCGCCCATGATCTGGTGATAGACGAAGCTGTACGCATGCGGCACTACCGGGTATTCCGGCAAGGGCTTCATCCACACGTTGTCGGGCCACGCAAAGAGGTCCGTCAGATCGAAATCCTCGCGCTGGAAGTGCTCGATCAGATACGTGGCCAGCTTCGGATGGCACTTGTGCGTGACGTGGTGATCGGGTGCATAGACGGAACGCTGCGGCGGGCCGTTGTGCACTTCTTCACCGCTGTAAATAGCGATCGACGGCGAGAAATCGGTGAAGATTTCCTTCTGGTCCTTGCCAAGAATAATCGCGACGTCGACCTTGGCTTCGCGGTAGACGGCGGCCATCGTATCGAGCGCGGTACGGCAACGCGCGGCGCGTTCGGTGCGTTCTTCGATCGTCAGGAATTTCTCGAACGCTGCTTCGCGATGCGCTTCGAGCTCGGGGTAAGTCCAGGTCCGATTACGGAACCACAGTTCCGGATTGTTACGGTCCCGCTCCCCGTTCTTTAGCCAGTCTTCCGGTGCCTGACCCAGCATCCCGCTATGCGGCACCGCCATCCCGAATACTATCTTCGCCATGAAAGGTTTCTCTATGAATTAACGTGTTCAACAAGGCCGGCTATTGCGGCGGTGTTTTATTTCTAAGCTCGCCGCAGGGAACCGTGTTCTTCGGTCACCTTCGGCGCCCATTCAGGACGGAACAGGGTCATCGTGGTCAGTGCGCCAATCAACAGGAATGCCAGGATCACCATAATCGGCAGGTCATAGCTGCCGCTGACGTGGAGAAGCCAGCCCGACAGGCTTGCCGCCACACCGCCAGCAACACTGGTGGCAACCTGCTGCACACCCGTGACCAGGCCAATCGCCTGCTTGGGAATCAGCGTCAAGCGGGACAGCACCAGGTTGTTCGCGGTGGTCAGGCCAAGTAGCGAGAGCGAAAGCACATTCCAGAACAGGGCCATGTTGAGCGAGTGGGCATAGGCGCCGAGCAATACCGTGCAACCGCCCACAAACCCCGCAATGGTGAAAGCCTTGCGCACCAGAATCGGGTTGCCGCCGCGGGCGATGATCCGGTCCGCTGCCCATCCTGCGAGCGCCGCGACAATCGCGATGCCGGCGAAACTGAAGAACGTGTAAAGCCCGGACCTCGAAAGCGACAGGCCGCGTTGCTCAACCAGATACGCCGGCATCCACGTCATGCAATAGAAAGTGAAGTAGCCGTAGCAAAAGTTGGTGATCATTCCGCCCCAGACGACCGGGCTGGACAAGATGCTGCCGAGGCTCACCGTGCGGGCGCTTCGATTCGCCTGCGCGAGTTGCACCTTGGATGGCAGATCGTTGCGCACCATCAGCAACCACGGCGCCAGCCAGAGCAGCCCGACGAGGCCTGTGGCCAGGAACATGATCTGCCATGAATAGTTGACGATGAACCAGGCCCCCACAGGCGCACCGATTGCGGGGCCGAACTTGTTGCCCATCGCCAGAATGCCAACGGCAAGGCCATTCTGACTTTCGTCGAAGTTGTTACGAATCCAGCGATAGCTCGCGGGAATCACGATGGCCTCCGCCATGCCGATGATCAAACGCATCACCACCAGGCTCGTAAGGGCAGTGACCGCACCCATCAGTGCCGTTGCGAGGCACCACAGCGCGAAGCTGATCGCGTAGGGCCATTTCACGCCGTAGCGGTCCGCGACCCAACCCATCGGCACCTGGAACACACCATACGACCAGAAGAAGGCCGCGTTGATCCAGCCGCGATCAACGTCCGTCAGCGCAAAGTGTTGAACAAAGCCTGCGTCCGCCAGCGTCGAAGAGATGCTGGTGCGATCGACAAAGGAAATCAGCACACCGATCGCAAGGAGTGCGAGTACCGCCCAGCGGCTCGCGATCCCAGGTCGTCCAGGTTTGTTCGTCTCCATCTTCTTGTATCTCTAAGGTTTGATTGAACTCTGCATGCCGGGAACCGAAAAGCATGGTTAGCGGACGGCACGGATGCGATGCGACCTTAGGCCAAGGCTGGATACAGCTGCTGCGCCGTCTTGCCGAAGATCCACTCGCGGTCTTCGCCGCTCAAACTTGCCAGACCCGCCTGAGCGCTGCCGAGAATCTCCGCCAGCGTTCCCGGCGAGGTCGGGTAGTTCGAGCCCCAGGCCATCCGTTTGGCGCCGAACGCCTCGACCACGCGTGCGAAGAACGTTTCGGCGCTCGCCTTTTCCTTCTTCACGTCGCCAAAAATGCGCGGCGTCAGCTTCAGGTAAACGTTTGAGAGCGGTGCGAGGTCGAACAGGCTTTGTGCCGCTGCATACGGTGCGCCGTCGGCCACTTCCGGACGACCCAGGTGATCGAGAATGATCGCCACGTTCGGGAAGCGTTTCGCCAGCGCCGTCACCTGCGGCAGACCGATCGGGCCGGTCTGGATACACATCGGCAGGCCGAGTTCGCCGCACAGCTCCCACGCCGGGAACGAACGCGGATCGTCGAGTTCGCTCGGGTCGAACTCCTTCGTGCTGCCGCCGGTAAAGAGGCGCAACCCCGCAAGGCCGATTCCGACCCAATCGCGAATGCGCTTCGGTGCGTCCGGTTGCAGCACATCGACGGAGCCAACCGCCACCAGACGGTCGGGATACTTCCCGCAACCCTCGGCCACATAGCTGTTGTCGAAACCGTAGGTTGTAGACGAATGGACCACCGCGGCCTTGGCGACACCGGCTGCGTCCATCGATTCGATCAACGTCTCCACGGTCGTCGGACGTTCCTTCGACCAGTCCGAGCGCTTGCCGAACAACGGCGCCGGCGGATAGCGGGTTTCGTCGTCGGAAATGATGTGCGGGTGAATATCAACGATTGTCATGAGTGTCTCTGTGCTGTTCCGGTTGCATACGGCTCGCGCCAATATCAGTGGCCACGTGCCTTCAGGCGTGCGTCAAGGCGCGGATACACGCGGCGCGCATTGCCTTCGAAGATCTTGTAGCGATCTTCGTCCGTCAGCGCTTCACACGCGTCGAGATAGCGCTTCGTGTCGTCGAAGTACTGGCCGGTTGCCGGATCCTTGCCCCGCACCGCGCCGATCATTTCCGATCCGAACAGGACGTTGTCCGCAGGAATCACCTTGGTCAGCAACTCGACACCCGGCTTGTGATACACGCAGGAGTCGAAGAAGATATTGGTCAGCAGTCCTTCGAGCGGGCGGTCGCACATCTCCAGCGACATGCCGCGATAACGGCCCCAGTGGTAAGGAACCGCGCCGCCGCCGTGCGGAATCACCAGGCGCAGCGTCGGGAAGTCCTTGAAGACGTTGCCTTGCAGCAGTTGCATGAACACCGAAGTGTCGGCGTTCAGATAGTGTGCGCCGGTGCCGTGGAAACAGGGATTGCACGAAGCAGCCACGTGGATCATCGCAGGCACGTCCAGATCGCACAGCGCTTCGTAGACCGGATACCACTCGCGATCGGTCATCGGCTTGCCGGTCCAGTAGCCACCGCTCGGATCGGGGTTCAGGTTGCAGCCCACAAAGCCCATTTCCTCGACGCAGCGGCGCAACTCCGCGACGGAGTTCGCAGGCGCCACGCCCGGCGATTGCGGCAACTGGCACACCGGCGCGAAGTTGTCCGGATAGAGTTCGGTCACGCGGTACACGAGGTCGTTCGACACCTTGGCCCAATCGAGGCTGGTGCGTTCGTTGCCCAGGTGGTGGCTCATCAGGCCGGCGATCGGCGAAAACAGCGTCAGGTCGCTGCCGCGCTCTTTTTGCAGCTTGAGCTGGCCGTTGCCGATCGCTTCGCGGATTTCGTCGTCGCTGACATGAGCGCCGTCGAGCGAAGGGGCGTTGGCGGGGTCGTTGGCAAATTCAACCTGCCTGGTGCGCCATGCACGGAATGAAGCGGGGACGGTCGTGAAGTGACCGTGGCAATCGATAATCATGTTGTCTCCGTTGTCGACCAGAGTGGCGGCTTGAGTGGCTTTGTCGATCCGGAGGTAGTGCTTCAGCACTTACTCCGGTCCCACGCAAAGCGCGCTGGTCCCATGCAAGAAAGTTACGTCCGGCTCAGCGGGCCTGCGGGTCCACAAACAGTTCATTAATAGACATGCGGCGCGGCGTGAGCCCCTGTTTGAACGCGGTCGCTTCCAGCGTTTCGATCGTCTTCAGGTTTTCCTGGAGACCGTACGGAAGCGGATCGTGTCCGACAATCTTGCGCAGTTCGAGGTACTTCTTGTCGCTGACGGCCGTGGCTTCACCAGCATCGAGACGCGCCAGCCATTCCTTTTTCGCCTGCGCGAACGCGTCGTAAATCGATTTCGCAATCCACGGATGCTCGGCAAGTGCCGAATCCTTGACGACGATCGTGCCGTGCATCGGATAGACTCCGGTGCGCGCGTAGTATTCGGTTTCGAGTTCGGTCGCGTTGGGCAGCAGATCAGGATAGTCGGCCTCGACTTCCTTCCAGCCACCGGTCGGTGCGCCCGTGCGGCCAATGCCCGCCGCGGCGGCAAAACCTGCCGACAGTTCGCCCGAGGCCATCATTTCTGCCAGCGAGCTGCCAGCCGGCGCGTGGATCACGTTCGACGGCAGCTTGAGTTGCGTGACGTGTTCCTCGTCATCGACAACCCAGGTCACCTTCGATGAATCCAGACCGAATTCATCGATCAGGACCTGACGCGTCCACACGCCGGTCGTGACTGAGTACGCACGCACGCCAACTTTCTTGCCTTCCAGATCCTTGGGCGTCTTGATGCCAGCGTCAGGACGGACCAGCAGGCCGCCGTGATGGAAGCGCCGCACCACGAAGATCGGCAACGCGACAAACGGTGCGCCATACGCCCGGGCAATGATGTAGGTTGTGGGCGCCAACTCGCAAACGTCGAATTCGACGTCGCGCACCAT
>NZ_JBAURZ010000080.1:0-60458 GCF_049581445.1 Paraburkholderia sp. | reverse complement strand
ATATGCCGATGTCGGTGGAAGGCATCGTCGCGATGCAGGCCTGTGCGCGGATCGGCGCGACGCATTCGGTCGTGTTCGGCGGCTTCTCGTCGAAGTCGCTCAACGAACGCCTGGTCGATGTGGGCGCTGTCGCGCTCGTCACGTCGGACGAACAGATGCGCGGCGGCAAGGCGTTGCCGCTGAAAAACATTGCCGACGAAGCGCTGGCGATGGGCGGCTGCGAAGCGGTCAAGAGCGTGATCGTCTACCAGCGCACCGGCGGCAAGGTGGCCTGGCAGGAAGGCCGCGACCTGTGGATGCACGAGCTCGCCAAGGCCGAGTCGGACGAGTGCCCGCCGGAATGGGTCGAAGCGGAGCACCCGCTGTTTATCCTCTACACCTCCGGTTCCACCGGCAAGCCGAAGGGCGTGCAGCACAGTACTGGCGGTTATCTGCTGTGGGCTGCGCAGACGCTGAAGTGGACCTTCGACTGGAAGCCGACCGATATTTTCTGGTGTACCGCCGACATCGGCTGGATCACCGGCCATAGCTACATCACGTATGGACCGCTGACACTCGGCGGCACCCAGGTCGTGTTCGAAGGCGTGCCGACGTATCCGAACGCGGGCCGCTTCTGGGACATGATCGCAAAGCACAAGGTGACGCTGTTCTACACCGCGCCTACCGCCATCCGTTCGTTGATCAAGGTGTCCGAAGCCGACGCGAAAGTGCACCCGAAGAGCTACGACCTGTCCTCGCTGCGCGTGATCGGCACGGTGGGCGAGCCGATCAATCCGGAAGCCTGGATGTGGTACCACGAGAACGTGGGCGGCGGCCGTTGCCCGATCGTCGACACATGGTGGCAGACCGAAACCGGCGGCCACATGATCACACCGCTGCCGGGCGCGACGCCGCTGGTGCCGGGATCGTGCACGCTGCCGTTGCCGGGCATCATGGCCGCGGTGGTCGACGAAACCGGTCAGGACGTGCCGAATGGGCAGGGCGGGATTCTGGTTATCAAGCGTCCGTGGCCGTCGATGTTGCGCAATGTGTGGGGCGACCCGGAGCGCTACAAGAAGAGCTACTTCCCTGAAGAACTCGGCGGCAAGCTCTATCTCGCCGGCGACGGCGCGGTGCGCGACAAGACAACGGGCTACTTCACGATCATGGGCCGCATCGACGATGTGCTCAATGTGTCGGGCCACCGGCTCGGTACGATGGAGATCGAATCGGCGCTGGTGTCCAATCCGATCGTTGCGGAAGCAGCGGTCGTGGGACGTCCGGACGATACGACTGGCGAAGCGGTCTGTGCGTTCGTGGTGTTGAAGGGCGCGCGTCCGGAAGGCGAGGACGCGGCGAAGATTGCCAACGAACTGCGTGCGTGGGTAGGCAAGGAGATCGGTCCGATCGCCAAGCCGAAGGACATTCGCTTCGGCGAAAACCTGCCAAAGACGCGCTCCGGCAAGATCATGCGCCGCCTGTTGCGTTCGCTCGCAAAGGGCGAAGAGATCACGCAGGACGTGTCCACGCTGGAGAACCCGGCCATCCTCGATCAGCTTGGCGAGTCGCTTTGAGTCAGGCTTAAGTGCAGGTGCGTTAGCCATCGCAACGCACCCGGCCACTGTGAGCTAGCAGCCACTGGGCGGACAATCCCGATTGCCTGCCCGGTGGCTTTTTGTTACATAGGCGCATGACCGCGCCGCACACCTCTTCCCAACCCGCGCTAAACCCGCCGCCCGAACCGCCACCGGTCTCGGACGCGATGGCGCTTGCGCATCGGCGCTACTGGCGCTTCAACCTCGCGTGCATCGCGGTGCTGATGACGCTTGGCTTCCTGGTGTCGTTCGTGGTGCCGCTGGCGGCGCCGACGCTATCGAACGTGCGCTTTGCCGGATTCAGCCTGCCGTTCTACGTCGGCGCGCAAGGGGCGATCCTTGTCTACGTTGTGCTGATCGTTGCGTACATCGTGCTGATGCAGCGCGCCGACCGCACGCTGCAACGCGCGTTCGAAGCGGACGCTAACGCCGTTGCAACGTCGCGCGGAAACTGAGCCGATGACGCTCACGAATCGGCTGATCCGCTCATACGCGTTCTACTCGCTTGGCTTTCTGGCTTTCATCTACGTGATGTGGCGCATCGAACAGGTGACTGGCCCCGGCGTGTGGATTGGCTACGTGTTCCTGTTCGTGCCGATTGCCGTGTACGCGGTGATCGGATTGTTGTCGCGTACCTCGGACCTGGTGGAGTACTACGTCGCCGGGCGCCGCGTGCCGTCCGCGTTCAATGGCATGGCAACCGCGGCGGACTGGTTGTCGGCCGCGTCGTTTATCGGCCTCGCGGGTTCGATCTACGCGACGGGCTACGACGGCCTTGCCTATATGATGGGATGGACCGGCGGCTATTGCCTGACCGCGTTCCTGCTCGCGCCGTATGTGCGCAAGCTGGCGCGCTACACGATTCCGGATTTTCTCGGCACACGCTTTTCGAGCAACGCCGTGCGCGCACTGGCCGCGCTGGCGGCGATCCTGTGTTCGTTCGTGTATCTGGTGGCGCAGATTCAGGGTGTGGGACTGATCGCGTCACGGTTTATCGGCGTCGATTTTGCGGTGGGTATCTTCTGCGGTTTGGCGGGCATTCTGGTGTGCTCGTTCCTTGGCGGCATGCGTGCGGTGACGTGGACGCAGGTGGCGCAATACATCATCCTGATCTTCGCGATCCTGATTCCGGTGTCGATGATCGCGCACAAGGACGGTCTCGGCTGGGTGCCGCAATTCAGCTACGGACGCCTGATGGCGCGCGTCGATACGCTTGAGCGCCAGGTACGCGACGCGCCGCTCGATCAGAGCGTGCGCGCCAACTACCGGCTGCAGGCCGCGAAGATGCAGGCGCAGATCGACTGGTTACCGCAATCGTTCGTGGACGAGAAACAGCGCTTGACGCAGCAGGTGGTGGATCTGCGGCGGCATAACGGGCCGTTGCGCGACATCAATACGAGCGAACGTGCGCTGGACCTGTTTCCACGTGATGCCGCCGCCGCACGGATCGTCTGGACCCAGCAACGCGAGGCGCTGCTGATGCGGGCTTCATCGCCGGTGCCGATGTCCGAGCCGTTTCCGGCCATCAGCGCCGAAGACCGGCAGACCCATGAGCGGAATTTTCTGTCGTTGTTGCTGTGCCTGTCGCTAGGGACGGCGAGCTTGCCGCATATTCTCACGCGCTACAACACGACCACTTCCGTGGCGTCCACGCGGCGTTCGGTGGGCTGGACGCTGTTCTTCGTGGCGTTGTTTTATCTGACGGTGCCGGTGCTGGCCGTGTTGATCAAGTACGAGATCCTGACGAACCTGGTTGGTCATCCGTTTGCCGATTTGCCGCAATGGCTGACGCAGTGGCTCAGGATCGAGCCGAATCTGATCAGCGTGGCCGACGCGAACCGCGACGGCATTGTGCAATGGAGCGAGATCCAGATGCAGCCGGACATGGTGGTGCTGGCGGCGCCGGAGATTGCGGGCCTGCCGTATGTGATGTCGGGGCTGATTGCAGCGGGGGCGCTGGCGGCGGCGCTCTCTACGGCGGACGGATTGCTGCTGACCATCGCCAATGCGTTATCGCACGATGTCTACTATCACATGGTGGATCCGGCGGCATCGAGCCAGCGGCGTGTGACGATCTCCAAGATTTTGTTGCTGGGGGTGGCGCTGTTTGCGTCGTACGTGGCTTCGCTGAATACGGGGAATATTCTGTTCCTGGTGGGGGCGGCGTTTTCGCTGGCGGCGTCGAGTCTCTTTCCCGTGCTGGTGCTGGGCGTTTTCTGGAAGCGTACGACGCGGCTGGGTGCGGTGGCCGGGATGGTGGCCGGGCTCGCGGTGTGCATCTATTACATCGTCTCGACGTATCCGTTTTTCACGCAGATGACCGGGTTCGCGGGAGAGCGCTGGTTCGGGATCGAGCCGATCAGTTCAGGCGTGTTCGGCGTGCCGGCCGGGTTTCTGGTGACGATCCTGGTGAGTCTGGTGGACCGCAAGCCGGACGCTTATACACGAGCTCTCGTGGACTATATCCGGCACCCTTGATGGGCTGCTGGAGAGGGTGTTTGACGGTGTTTTTGGGCAGGGCTGGCGCTGGCCCCAGAGTTTGCTATAATTCGGCTCCCGCCGGAGAGATGGATGAGCGGTTTAAGTCGCACGCCTGGAAAGCGTGTATAGGTTAATAACCTATCCGGGGTTCGAATCCCCGTCTCTCCGCCACCCTTCCAGTAAGCCTTTGCGGCATTCCAAAATTCAACACAGTGCCATAAGACTGGCGCTGTGCTGGTGCCAATACCATCTCAAGCGACACCCAGCGCCTGCAATATCGGTAGGTGAACCTGAGCAAAGCGGTTTGCTTTCGCGACCATATCAGCGCCAGACGAGCCTGCGGCAGACTGCAGCGCAGCAGGTTCTTGCACAAACTGGGAATCCGCGCGCAGCGCAGCCTCGGCGAATTCAGCCCATTGCGCCGGTTGTTGCAGGTGATGCAGTCTCGCCAACAAAAAGAGTTGCGGCAGGCGTGGCACAAATACGCCAGAACCCGAAACCGGGCTCACCAGAAACTGAACTTCCTCATGATGGCGCGCCTGTTCGCAAATCGCCGCGTTCAGCTTCGCCGCCAACGGCTGCGCGGCCCTGATCTGCGCGTCGTCCTGGGCATTCAGCAACACACCCATGCCAACCAGCAGTGTCACAGCCTTGACCATCTGCGCAAATGTGACGCCCCGTGCGCGAACGCAGTTTTCGATCTCGGAGAGGGTTGTAGGGCGATAGCTGGACAGCGCGTCGAGAATAGGTCCGTATATCGCTTCCGGTAGCATCGTCTCACCGAGCGCACCGCGCACCTTCAGCACCACCGAAGCTCTCGGCAGCGCCAGGACCACACGATGTGCGTGCAGCGCGGCCTGCCGTTCATCGTCACTGAGCGTCCGTGGATCCTTCACCCAGTAATCGCGCCGCAACGATCGGTTGACACAGAAATCGCGAGCGGTTTCTCGCAAACCCGTATCTGCAATGTTCACTAACAGATCGCGCTGCGCCGGCGTGAGGTTGATCTCATCGATTTGGTCGCGGTAGTCTGCAGATCCCGCATAAGTCAAACCCGCCGCACCGAGCGAGGATGCAACCTCGAGGAAAGACATGGGGTGCCATTCGCCAGCGAAATACTCATGCGCGAGATAGCTGGGATTCTCTTGGGACAACGCCTCGACGCGCTCGGCAAGCAGTGGGTTAACCAACGCATAGCCCGGCTGCGTCGCAAATACAGCCTGCGCAAAATCGACGGCGGCGCTAATGCGCGTCTGCACTGGCTCTTCGGCGTCCGCGCGATTGCTCGGTTCGGACACCGAACCGAGCTCAAAATGCCGCTGCATCAATTCGCGCACGGGCAGCATCGCAGTCCACCCGGGCTGGGTGTTGTAGCTCAAATACAGCACGCCGCCGGATTTGAGTTTGCGGCGGATGAATTCGACAATCAGCGCACGATTCTCTGAGGAAATCCAGCTCCAGATGCCGTGCATGCCGATGAAATCGAAGTCCGGCAAATCGTCGCGCCGACAGAAATCCGAGAACGACTCGCCGAACAATTGCGCTGACGATTCGGCACTGCGCGTAAGTTGCCGTGCGAAGTTTGCGTGAGATGGATTGAAGTCGGTGCCATACCATCGCGCAGCCGACCCGGCCGCGTGAATATTGACGCTCACACCGTGGCCAAAGCCCAGTTCGCAAGCGTTATGCACGGTCGGCAATACCAGTCCGGCATGGAGCAAAGGAAGTTTCAGGCGTAGTGGATTCAGCTCGTCGCAATAGCCGAATGTGTACTTAACCTCGTCAATGGAACTCGTTTCCCTCTCACTCACGTCTTGGTGCTCGTTCGTTGCGCGATTGCCAGTATTGGCCCCGCAGATTGTCGAACCGGCTGTCCGGCGATGTCCGACACAATACCGGCGAGCGGTATGGAAAGCAAAATTCCTTGGTGGGTCTTGAACCTCGAACATGGCGCGCCCTTCGGGCGACGCGAAAGTGAGATGAATTTGACAAGGTGTTTTGACATCGGCCCACCGTCAGTATTCCTTGAAGCCAAGTAGTCGCTGTCTCGCCAGGTGGATGGCGTGAACTACCGCCGAGCTGTGCGGTCATGGCACGGAACCTTGGTACAGGTTCGTATCGAGCTTTTCGCTCGGAACGACGACGTTGACGTCATCTCCGGGACGGATCTCTTCCCATTTGAGTCCGGTGCCAAGGTCTACGTATTCGACCAAGGCGTGGAGCTTCGCGTACTATGGTTTCATGTTCACGGCCGCGGTGCTCAGCAAGGCTGCGGTAATCTTGAAGATCAACGCGCTCTTTCACCTTGAAGTGGCTATTCGGAGCGATCTCGCAACGATGTTTTCGATGATCGCGTTGGTGAGCGGGGTGATTGCAACGGCCTGCAACTTCGGGAGCAAGCGGAGCGCAAGCCGGATGGTGAGAAGCGAGCTTGAGCAATTGTTCCTACAAGCATTCCTTTTGGCATCCGAAAGCGGCGGGAACGGCGCCCGTGATTGCTGGCGCGTAAAAACGCGCCGCTTCCGAGACCCGGCAGTGCCGCGTCCTTTGACGCCCGACACTCAGCCGACCAGAAACTCGAGCGCGATCGCTTCCCGAACTCGCTCTTCAGCGTCCCTGAACGCACGTGGAGGATCCCCGAAGAGATCTCCTCGCTCGATTTTGTACGTGGCAAAGTTTTCATGCACCGGGGCGTCGTCAAGCCTCGCAATCACCGCACGAGCGTAGTAGCAACCGTCAGGGTGGGGCGCTTCAATTTCGGCTTCAATGACGGCCTTATAAGGCGGGATTTCAATCTCTTGGTACAAGTCGGACATTGCGAGCTCCTCGGCCACTCAAATTGTGTGTAACCGCCGTCAGCAAGACACGGGCCCGGGCTCCCGGCGTGATGTTCGAGGAACAGTAGCGTGAACAGGATGAGTAAGATTGAGCGGGCGGGCGCTGCGGAAAGATCGGGTAAAAGCTACCGTCAAACAGATCTTCGGTGATAATGCTTGTTGATTAAAACCGCCCGTTTTTACCGAGACCTGCGACGTATTCATCGAATAGCGCATTACGACGTTGCTCGCATCGAACAGCACGACGAGTTCTTTCTTTTGGTTGCTATGGCTGGGGCCTGATCCGCGACCGTGCGACCTTGAACATCGAAGCAGTGATGCAGTCGGTGCACGCGGCGGAGTGGCTCTGGGGCCATTCGGCCCTTCGTATGACCTCTGCGCCGTCTAGCTCGGACAGTGAGGCGGTTAGCTATAATCCCGCTTTGCATAAATCTCCAGGCGCCAGGGATGACGGAACGCGGATCTCGCATCGACGACATTGAAGCCCTGCGGGCTATAGCCGTCGCTTTCACCATATTCGGTCACTTGCGGCGACTCCTTCCTTGGGCCGGCAATCTGACCTACACGACCGATCCCTACGGGGCATGGTGGGCCGGGGTCGATCTCTTCTTTTGCATCTCCGGATTCGTCATAGCGAGGGACCTCCTGCAACGACTTCAGGACGCCGAAAATGCGCATCACTTCTGGAAAAGCACGATCGCGTTTTGGGTAAAGCGCATTTTTCGCATTTGGCCGACCTCGTGGCTCTGGATAACGGTAATTCTTCTCGCGAGCATCGTTTTAAGAAAAACCGGTACCTTCGCACCGTTCCACCAAACCCTGCAGGATTTCACCGCAGTCGCCGTACAAATGCAGAACTTTCATGCATGGCGCTGCGCGGCATCCAACCAGCTGATGCAATGTGACGCTGCAGCACCGTGGTGGAGTCTGTCTCTGGAAGAGCAGTTTTATATTGCTCTGCCGCTGACGATTTTGTTATTCAGAAAGAGATTGCATTGGGTGTTCCTGACGCTTGTTGCCGTACAGTTTTTCGTGCCGCGCACGCCTGGAGCCTTCCTGTACTACATCCGAACCGATGCCATTTCCCTCGGCGTTCTTTTAGCTATGTTTCAGTCGACCGCACTATGGCGAAAGATCGATCCGGTTTTCATGCGCCAGAAGAAGTACGCCATACCTGTGCTATCGGTTTGTCTCCTGTTGTTGTTTACGCTGGCGCGCGGGCAAACGACAATTGATGTGATGCCGAATGCCACCGGGATGATCGCCGTGGTGTCAGTTGTCCTCGTATGTATCGCATCCTACAACCAGAACTATATTGCGCGTGGCGGGCTAGTGCGCAAAGCGCTCCTTTGGCTAGGCTCTCGGTCGTATGCTCTTTATCTTATCCACTGGCCAATGATGGACTTCACCCATGCACTTTGGCGATTCATCGAGCCATTTGCGACGCAGTTCGGATCAAACTATTCGCTGCGGTACGCGTTGGTATGGGGCATCCTTACCGTTGTGTTCTCCGAACTGAATTACCGCTTCGTAGAAAGACCCCTTCGCCAGCGGGGAAAGCAAATCGCGCAGCGAATTGAAGGAGAGCCGCCAGCGTCTGTTCGCCTGCAAAGGGTCGGCTCCAGTTCTTCCTGACGCACAAGCCCAGTTCACCAACGACTATCTGGGCCGGCACCTACCGGCGTTGATCGGAGAGAGGGTGTCACGTTTGCGATGACATCATCGGTCGAGACGCACACCTTTTTCGCAAACGTATCTCTCTGAGCCGCGCTGTTGAATAATCCGGACGTCGACTGGGCCGTGAACTTGACGGATATTCAGAGTGCCTTGAAATCCAGCCATAATCACATCGGGATGGCCGAAGAAACGTCCGACATCAGCGCGCTCCACTTTCTCGACCGGATAGGCGAGCGCTGTTCCGTCATTTGATACCAACGCAACGGCCACTGAGTCATTTGCCACACCGAGCGGCCCCGAGACTATTGCCCATCCTCGCAAACGGAGGACACTGGAATTGTTTGGGACGGGCTTGTCTCCCGGTGCAACGCCATTGATCAGGTCGATGCTGCAGTATGGCGTGCTAGCGTAGCTTGCAATATTTGCGATCTTCTCCGGATCTTTGAAGAGAATGCTGTCTACCGTGTTATCGGACCGGAGATGTACTGCGAAGAGTTTCACGTTGAAAAATCGGCCCCACTCAAGCCGGGTACCACTAGCACCGAAGATGCGGAATGAAACCGGCATTTCACTGCTCAGATAATCTTTCCAATCTGGCGACTGAAGCGCGACGAAATCACTCGCGTTAGAAAGCGTCGGCGCCAACAGAAATCCGGCGCTGGCCATTCCAGGGATAAACCGATAGTCCGCTACTCGTCCATCTGCGTACGTGGTTTCGAGCGTCAGTTGCGCGGACTTGAATGCAATCGACGTGAGCTTTCCGATTAAGGTCGGTTGCAAATCAATCTTCGCGAAAACGGGCTCGTCTATCGAAGGAATCGCTACCGCTTGGCCGGTTTGAACGCGTGCTTCGTAAACTGGCGCGGAAAGATCAATCCGTCTTTGTTCCGTTAGACGATCAAGCACGGCGTAGTTTCCGGCCATCGCCTTTACACGATAAAAATTCAGCAAGGGAACCAGGCTGGGACCGTCTTCCAACGTCGGATATCGACCATCAATTGGTGAGATCGAAAAGAAAACCCGCGCCGCCCCATGCTCGCGAAGATGCGTCTCGTCCATGGCCGCAAGCGTAGGCGTATATGCCGTATAGCTCTGGAGGACCGGCCTTGGCGACCAGTCAATCCTGTTGGCGAAGAGTGCAGCAAGATTAGACGGATACAGGTCAGCAGTTGAAGCATCTGTTGGGAGGGGCTGCTCCGTCCGGATCGTCTCGTCCGCTCGATCGAGCATGTGCTCAAGATATGACGCATCCGTGATGCGATGCCTGATCCCCTGCGCAGACGAGAACACTCTATCGGCGAATCCGTCAGCCACCGCCAGCGGAGAGACGCTGCGGTGCCCTGCTGATATCGCTGCCCACCCCAGTACGCACAACGTAAATGTAACGGCTGAAACGCGCTTAACGTCCTGCATCAGAAGGAACAGTCCGACGAAAACCAGATTGATCGCCGCTTGTTGCACGTGACCTGACTGGCGCACGAAGCCTGACTTAAAGCTCAGAAAAAGTACAACCGCTGTTCCGATCGCCGCAAGTGATTTTGTCCCTTGATCCGCGTGCGCCCATGCTACGTAAGTCAGTGCAGCAGCGCAGATGATGAATGAGGGTACTTCGCTCCATTTACCCGTAGTGGACATTGCGTCTGCGAAGCCTGACGCAAGCGGCATTTGCGACGCAAAGAAATTGGGCAGGTTCAAAAGTGACTGCCCAGCACTTAGCCAAGCCAGTGCGAGTGTTGCTACGAACGCCAGCGACGACCAGAATGCGAGTCTGATCGAATTCCTTCCAACGCCGTTGATGCCAATCGCCCCGGCAAGGAACACTGAAGGGACCGCATTTACCTTTACCAACGAAAGCAGCGCAATCGCTCCGAATCCCAAGATAACTGATACGGTGCGCAAGCGCGACTCGCGTCCTCCGCGAAGGCAGAGCAGCATAAGCAGAAGCGGAAGCGTAATGAGAACAGCATCGGGAAGGTCCTGCTGGCTCAACACGAGAGGGATCGCTAAGACCCCGAAGCGCGCGTTAGCATTCTGTGCCGATACCCAGAATACGAGAAATACGCTTAGCGCGAGCAGCGCCGATCCGAAAATCATCATTCGGTCCGTCGCGGGGAAATAGCGATGCGTGTAAATCGAGGCGAAGGGGCCGTAAGTAAAGACAAAATCGCGCCCAAACTGCATCCTTCTCGCTACCGCTTCATTCATCGCATAGATATACGATGAATCTAGGTCGCCGCCAGGGAAAATCGGCATGAAAGGAACAAAGACAAGCAGCAAAAGAAGAAGCGAAACCGCTGCTAGAAGCGGAGTCCACAATCGGCCAGTTATCCAAGACGTTTGACGTTCGATATTCACTTGCTCTTCGCTCTATAACTCAGTCGAGCGTCATTCTAGCGCCTTGAACCCGCTGGTCCGGAGATTCCCTCACATCAGGAGTTAGCAGGCGCCGCCGACCCGAGACGGCGAGCCGCTTGCTTGGGGCAATGAACCATCCTTGACGAAACGAAGGCACTCGCCAAACGGAGCGGAGAGAACCCGGCGCGGTGACGCGGGCAGCACATCCGTTCAGGCATGCGCCTTCTGTGTATTGGCGTCGGGTCAGAAGATTATCGTGAAGGCATATCAGGGTTCCGGCAGCGCGATCGTTCTCACGACAAGCGGCCAGCAGATCCATCTCAACATCAACCGCGTCCTCTGATGGAACGCCCCTCAGCCTCGCAGCACTTCACTGCACGGCTGCATTCATCTCCGGGGCGAAGTGGCGGGCAAGCATCTCGCTCGCATAATCTGAAACATGATCGCCGTAGCTGTAGAGGAAGTTTCCATTCTGGCTTATCGGACAGGTCCCGTGCGTCTCGTCGCACAGCAGCGGCGCGGGGTCGAGTACCAGTAGCTTCGGGTGCAACGCTTGGAGCTTCGCGATCATCTCTCGATATTGCTGAGTTACTTTCAGATAGTCTCCGTAGTGCAGGGTGCAGGCGGCGAGGTCCGGGCCTCCTAGCATGCGCATGACGCCATATTTCATCGAACTGCGCTCCATGCACTGAGCCGGGTCCGGCAGCGTCGGATTATCGACGATCAGCGCTACGCGCTTCCCGGCCTTCTCCAGTTCGGAGATAGTGGCATCCATCCCGTCAAGCGCGCCGACTTTGTCCGGCTCGCCCGTCTTGGTGTTCACATACTCCGGGCCTTCCAGAATTCGCAGCGCGGCCGCGATGGCCACCATGCGGATCTGTGGGTCGGACTCGGCGCGATCGACTTCCAGTCTCGCAAAATGCGTACAATCGTCTGGATTGTCTCCGGCATAGCTGGATGATCGCACGACGCCCACCAGCGGCGCGCACCCCCCTCGCGCCATACCACTCCATCTGTGTCCGCTCGTCGATTCCTGAACGAATCCCCAGATCATCGCTTCTGCCTTGCTGTCACCTATCATCGCGAAATGCGGAGTATCGCGAGTATCGAAGATGCAAAGCCCCGCATCGGCGTCGGCGCCCCTGAGTCCGCATTCACCGCTGACGAACTTCCTCCCCACCTTGCCATGGGCTGCCGTCGCCACGTCGCCAAACTGGCTATATGGACGACTGGGGGCCTGAGGTGCCGCGGCGAAAATTGCTGCGCCTGCGCTCCCCACGAACAGAAGCATCAAGGACGGCCCGGCTACCGATACCCAGCGGATTTTCATGTGCCGGATCGGTGATTCAATGAGGCGATAGGTGAGCCACGCGAGGAGCGCACTTACCAGCAGGATCAGCACTCGCTGCGACGCACTTGCTTCGCCACCCAACAGAATGGTAGAAAACGACAGGAGGGGCCAGTGCCACAGGTACAGCGGATAGCTGATTTTTCCGATTCCCACCATCAGCGGCTGGGACAGGACAGAGCGATTAATCGCTGCGCCGAATCCGCTGGCGATAAGAAGGGCGGCTCCCAGCGTCGGCAGGAGCGCCCAGGCTCCCGGATAGCCTAGGCGGCTGTTCAGTCCGAATATGGCTACGGCGCACAAGGCTGCACCAAGAAGAGAGCCGATATTTCGCACGGCCCGCGGCACAGGCCGCAGTCTGGCCGAGCCGAGCGCGAGCCCGCTGCCAATCATGAGTTCCCAGAAGCGCGTAAACGGAGAGAAGAACGTCGCGCCCGGGTGGTGCCGGATCAGGGAGACATCGAGGGCAAAGGATGCGACCATGATCACGCACACCGCGCCGATCAGCGCCGCCTTGCGGCGATGGACGAGCGCGAGCACTAGCGGCCACAGGATATAGAACTGTTCCTCGACACCCAACGACCACAAGTGCAAAAGTGGCTTGGAGGCGGCTGCTCGGTCGAAGTAGCCGGTCTCGTTCCACAGAACCAGATTCGAAATAAACCCGGCACCGGCCGCCACGTGCTTGCCTAACTGCTGGAACTCATCCGTGTAGAGCACCGCCCAGCCAATCGCCAGAACCGCCGCGAGCACCGTCGCCAGAGCCGGGAAAATGCGGCGCGCCCGACGCGCATAGAAGGCGGGAATGCTGAATCTGTTTGTGCGCACTTCGTCCGCCAGGATTCCCGTGATTAGATATCCGGAGATAACGAAGAAGATATCGACACCGACAAAGCCGCCCGGGATAGCCGATGGAAACGCGTGGAATAGCAGGACCGACAGGACCGCGACGGCGCGAAGACCGTCGATGTCTTTGCGATAGATCAGGGTGCCCGGGGTCGCCTGGGTGGGGTTATTGGACATTTTCGATGCGTTTCTCGGGGTTCTTCAGGTGACGTATTCACGATTTTCTCTATCGCGAGAATCCCTTGTTTCCTTCGCCGCGACAGGTTGTACCGCGTGTCTCTCGCCTGTCACCTTCATGCGAATTACAAACTGTTAGCAGTTGTTGCAGATGGCTTGCGCGGTGCAACATCCTGTAAGGCGAGAGTATATTACAGGCCGGCCGGGCATCTTGGCGCTGCAACGCTCGGGTGCCTCGCTACAGCTCAATTGTGGGCAGGTTGCTTTTCCAAACGTATCGATAGGCGGCGCTCATGCGCTCCCACTCGACATTAGCGCCGGGCATCGACTTAAGGTGGGCTGCAGGCGAGTTACCGATGTTGAAGGCTAGCGGCGACGTAGTCGGGCATATCCACGCATGGAAATAGAACTATGTGACCCATAGGTCACGCAGCTAATGCAGACAACAGCGTTAGCAGTGGAGACTGTTGCTTGGCATATGCCGAATACAACTGCTTGGATGAAGGTATTTGCACCTCCTCCCGAGGCCAAGGCAGACGAACGCATTCAAACGTCGATGCCCGGAACAATGCCCTAAGCTAGAATGCACGCGAAATGCATCGGCCGCGCACGCAGCCGTAACGAATCTAATGACTGAGGGCGAGGTATGGGCAGCGTTTTATCGGGCGAAAATCGATACTCAGGATGGATAGCTCGGGCTGTGTCGTTCGCGCTGGTCTTTTTGGTATTTGTTCCGTTTTTCCCTTCCTTTCCCGCGGATGGCCTCGACAACTCCTACAGATCTGCGATGAACGTCGCGGTGGAGCAGGGACTGCAATTCGGGGGTGACATCATCTTTACCTACGGGCCTCTTGCCTCAGTTCACAGCGAACTTTATTCGCCGGGCACAGATGGATTGATGCTTGGTGGTTCGTTGCTCGTTACAGCCCTCATATGCATGGTTTTTGGGAAAGCGTCCGTCCGCGCCTCCCGTTTTGCTATCTTGGGCTTGCCCCTCTTAATAAGCGAACGCGGCTATGCAGATGCAATTTTGATCTGCCTTCCGTTGCTCTATCTGCTATGCATTCTGGATGTCAGCAAAAGTCAAATCGCGCACAGAATAGCCGTTCTGTTTGGAGCGGCGACGCTGGCTCTCCTACCGTTGGTTAAGGTAAGTCCGGTCCCGTCCGTCTTGCTTTGCGGTTGCATCACCGTCTTCTGTGTGGGGCGATACGATAAGCGGCTTGCATTCGCAGGCGTGTGCGCTTTTTTTCTGTCAATGTGCGTTGCCTGGCACGTCGCTGGGCAATCAATCCTAAACCTGCCTAGGTTCTTCCTAACGTCCCTCCCGCTTGTGACGGGGTTCGCAGATGGTATGTCGTCCTTTGGCAGCCCGCTCGACATCCTGGCCTTCATCGCATGCGCGTTCATCATTGTTTACGCGTGCTGGCGGACAAGCGCATCGCATCGACTGTTAGCAACGGTGGCAACGGCGGGCACGCTGTTCCTTTGCTTCAAGGCTGGCTTCGTGCGACAAGATGGACATATCGTCGAAGGGACCTATGCACTGATATTTGTCGCCTACTTTCTGGTGCTTCAAAGGCCCGGCAAGGTTACGGTGGTCACTTTGCTCCTTGCGATGGTCACATGGGTTTTCTGTACTTCGCCGTACCGAGACAATCGCCCTGATGCGATAGGAAGGCGTTTGGAAGGGTCGCTTCGGCTTTCTGCCTCCGGGATCAAATTTCGGATTTTCGACCCTAAACATTTTGATCGCATTTACGAAGCACAGCTCGCTGAAATCAGACGTGCCCATCCGTTGCCTGATACGCAAAACAGCGCGGATCTCTATCCGGATGATTTATCGATTCTTTTCGCGAATGGTCTTAATTGGCATCCGCGGCCGGTTCTGCAGAGCTACTCGGCATATGCCCCCGCATTGGCAGTACGCGATGAGAACCACCTGAAGTCCTCTCCGCCAGGCACTGTATTTTTTTCGATTGATCCCATCGATGGTCGTTACCCGTCCTTGGAGGATGGAGCTAGCTGGCTACCGTTGATCGATCACTACAGCATTAAATCTCGGACTGGGCCCTACGCTGTGCTTGATTTTAGGGTGGCTGATAAAGCGTTGTCGCTCGGATCACCCATTCTCTCAACAGCAGCAACATTAGGCTCGCCAGTAGATCTTCCAGACGGAGACGATCCGATCTTTGCGAAAATCGTCGTGAAGCCGACCGTTCTGGGGAGAATCGCGTCCTTGCTCTTCAAGCCATCTCATCTGCAGATTCGCACCAACTACGCAAATGGAAGCGTATCTACATACCGCTATATAGCGGGAATGGGTGAAACTGGGTTCGTCTTGTCACCGACCGTTTCAACAACAACCGATTTCATCCTGCTTCAGTCGCCGCAGTGGAAGGATTATCTTGCATCCAACATTCCCCGTTCGTTCACAATCTACGACGAGGGCAAATCATCTTGGTTTTGGCGAGAGCGCTTCGATGTCATGCTATACAAAGTTCACTTCAACCATGACAGTAAAGCGGACTTCATAGCTTACCCGCCGCCCGGCACCATTCGATCCGTTTCAGATCTCCCGCGGGCAAAAGACTGCAACATCGATAGCGTGAATGGTAGTGCCGCCGGCTCCTTACCTATGGACGTGAAATCTGCGCTGATGGAGGTCGACGGTTGGGCGATGATTGACGGGAATAGTGGCCAGCAGAGCGACGCTGTTTCGGCAGCGCTGATTTTGCCGAACGGAACTGGTTACATTTACCCGCTGCAGAAAGCACTGCGCACGGACATCGCACTCCACTTTGGTCATCCGAAATCCACGATGAATGGCTTCAGAGGGACCATCGCTATCCCGCAAATTCGCGGTCAAGCGGACCTCCGCATCGTGCAACGTGTGGGCTCACAAGATTTTCTCTGTGACAGGGTAGTGAGGATCATGCGCTAGGCCACCTGCGCTGCGTGTTCGCTAGGATTTTGTAGACCAATAGCCGCCCTTTGAGGCGGCTTTTTCGTTTGCCGAGATTCTTGGAAGCGAAGGGTTTCGCCTGCCTTGTGGGCTATGGGTTCCGTGCTCACCTCCTCGGGCACGCTCAATCGCGCGGCGCGGGGCGCGGACTCAAGACCACCTGCGTCTTGGCAACCAAACAACAGTTTCGACCGATCCCCAAATTCAACATGTAAAATGCCGTCAATTTTCTTGTATTTGTCTTACAAAATAACCATCTAGATGAACCGCAATCTCGGGGTACTCGCTGTAGCACTGCTGCTGGCCTTATTAACTACGGTGAAACTATTCGCCATCACCGCTGCGTCGCCGTTAATCGCTTATCCCAAC
The DNA here is from genome assembly GCF_049581445.1 of Paraburkholderia sp. Classification (GTDB taxonomy): domain Bacteria; phylum Pseudomonadota; class Gammaproteobacteria; order Burkholderiales; family Burkholderiaceae; genus Paraburkholderia. The sequence goes on along the minus strand of NZ_JBAURZ010000080.1, from coordinate 43,829 downwards.
AATTGGGATTTTGCGCGCGTCGAGAGCTGCATGGGTCTATGGCAAGACTACGGCGATCCAAGCATTGAAGCGCACCTGTCAGGTCCGGTGAATCGACTGGTCCTCACACGTAAAACGGACGCCGATATGTGCGCCGTGTCGATCGACACGGTTGTCCCATACCTGGTCACGCGCTTTTTCCACACCGGAGACATTGTCGATTTCCGTTACATCGGCATGCTCCGGGCTTGCATGGTTCTCGTCGCGGCGATTGCTGTATTCCTGGCCGCCCGAACGGCCAACCAGCGGCTCGTGGTCTCCGGAATATACGCATTGGCGTTCGGGGAATTCGGCTATCTCGCGTATATGAACACGCTGTACAACGAATTTATCGTCGTGCTCGGTTCCTTCCTCGCGGTAGCAGCGCTTTGGCTACTCTGGGTGAACGGGAATGGTCGATCCAAGGCCCTGCAACGCCTGACTTTCGCAGCGCTGCTCTGCCTCGGTCTCAGCAAACCCCAATATGCACCTCTCGCGCTAGTCGTCGGCCTCGTGGCAGCCGTCTTGATGTTTCGAAATGGCGAGAGATTGCGCAATTGCGTGTCGGTTGTGTGTTTCAGCCTCGTGCTGGTATTTCTATTCTCTCTCGCCAACTACTCAGACTCAGGTTTCGGGAAGAGGCTGAAGCTGGTCAACATAACGGACACGATTTTCACAGAGGTTTTGCCTAACGCCGAAGACCCAGAGAGCGCTCTGCGAGACCTGCGCCTGCCGCAATCCTGCATGTCGATGATTGGGAAGTCGTTCTATTCCCCGGGCGTGGATCAGCATCATCCATGTCCCGACGTAATCAACGTCAAGCGTACGCGACTGATCCCTCTCTTCTTCAAGCAGCCGTCCGTATTCTTCGGCCCGATTAAGGATGGTATTGCCTATCTGAAACCGTTCCCGGGGACGCGATACGGCTTCTTTGAAGCTCCGCCGTCATCACATTCAGTTCGGTATTACGTTACACGGGCGACGTCGCTCGGAACGTACTTGAACAAAATTCCTGACGACGTGTTTCACGCGATCATCGTTTTCTCGCTTTCAGCATGGATACCCGTCGGTCTCTGGTGTTTGGCCGCCGTCGTTACGGGCCGTCGCTCTCGCTTCGGTGGTGACCTGCTGTTTGCGGCGGGTGGTTTTATCATTTTCTACTCGCTGCTCTCCTCGGTATTTGGAGACGGAAGTAGCGAGGTTCCAAAACACGCATTCCTATGGTGCTTTGGCACAGGCATAGAAGGTGTGGCCATTATCACGATTGTGATTGAGCTTGCGACGTATATCCGAACAGCGACTGCAGGTGACAAACTGAACAGGGCGATGAGCTAGGGGTTCCACGACTCGAAAAATGAAAAAACTTATCGCACTGCTAATCGGGGTAGCAGCCGTATCCGTATTTGCTCAAACACAAAAAGTTTCGTTCGAACCCACGACCGCCGCCGCGAGTTCCACAGCGCGGTCGAGCGTCCACGCTGCGTCTAATGTCTACCTGAATGCAGGTACGCTGTTGTGCAAGAACTGGCGGAACATGCGGTCGGCAGAGGTTGATGCGTTCAAATCACCCGCACCCGACCAAGCCAAGATATTGCAACAGTACGATTGCGAGATCGTCAGCAGCCGCAAAATGGTTGACCTGCTACCTCGCGCGAAAGGTTCCCGCGCCGCAGAGGCTTATGCAGCACGTGAACTCGTCGGCGTGCGGTGGAGCGAATCGAACGGCTCTCTCGACTATGGGTTTGTCGGCGGATCCGCTATCGAACATTAACCGGGATACCTGTCCCGACACATTGAGACGATCGAGCATATATCTGCGCCTCAAAAGCATTACTCGTGCTTCGCAGCGTCTCTACACTGAGCTCCAACGCCGTACAAATCGGTGACCATCACTCGATGGTCTGCGCCAACGCGGTCCCGTGAGTCAACTTTCGCGGACCTGAGCGTTGTCCTTTCCGCTTTCAGGAGCTCGCCTTGAATTCCGCCGTAACCACTCCCCAAGAAACGTCCCCTTATCTCGACCCGATTGACCGCGATGGTCTGAGTGCCTTTGCCGAGAAGGGCCGCAACAACCCAACCAGCCGTGGCAAAAACAATGTGCGCACGGTCATGCTGGGGCGATACCGTTCGTTGAGCTACGTGGGCGACCACGAGCCGGTTGTCGTCGACGAACCGCGGCATCTGTTTGGCGAAAACACTGCGCCGGCACCTGGCGAAATCGTCTTGTCGGGCCTTGGCGGTTGTCTGGCCGTGGGGATCACGGCCGTGGCGACGTGGAAGGAAGTGCGCTTGTCGAAACTCGAAGTGTTGATCGAAGCCGACATTGGCAACCCGGCTGCGTGGGGCGCGGGCGGCGCGCAGATGCAGTCGTCTGAAATGGGTTTCCAGTCGATCCGGGTAAAGGTGCAAATTGAAGGGGATGCAAGCCGCGAGGAACTGGACGAGATTGTCCGCCAGGCAAATTTCTACTCGCCGGTCGCAAACTCACTGCGCAATCCCATTCCAATGACGGTCAGTCTCGCGGACTAACTTCCATCCCGAATCAAGCGGTAACCAGAAAGGAGACTGACCATGAGCACCGTAACGATCTATACCACGGCCACGTGCCCCTATTGCATCGCCGCCAAGGCTTTGCTGCAAAGTAAGGGCGTAGCGTTCGACGAAATCAGCATCGAAGGCGACCGGGCCGCTGCATCCGCGTTGGTCGCACGAACGGGCCGTCGCACCGTACCGCAGATTTTTGTCGGCGCGACGCATGTTGGTGGGTGTGACGATCTGCATGCACTTGAGAAAGCAGGGGGCCTTGACCTACTACTTGAACAGGCAGCCCTGGACGTTTGACCGGTGGGCGAAGGGATCGGGGCCGATGGCACCCGATCATATTGATCGCTCGAGCGCATGGAGCGTGAAAAATGTTCCTGCTGTCTATTGCCCGGAATGCAACAAATTAGTGTGATCGCGGTGACTTGACTAAGTGCGTATGCACATATAGAGTGGTTTACGCGAACCGACTAATTTCATGCGACGAATGCAATTGCTTCGCGCTGCGAGCAAGCATCCAGTATGTGACGCCGATCTAACCAGCTACGGCAGCAGTCAGTTCGTACTACTTAGCTGAAGAGAGACGACGATGATGAACCTGCGAGACGTAGTGATCTGTAATCCGGTGAGAACCCCGATCGGCGCCTATGGCGGCTCACTCAAGGATGTTCCGGCAACTGAACTGGGCGCGGCAGCGGTGCGCGAGACCCTCAAGCGCAGCGGGCTCGATGGGAAGGAGCTGGCGTCGGTCGTGATGGGCAACGTGGTTCAGGCGGGCAACCGGATGAACCCGGCGCGTCAAGCCGCGATCGGTGGCGGCGTTCCGGTGGCGGTGCCGGCGCTGACGGTCAATCGCGTATGCGGATCGGGCGCGCAAGCCATCGTCTCTGCGGCGCAGGAGATCTGGCTGGGACTCGGCGAAGCGGCCGTTGCCGGGGGCATGGAAAATATGGATCGCGCACCTTATCTGCTCGACGGTGGGCGTTGGGGATACCGGATGGGCAACGCGCAGATGTACGACAGCATGTTGCGCGACGGGCTCGTTGATGCATTCTCGAATGAGCACTCCGGCTGGCACACTGAAGATCTGGTGACGAAGCTTTCGATTACTCGCGAAGCGCAGGACCGCTGGGCCGCACGTTCGCAACAGCGATTTGCCGCCGCGCAGGAACGTGGTGTGTTCGACGCGGAGCTGGTCGGCGTGGAAGTCGCCGGGAAAAAGGGAACCGTGCGTTTCGCACGAGACGAAGCGCCGCGTCCCGATACGACAATGGAAACGCTCGCGAAACTGCGACCGGCTTTCAGGCCTGACGGGTCCATCACGGCGGGGAACGCGCCCGGGCTGAACAGCGGCGCCGCGGCCATGTTAGTCGCGCACCGTGGCTTTGCGGAAGCGCACGACATTGAACCATTCGCCCGCCTGGTCGCTTTCGGTGTTGCAGCGGTCGAGCCGGGCATGTTTGGACTCGGGCCAGTTCCCGCCGTGCAGATTGCGCTTGAACGCGCGGGTTGGAAGCTCGGAGATATTGACCGGGTCGAAATCAACGAGGCATTTGCTGCTGTACCGATCGCGGTTGCGCAGGAGCTTGGACTGCCGCACGACATCATTAACGTGGAAGGCGGCGCGATCGCTCACGGCCATCCAATCGGTGCGACGGGCGCCGTGCTGGCGACGCGCCTGATCCATTCGATGCGTCGCGACGGATTGCGCCGCGGTATCGTCACCCTCTGTATTGGCGGCGGCCAGGGCATCGCATTGGCGCTGGAGACAATTTAACCACGGTGCGTATCAATGCGTAGGCGAGGGCGGCGCTGCGACTTCGGCGCCGCTTTTCACATAGATTCATGGGTAACCCGATAGACTGAAATGCCCTCCATCGGGTCTGGGACTTCGTGCCATGGCGCGCGTTTCAGCATGCGTATCGTGTCTTCGTATCCGGCGGCCCAGCGTCGCTCAATTCCGCCCGCCGAGAAGTCAATGTCCCGGTTCAGGTCGTCTCCATCCAGAGGCGGTGCGTCGAGTTCCAGTACCTGTATGGTCGTGCCGCATCCCCAACCCAGAAGCTCCTGAACCTCAGGCGCGTTGCGTTGGGCTTCGGGGATGTGCTGGCCCAGTTCGCGGATCACGTGGCGCAAGCGATGAATCTGCTTCTGTCGTTCAAGATGGCTTTCCGCGCGACTGGAATACTGAATGTCACGCTGCCGGCTCATGACCTGCAAAATGGACTCAGGCTCGGGGCCGGTGGCTGGCCACAATTGCACGGCGAAAATCACCGAATTTCGCCGTGGATGGTCGTCCAGCACCGCTTCGAGGGGCGTGTTGGAGTAAATGCCGCCATCCCAGTACGATTCTCCTTCAACGCGCACCGACGGAAAACCCGGCGGGAACGCTGCCGATGCCATGAGGTGATCAACATCCATGGGCGTGTCGCGATTCGTGAAGTAACGCATGCGGCCGCTGCTGACATTGACCGTGCCTACGGTCAGCCGTGTCGCCTTGTCATTCAGGTACTCGAAGTCAACGAGCGCGGTTAGCGTCTCACGCAACGGACCGGTCGAATAAAATGCCGCGAGGTCGGCGCCAACACGGGTATGAATGCTTGCCCATGACGCCGGGCGAGGGGTAAAGAACGATGGCACGCCTTGTGTGACGATGGACCAGTAGCGCGCGCAGGCTTCGAATCCTGGCAGCCAGCTAGCGGCGACGGATCCACGGTGAGCGACTCCGTTCCAGAACTGTTTCAGTCGCGCTAGTCGCTGTTCGGGCGCATTGCCCGCGATGATGGCGCCGTTTATCGCACCAATCGATGTGCCAATCACCCAATCTGGCTCGATCTTCCAATCGTGAAGCGCCTCATAGACGCCGGCTTGATACGCACCCAGCGCGCCACCCCCTTGAAAGACGAGGACGACTTGTCCGGGGATCTCGTTCTCTGCATCGGAACGGCCGGCTGCGGGAGCGTCAGGTTGACTCTGCGTTGTCTTGGCCATGGCTAATCTCCGGGCCGGGAGGGCCGCGTTGCTGATTTTGCCACGGGACGCTTCGACCTGTCGTGAAGACCGCGCCCTGGGTGACCTTCCGGTCAGACTCGCGGATCGTGTACTTGGCACGGTACATCGGTTTCGTCGCGCTCGACTGGCAACCATCCTGCGCAACTGATAAGTTAAATACCTTGTTGCCTGCGGAGAGTTGATATGGACTACCTGGAGAGCTTGCGGGTCTTTCGCTCGGTTGTTGAGGCGAAGAGCTTTACACGAGCGGCAGACATGCTGGGCCTGACTACACCCATTGTCTCCCGGGCGATTGCAGGCCTTGAGCAACGCCTCGGGAGCCGACTGTTCCACAGAACCACGCGGCAAGTCTCTTTGACGGAGGCCGCCGAGCGCTTTTACGACGGTTGCGCGCGAATACTGGATGAACTCGAAGCGCTTGAGGCCGAAGCCTCCACGCAGTCCCGCGAGCCAGGCGGAGTGCTCCGGCTCGTGGCTCACACGACCGCCACTGTCAACCGGCTCGTGCCGCTCATTTCAAGCTTCAAGCGCAAACACCCCAAGATAAGCCTCGACGTCACGCTGACGGAGAGGCCGGTTGATCTGGTTGCAGACGGCTACGATCTCGGCATTGTGCTGCCGTTCATGTTGAGTACCGACACGACCATTACCCGCCTGCTTGAGCGAATCCCGCTCGCCATCGTCGCCACGCCGGACTATTTGGGTCAGCACGGCTCACCGGCGAATCCCGCAGAGCTTGTCGGGCACGTGTTCGTAGCCATGTCGCCTTCGCTGCGGAAACCAGAACTGACCTTTCGTGTGGCAGATGAGAACCTGACCATTCCGCTGAAGTACGAAGTGGCGTCCAACAACGTCGTTTTTAACAGGGAAATGGTGCTCGAGGGCTTTGGCATCGGCCTGGTGCCCACCGCCGTCGTGCACGAGGAACTAACCTCGGGCCGGCTCGTGTCGATTCTTGAAGACTTCACCATCGTGGACGGCGCGATTGAAATCCGCCTCGCGTATCAATCGCGGACCTTACTGCCGGCCAAAGTCAGGGTGTTTGTCGAACATGCCGCGGCGTTCTTCGAAGCGGTTTCATCAGAAGGAGCATAGAGACGGCGCTTCGCCGTGGCTCGGCGCCTATTGTTCTCCGCGTGACAAGAATCAGATGTGCCGGCGAGATTGATCCCCGGTAAGGCAGTCTCTATTCTGTGCGCATGCACACTTACTCACTCGAAATCGACGACTGCTTCGCAGTCAGACAGGCCGCCAGGCATATTTCTCAGCTTTATGAACGGCACCTGTCGGAAGCAGACGTCACGCCGACGCAATTCAATATTCTGCGGGCGCTTAAAGATGGCGCCAGTCTGACGATGGTCGAACTGGCGAACGCCATGCTGCTGGATCGAACAACATTGGTGCGGGCGCTTCAACCGTTGTTACACAACCGCCTGGTCGCCAACGAGACATCCATGCCTGGCATAAGGCGCCTGCAACTGGTTCTCACCCATGAAGGTCGCACAAGACTGGAGGAGGCCACAATTCATTGGCGCGCTGCACAAGACGAGTTCGAACGCAAATTCGGACCTTCACAGGCCGAATTTCTCCGTCGAGAACTATTTCGCATCAGTCGCGACGTTTCAAAAGCTTAAGTACAAACGTTGGCATTCAACGACCAATAAGCGCGTCACTTTATCCATTTTAGTGCATATACACAGGTGAAACCATGTCGAGTCCTTCAAGTCCTGCTTCAGCGATTCCCACGCCGGTTGCCGAACCGGGGCAGCGGCGCATTCCATGGATGTCGCTCGCGGTAGGGGCGGTCATGGTGGTGCTCGCCGCAGCTGCAGGTTATTGGTTTTTTGTCTTGCGTTTCGAGCAAACAACGGACGACGCGTATGTCGGCGGCAACGTCACGGTCATGGCGCCGAAGGTGAACGGGTTCGTGACGGACATCCTCGTGCAGGACAACCAGCACGTGAAGGCGAATCAGGTACTGGTTCGCCTCGATTCACGCGATTACGACGCAAAACTTGCGCAAGCCACGGCTGAGGTCAATAGTGCGCGAGCGGTTGTAACGGAGTTGCAGGCGAAACAGATACTTCAGGCGGCCGTGATCAATCAGCATCAGGCGGAAGTGCGCGCGTCCTCAGCCGAGTTGACACGCAGCGCAGCCGACCAGGCGCGCTATAGCCAGCTCGTCAAGGACGATGCGGTTTCGAATCAGGTCGTCGAACGCGCCGACGCCGATTTCTACAAGGCACAAGCGGCCGTGCAAAGCAGCGACGCGGCGGTGCTCGCGGCGAAACGCGAACTGGACGTGCTGGGTGCGGAAATCGCCGATGCACAGGCCCGTGTCGGCACGGCTCAGGCTGCGCAGCGAGTGGCGGAATTGAACGTCGAGTACACGACGATTCGCGCGCCGGTCGACGGCTATATTGGCAACCGGACCGCTCGGGTGGGCATGTTGGCCAACACCGGCGTTTCACTGCTGACCGTGGTGCCCTCGACGGATCTCTGGGTAGACGCCAACTTCAAGGAAGACCAGCTAAAGAAAATGCAGATCGGCGACCGGGTCGACGTCACGCTCGATGCTTCAGCCATTCCTCTGCATGGTCATGTTGAAAGTCTCGCCCCGGCGACGGGCGCAACGTTCAGCGTACTGCCGCCGGAGAATGCCACGGGCAACTTTACGAAGATCGTGCAACGGGTGCCGGTGCGGGTCCATCTTGATGTGCCGGCCAGTATGGAATCAGTGCTGCGTCCTGGTCTGTCGGCAACGGTCGTGGTGCATCTCGCCGACGCGTCACAGGTTTCGAGTGCTAACTAAGCGCGCCCCGAGCCACGATCATGACAACCTCAAACTCGCTTGACCCCGCTTCCCAGCCGATACGCCAGCGTGTGTTCGCCTTCGCGCTGATGTGCCTGGGATTCTTCATGGCAACCCTCGATATTCAGATCGTTGCTTCTTCGCTGCGTGACATCGGTGGTGGACTTTCGGCGAGTCAGGACGAGCTGTCATGGGTCCAGACCGCCTACCTGATCGCGGAAATTCTTGTTATCCCGATGTCGGGCTGGCTTTCCAAGGTGTTTTCGACGCGGTGGCTTTTTGTTGCTTCCGCAGTGGGCTTTACGATCACAAGCATGTTGTGCGGGATCGCATGGGACATCAACTCGATCATCACCTTCCGCGCATTGCAAGGCGCGATGGGCGCCGCGATGATTCCCACTGTCTTTACGACAGCGTTTGTTCTGTTTCCCGGCAAACAGCGCTTGATCGCATCGACCACTATCGGCGCGTTGGCTTCGTTGGCACCGGCGATCGGCCCCGTGATAGGTGGCTGGATTACCGATCAATGGTCGTGGCACTGGCTGTTCTATCTGAACCTCGTGCCGGGCGTGGCAGTCGCCGCGCTGGTGCCGAAGTACGTGAACATCGACAAGCCTGATTTGTCGTTGCTGAAGAAAGGCGATTACCTCGGCATTGTTCTGATGTCAGGTTTCCTTGGATGTCTGGAGTACGTGCTCGAAGAAGGGCCGCGCAAAAACTGGTTCGGCGACCACGTGATTGTCGCCTGTACGTGGATCTCCGCAATCTGCGGCTTTCTCTTTCTTGTTCATGCATTGACCGCTAAAGATCCTATCGTCGATCTGCGCGCATTGATGGTCAGAAACTTTGGCATCGGCAGCCTGTTGTCGTTCGTCACCGGCGTCGGCATCTTCGTCACGGTGTTTCTGACTCCGCTGTTCCTGAGTCAGGTGCGAGGCTTCAGTTCTCTGCAGATCGGCATCGCGTTGCTGTCCGTTGGTGTGTTTCAACTGCTTGCGCTCGCCGTGTACGCAGTGGTCTCCCGTTTCGTCGACATGCGCTGGCTGCTGCTCTTCGGCCTCGTGTGCTTTGGTTTGGGATGCTATCTGTATGTGCCTGTGACCCACGATTGGGGCTGGCAACAGCTGCTCCTGCCGCAAGCGCTGCGCGGCATCGGTCAGCAGTTCGCTGTGCCGCCGATCGTCACGATGGCGCTGGGGTCGTTGCCACAGTCACGGCTCAAGTCGGCAAGCGGCCTGTTCAACCTGATGCGTAATCTGGGTGGCGCGATCGGCATCGCGGTGAGCGCCACCATGTTGAACGACCGTCTTAACTTCCACTATCTCCGCCTCAATGAAAGCGTCACCGTGGGGCGCCCGGAAGTGGAGTCGCTGCTGTCCGGACAGACCGCTCACTGGTCCGCAGTCGCGGGCGATGCGCTCGACGCAACCCAGTCGGGACTTGCCAGCCTGCATGCACTAGTCCTGCGGGAATCACTGGTTCTGACGTACTCCGATGTTTTCTACGTGCTGTCGCTGTGCTTCCTTGTGGGCATCGTCAGCGTGTTTTTCGCCAAATCGATCAATAACGCCGCGCCGCCGCCGGACGCACATTGAGGTCATCATGAAAAAGCTTTTCATTGCAGCAATGGTCAGTCTTTCATTGGCGGCGTGCGCTGTGCAACCGGCGACGCACACCGATCTGCCTGACACCGTAAAAACAACCGCCCCGGCAAACTGGAGTGTCGAGGCGCCCAAAGACAGCGTCGACGCCGCGACGTGGTGGTCGCAATTTGGCGACCCTGTGCTCGACGAACTGGTGAGTTCGGTTCTCACTAGCAACCTGGATCTGCAGGCCGCCGCTGAACGCGTCAAACAGGCGAGGGCGATTACCACGCAGAAGCACGCGGCGTTGCTGCCGGAACTCGACGCAACCGCTACCGCGTCGAATAGCCGGATCAACACACCACCTCCGCTCGGTTACGTGCGTGAAGGGGGCGTGGGCCTGGCCCTGAACTGGAGCCCGGACGTCTTTGGCGGAGAGCGGCTCGACCTGCTCGCGGCGCAGTCGCAACTGGTCGGGCAGCAGCACGCGGAGGATGAATTCAGGCTCGCACTCGCCGCCAATACGGCGTCGGCTTATGTCGACTTGCGCTGGGCTCAGTCAGAGTTGAAGATCCTGCAGGACAACGTTGTAATTCGCCAGCGAGCGCTGCAACTGACGCAGGAGCGGCTCAAGTATGGTCTGTCGACGCAACTGGATGTGTCACGTGCGCAGAATCAGTTGAGCGAACTGCTCGCGCGGGTTCCGCGCGCTCAGTCTTCGATCCAGCATCAACTCAGCCTGATCGCCGTGTATTCGGGGCGCACGCCGGAGTCGATCGACAAGCTCGTACTCGCCACTCCCGCTCCGGTCCCGACGCCGGGTGGAGCGGCACCGCAGACGCTTCCGTCTGAAGCCTTGTTGCGTCGTCCGGATGTACTGGCGGCCTACGCGACAGTCCAGCAGCGCGCTGCCGAAGTGGGGGTGGCGCACGCCGAGCGCTATCCGAAGTTCACACTCAACCTGAGCGACGGATTGCTCGCCGCTTCATACCTGGGTATGCCGGCGCTCACGGACAACCTGTTTAGCGCCGCGCTCAATGCGACCAGCCCGATCTTCAACGCGGGACGCATTACCGCCGACATCCAGCAGAGTGAAAGCAAAATGCGCGAGTCACAGTTGGGTTTGCAGCAAACGATGCTCCAGGCACTCAAGGAAGTCGAGGATACGCGTAGCGATCTCGTCAGCACGACAGAATCGACGCAGCGCTTGACTGATGCGCTTGCCGCGTCAGATCAGTCGCTCAAACTGGCGAACCAGTTGTACAAAGGTGGTGCCACCGATTTTCTCGACGTACTTGCCGCTCAGCAGACCTATCTTGAGGATTCCGATCAGTTGAATCAGGCCAAGCGGGAACATGCGCTTTCAGCCGTGGCGCTGTACCGGTCGTTGGGAGGAGGGTGGAGCGAGCATACCGCTGCTGGCGAGGCGCAGAAGCAGGAGCAGAGCCAGGCTTCGGCTGATACGGGCGTGTCGTCGACGCCTCACTGAGCTTGACTGCTCGATTAGGGACGTACGATTTCGATGTTCCGTTGATATCGTACGAACTTGCGCGTCAGTCGGAATCGTCGTCGGGTTGTTCGGTCTGGATCGCGGCCACTCCCATACCGAAGCCCGCCAGGAGTGCCAACGCAACAGCGTAGCGCGCTTTCATGACCTGTCCTCCCATCGCATCGTCGAAGTCGACAAGCGGAATTGTAGGTCTGGCAAGTAGCGGTTACTGGGTATCTTTTGACTTTCTATGGCTCCAGGAGGGTTAATTGTTATCAGAGGTAACCCTTATCAAGGATTTGACTGCGTTGCCGTAATCGAGATGTTGGCTCGCACCGAAGCAGATGCGGTAGGCCCGAAAAAATGTGAACGATCAGGGATTTTCATGAAGGTGTCTACACGGCTGATGGTATTGGCGCTGACTGCGCTCATCGCACTTCTAGCGGTCGGCGCTTACAGTCTTTATAGCGTTAGACAGGCGATGCTCGACGATAAGCGCGCACAGATCACCAATCTGCTTCAGATGGCAGAACATCTGGCGACGTACTACCACGATCAGGAAGTGGCCGGAACGATGACGACCGAGCAGGCACAGTCGGCGACGAAACTGGCGTTGAGTCAGCTCAACTATTCAGACCAAAGTTATTTCTGGGTCCGCCTTCCCGACGGCACAACGCTCGTACACCGCAAGACATCCAGCATCGGTAAGATCAACGTCGGCAAGGCACCGGATGGAAGGCCCGACAGCGATTTGTATCGGGAAATGCTCGACCGCGAGCATATCCCCGTTATGACGACGCTCGCAAAGCATCCTGCAACCGGGGAAATGGTTGAAAAGATGAATGGCATCGTGGAATTCAAGCCCTGGAACTGGTGGATAGGGACCGGAATCTTTACTGATGATATCAACGCGACATTCTGGCGAACCGGCGGTTTTCTCATAGCCTTGATCACCATCGCGATCATCGGCATTGCAGCCTTGGCGTGGCAAATCATTCACAAAGTGACTGGCGCGCTTGGCGGCGAGCCCGCTGACGTTGCTCAGGCCATGCACAGGATGGCGAGCGGTGATCTGAGCGTGCCGATCGTTCTGGCGCGAGGAGACCACAACAGCTTGCTCGCGTCGCTAGCCCGGATGCGCAACGCCTTGCTCGAAATGGTGGTACGCATTGGAGCGAGCTCCGAAGCGGTGACGACCGGAACGACGCAGATTTCAGCCGGTAACACCGACCTGTCTGCGCGCACGGAACAACAGGCCGCATCGCTGCAACAAACTGCCGCCAGCATGGAAGAGCTGACTGCAACGGTTAAACAGAATTCAGAAAACGCCAGACAAGCGAGCGGATTGGCCGACAACGCAAACGGGGTTGCCCTTGAAGGCAGTCAGATTGTGGGGAAGGTGGTGCAGACGATGCAGGGTATTCAGGAGAGCTCGGGAAAGATCGCCGAGATCATCGGCATCATCGAGGGAATCGCGTTTCAGACCAACATTCTTGCTCTCAACGCGGCGGTAGAAGCGGCACGGGCCGGAGAGGAAGGCAGAGGCTTTGCTGTTGTGGCAAGCGAAGTGCGGGGGCTTGCGCAGCGATCTTCAAGTGCCGCCAAGGATATCCGGCTACTCATTGAGGCTTCCGGTTCCCGGGTTGAGGAGGGCGCTGATCTCGTCTCGCGTGCGGGGCAAACAATGGAAAAGGTTGGTGTCGCCATCCAGCGCGTGACCGACATCATGGGCGAGATTGCATCAGCGTCGAACGAACAGAGTCGCGGTATTGAGCAAATCAATCAGGCAATCTCGCAGATGGACACGGTAACCCAGCAGAACGCGGCGCTGGTGGAAGAAGCCGCGGCTGCTGCTGGGTCGCTCGAAGATCAGGCCCAACAGTTGCGCGCGGCAGTGGCGGTTTTCCATATCGCTTGAATTGAGCGCGCGGCAAGCTCGTCTAGTTCACGCGCTGGATTCCCGGCGGAACCCAGTCGCCTTCCAGCACTTCGGCTCTGGGCGAGTACAGCCGCAATGTCGGCCCCAACTGTCCCGATGCTGGCGACGGCAACCAGTTCGATTCCTTTTCAGCCCCGGGCGAATCGTGCTGGATATAAAGGTCGAGCGAGCCGTCGGCGTTGAACGTAAGCTTGTCGTGACTGCCGATCGCGAAACGATGGAGCGAATTCGGCACCTGAAAACCTTGGTTGTCGTACATCGTCAGAGACCAGAATGCGTTCGCGGGCGGTAGTTGACCCTTGGCGAAATGGAGTACATAACGGTTCGCGCCATCGAGCAGCTTACCGTCGCCGTCGCGAAACGCAGTAGGGTACACCGCATCCGCTGGCAGATTCGCGCCGAGTCCGCCCAACGCAATCACGGCGCGATGGCGATATGACGTTCCGTATGTGCCGGTGTCATCCACCAGGATCGACCAGCCATTGACGTGCTGACCGATTTTCTTGATCGCCTTGACCAGGTCGTCTCGAGCGGCGTTCGCACCGGCATTGATTGCGTCGCGCGTCGCGCTATCCAGTCTGGTCGCATCCCACGTTTTGCCCGGTTCCAGGCCGAGCGCGCGAGCGCGCAACAGGATCGGGTAATCATTTGCATGGGCAGGGTAGCGCTGCATCAGTGCCGAGAGGCGAGTGAGCATATCCACACCGGTCAGCCGGTTTGCCTGAACGAGCGGCGGCGTCTTATTGTCAATTTCCGGATCGACGGACGATGCGGCAGCCGCGTTGCCATGTTTGCCCCACAGGTTGAGCGGCGTGAGCTTGAGGCCATCCTGGATCAGATGCACATTCTGATAGTCGTCCGGTCCATTGGTTTGCGTGCGTCCCATCAGCCAGATCATGGATGTCGGTGCGTCGATCCGTTGTACCCCGTCAGGGAGCGTGCCATGCCAATGAGGCGGTACGTATGCATATTCGCCAGCCTGCGTGCCAGTTGTCCGTGAGCCGACCGAGGCGAAGACATCGCTCCACATATCCAGTGACGGCACCAGATAGTAACGGCCATGCGTGTCTGGCACCGTCAAAATGACGGGGCCATGACTCAAGTCGACCCATGCAAGCGAGTACAGCGTATCAAAGTTGAATCGCACCACATCTTTTGCATCGGCGTTCGGATACGTACGGAAGTGGGCGAACTGATTGACGGGGGCGCGCATGGGTACCGATGTTGCGTCAGGCACATTCGTAGCCTGGCGCATCGTGATGTCCATCAGCACGATAGGATAAGCGTAGAAATACAGATCTCGAGCGAGCACCTGGATCTCAGCTGGGGACAACGTGATGTTGTGTTGCTGTGCGATTACCGCTGGCGTCGATGCGCTCGCCGCTCCCGCTCCCGCCATCGAGGTCGCGAGGGCGCCGGCAATCAGAACATTGAGGAGTGCAGGGCGTCGAGTCAGGTTAAGGATTTTCATATGTGTTTAGCAATGAAGATATGAGCGTTAGTCACGATCGGCGTGGGCAACATAACTGCGTGCGCCACGCAGCCGGACTATGCCTGTGGGAGATGCGCGGGCAAGCGGGAGCCCCGCTGTCGCTATTCGCGCGTGATGGGTGGCGGTTGCCAGTCGCCGTTTAACGCCGACAGTTGCGGCGAGTAGAGCCTGAGCATCAGCGAGAAGGGAGCTTGCGCGACGGGCAGCCAGTTGGACTCTTTTGCTGTGCCGGGTGAGTTGGCCTGGACGTAGATGTCAAGTGAGCCATCGTCGTTGAATTTCAGCTTATCCCGGTCACCCAGGGTTTGCCGCTTCAACTCGTTAGGGATGAAATAGCCGTGGCTGTCATATGCGGTGATAGACCAGAAAGCATCGACAGGGGGTATCTGGGACTTGTCGATGTGCCAAACGTATTGATGCGATCCGTCGAGCGGATGTCCGTCGCTATCCGTTGCTGTTGATGGATATAACGCATCCTCGGCGAGGTTTTCTCCTAGGCAGCATGACGCGATCGCGGCGCGATAGAGATAGTTCACGCCATAGGCGCCGCTTTCAGTCGTGTAGGTCCAGCCTTTGCGCCCGATGCCGGATTCCTTTTGCTGCTGCAATGCGACCAGCGCTTTACCCTGTGCCAAACCTGTCTCGAAGGCGACGCGAATTTGCGGTGGGGCGCTGTTGACATCGAACGGCGTGCCGACGTGGATGCCCAGTCGTTCCATGCGCTGAACGATCGGATAATCAAACGGACCCGGTGGGTTGTCTTTCAGCAAAGTGGTGAAGCGCTTGAAGAAGGTCTGTGCGTCCATTCTCTCAACCACGACCGGTGGCAAGGTTTTCATATCCGCGTCAGGATCGACTGTCCATCTCTGCGGCGGCGCACCGGTTTTCCCCCACGCATCGAGCGGCGTTATCTTGTACTCGCTTTGAAGCTGGTGGACATACGCATAGTCAGCCGGTCCGTTTGTTTGGGTGCGTCCGAGAACGCCAACGTAGCGCGTTGGCGCATGAATGAGTTCGAGTCCCGGCGGCACCTGTCCGTGCCAGTTGGGTCCGACCACCAGGAAGTTGGCCGCCCGGTTGCGGCCGGTTGTTCTTGTGCCGGGCACTGCGAATACGTCGCTCCACAAACTCAGCAAGGGCAGCATGAAGTAGCGGTCACTGGCGGGGACGGACAAGACCACAGGTTCGGGGCCCAGATCGAGCCATCCTACGGAGTAGAGCGTGTCGGCGTTGGGCCGAACAAGCACCTTCATGTCGATCGGCGGAAAGGCTGGTGCATGCACGAACTGATTAGGCGGCGCGTCGGGGAATCTCGCCGCAGCCGCGAAGTTCGACGTGTGGACCCGGGTCACGTCCTGAAGCACTAGCGGATAAGCGTAAACGTAGGCATCGCGCGCGATACGTATGGCTTCCGCCTGCGAAACCGCTGCTGCCGTTACTGCATCGTCACTCACTGACGCCCCCCGGCTCGCGGGCACTGACACTGTCGTGCACGCCGACATCGCAATCGCAAGGCCAGGCACCATCGGGTGTTTCCAGATTTGCATGCATATCTCCAATGTTGTTATGAGCTCACCAGGTCTGCGAGCGCGTGAATTTGCGCAGGCATCCTCGTATCCGTCCCAGTTGCGTTCCCGCAATTTCAGTCTAAACTTGGACATAAAGCCAATGCATTGTTGGTATCAGGAGATTGCAACGTATGCATGAGATGAGTGTTCGACGTCTGAGCCACGCGGTTGCGCTCGCCGAGGAGGGCAGCTTTGCGCGGGCTGCGGAGCGGGTGCATCTAAGTCAGCCCGCTCTGAGCCGTAGCATTCAGGCGCTCGAGGAAGAACTTGGTCTGCGCCTGTTCGATCGGGCGACACGGGGTGTTGCAATCACGCAGGTTGGCAAAACGATTGTTGAACGCGCACGTCGTGTTCTGTTCGAGGCAAACAGTCTCGTCAGGGATGCGGAACTGCTCAAGACACATGAAGCGGGAGAGGTGAGAATTGGCCTTGGTCCTTACCCGGCCATGATCTTGTTGCCCGACATGCTGGTGGAGTTTTCGCAGCGTCACCCGCATGTCGAAATCAAGCTGGAGCTACATCACGCGAAAGCAATGATCGATATGCTCGTGGCAGAGCAAATGGATTTTCTCGTGATCGATCGGCGCGTGCTGCCTGATAACCCCGCACTCAATATGCGAGCCCTGCCGCGGCATGAGGGCGGATGGTTTGCCCGTCCGGGTCATCCCTTGCTTGGCGGCACACCCGCAACTGCGAGTTCGCTGCGTAAATATCCCCTCGTCTCCGTGCCGTTGCCCCCTTTTATGCAGGCCGCCATACATCGGATCCTTAAGATAAGGAGTCACGAGAAGGTTCCGTTTCAGCTCGAATGTAATGACGTCCGGATCCTGAAGTCATTTGTCGAACGAACGGACGCGCTGCTGTTTGCCACGCCCTCGGTGGTGCGAAAGGAACTCGCCGCGCAAACACTTGCGCCCGTGCCCGTGAAGGACCTTCCCCGCATGGCACTTGAGTGGGCGACCGTCACGCTCGCTGATCGTACGATGTCGCCGGCTGGAGAGATTGCCCTTGCGCTTGCCGCGCAGTTGATGAACGATGCCAAAAAAGTGACAGCCTGTCATACGGAGTAGTGGCATGGATGTGTACTATCAACTGCTCAACCAAACGACGGCCCAATCATGAACACACCTCTTTCTCCCAACGACAACCCGAAAGACGATGACCGTCACTTACGGTTTCATTTACCACACGCCCACCTTTCATCTGTATTCGGTGACGACTGGTTCGCTCTGAAGGCGGAGAGTTTCGCCCGCTTCTTCGGGACGCCGACGTTTCTGGTTGCCCAAACAATCATAGTCGCCGTCTGGATTGGAATGAACGTCGCTGGGCTAACCAAGTTTGACGTCTATCCTTTCATCCTTCTAAACCTGGCATTCAGTCTGCAGGCGGCCTATGCAGCCCCTTTGATTCTGCTTGCGCAAACGCGACAGGCAGACCGCGACAAGACTAGCTCCGATGCAGATGCGCGTCATCGCGAAGACATCGCCAAGGCAAACGAAGAGCGGCAGGTCCTGACGGTGAAGCAGACTGAGCAACTGGTTATTCTGCTCGCGCAAAATACCAGGTTGACCGAAATCACCAAGGAGATGAGCGAGCGTATCGAAGCGCTGACGCGCGAACTGCATGACAAGTTGGCGCGGATGGATTCCAAGTCGTAGTGCGTTAATGTTTAGCGGGCCCGGCCCCGTTGCGGCAAACGAGCGGCGCGAAGCTCCGACTGATCGAGGAAGAAGTTCCTGTTATCGGTCATGCGTTCGATCATGAAATCGATGAAGGTTTTCACGCGCAACGGCTGCTCGGTTCGATGTCCGTAGTAAATATAGATCGTGCCGTACTCGGTGACGTGTTGCGTCAGCAAGGGAACGAGTCGGCCGCTTCTAATGTGGGCCGTAGCGTTGAAGCTGGCCAACTGCCCAATGCCGAGTCCCGATAGCACGGCCTGCGTTTCCAGCTCCGTATCGTTCACGCAGATGGCCGCGGGGACATCGCGATAGACGACCTCATCGCCGACTCCGAACTGCCACTGCGCCAGCTTGTTTGTGTTGGCGCGTCGGTATCCAGTGCAGCGATGTTGCGCCAGTTCTTCGATGGTTCGCGGCGCGCCGTTGCGCTCGATGTATTCCCGCGAAGCGCAGACAATCAGCTGGATCGGCATGAGCCGACGAGCAATCGAACCACCCGACGGCGGCGGCCCAGCGCGGAATCCCACGTCGGAACGTGCAGTCACGAGATCGGTGAAGTGGTCGTTGAACTGCACGTCGAGTTGCACATTCGGGTGAAGCTGCTGGAATGCCTCGAAGTATGGCCACAGAACCGGAAGTCCCAGTGATCGGGGTGCGCTCACGTGCAGCAGGCCACCAACTTCCTCTTTCGAGCGCCGGGTTTCGTCAAGAGCCGACGACAGAATCGAAAGTGCCGGCTGCACGCTGTCGAAAAGCCGCTGGCCTTCCTCGGTCAGGCTGAGCTTGCGCGTAGTCCGATGAAAGAGCCGCACGCCCAGTTCCTTCTCCAGTTGCATCACTGCATGGCTTGCAGCCTGCGGCGAGACGCCCTGGTCGACCGCTGCACGCCGCAGGCTGCCGAGCGTCGCGGCTCGAACGAAAGTGGTGATTGCACGAATTTCGTTCATGGCGCGCGCCCCGGATTCGCAAATAAAGATTGATTATGAGTCTAGCAATTGACGGCTAGTTTGTGTCAGTCGCAGCCCCTACGATGGCATCACTTCACCCCAAATGTAGGAGATACATCATGGTTGACACCCAACAGGGCGGTTTCAAACGCGTGTGGTTCATCACTGGCGCGTCGCGTGGGATCGGCGCATTGATCGCCGAAGCGGCGCTTGCGGACGGCAACGCGGTAGTGGCTGCAGGGCGCAACGTCAAAGCGATTGTCGAGCGTCTCGGTGAATCGCCGGCTCTGTTGCCTGTTGCGCTGGATGTAACCGACGAGGCACAGGCGAAGGCTGCCGTGCAGGCAGCGGTGGAAAAATTCGGGCGCGTCGACGTGCTGGTGAATAACGCTGGCTTTGGCCTGTTGGGTGCGGTAGAGGAATCTGCCGACAAGGATGTCCGGCGCATGTACGACACCAACGTATTCGGCTTGCTGAACGTAACGCGCGCCGTGCTGCCGACAATGCGCGCGAAGCGCTCGGGTCACGTGATCAACATTTCGTCGATTGGCGGCTATCGGGCCGGGGCGGGATTCGGTGTGTACTCGTCGACGAAGTTCGCGGTTGAAGGTATCACCGAATCGCTATACGCCGAGTTAAAGCCGCTCGGTATCCACGCGACGGTTGTCGAGCCCGGGTACTTCCGCACGGACTTTCTGGATGGATCATCGTTGATTGTGGCGCCAGAGGTGATCGACGACTACGACGAGACCTCGGGCGCGGTGCGTCGCAAAGCCACGCAGATGAATCACAACCAGCCCGGCGACCCGAAGAAGCTGGCGGCAGCGATGCTCAAGCTGGTCGACGCGCCGACCCCGCCACTGCGCCTTCCGCTCGGCACGGATACGCTCGCTGCAATCGCGGCGAAAAATGAGTACGTGACGCAGGAGACCGAAATATGGAAGGAACTGTCGGGCTCGACTGACTTTGCTGATTGAGGGGAGGGAATGGGTAGCCGAGTTACTGGAGTCGGTGGGTTACCGGCCCGGTGTCGATAACTACGCGCTCGATATCACCGACGCTCGCTCTCGCCTGCAGGCGAAATACAAAACAGACTGCACGCCTAATCAGACAACATCAGCGGCGCCGGTAAACAATAGCTGAACAGGCAGCGTACCCATGTGGGCGGTGGGCGCAATCGTGATTGCGCTCAACTCGTCACGCGTGCCATCCACGCGGTGATCTGATCTACTACATTGGATTCGATACCGTCGTAACCATGCGGCGATAGGGACGCGCAGGCGTTCGACGAATGTGTGAGGCCGCCTTGCACGAAAAGTACGGAGACCTGTGTGTTCCGCAGCGCCTGGGCGATCGCTTTGGCCATTGAAGGCGGCGCCACCTTGCAGCGATCGTTCTGGTTGGCGACCACGAGCGCGGGCACATGGACCTGTTCAGGGTGGGCATCAAAGACGGTCTCGTGCGAGCCGCCGGGCAACGAGACGGATTCCGTCAGGATTACCCCCGCGATCTGGGTACGGCTCGCATGCGATGCTGCGTTCATCGCCGCTATCGATCCCTGACTCGTGCCGAGTATCCAGACGGGTGCCGGCGATTGTTGCTGGGCGAACGCGGCGATCTGTCGGGTAACTGCAGCGTAGGCGGCACTGCTGCGCTTGCCGCGCATGGATTGATCGCCGATTGCATCGACGAGTACCACGCCGTAGCCTTTGGCGATCCACAAGGCACGCGAGCGGACCACGAAATTATCGGAGTGTTCGATCTCGCCATTCGTCTGGATACCAAGGTCGTCGGCGCCTCCAGCAAACATCACGATGACACCACGCGCTTTTTGCGGCGGAGCGGCGTAGAGAACGCGCTGAAACGCGCCATTTTCCAGAGGTAAATCGCGCACCAGCACGCCGCTTTGCAGTGACACTCTGGCCGGTTCTTCGTCCGAAAGAGGGCGTTGATTTGCGTAGGCCGAAGACGCGTTCGCTGAGAGCGTCGTCAACGCGATCGCAACAAGACTAGAGCGCAAGCACGCCGCTTTAACTGGGAACAAACCGAGCCTCTGTGTAAAGGTATCTGTGGCGTCGCCGTGGCCGTCGAAATATCAGAACGAGTGGAGGTGACGAGCTAATAGCGGTGAGGATAAGGGACGCAGCACCAGATTGGAAATCACTCACCCTTAAAACGCGTCGCCGCCCCTTTCGCTGCAGCATAAAAAATCAGCCGCTAGAATAGCGTGAATCCCAACTCGCACAGCCGCCATGCACTCACACGAATCTTTCCCGCAGTTAGACATCATCCCGTCGACGGAACTCAGCGCCTATCTCCCGGTGCACGTCATCGCTCACTTGCCACCTAACGAAGTGATCGTGTTTGCAGTCGCAGACGACGCGTCGGATACGGCCGCATTCAGTGCGCGGTACGGCTTCGGTCTGGAAGACTGTGCGAACACCATCGTCATCAAGTACAAGAAGGACGGAGCCGAGCAATATGCCGCGATCGTCACGCTTGGCTCGCTGCGCCTCGATATCAACGGCGCGGTGAAAGCACATCTGGGTGCGCAGCGGCTTTCGTTCGCCAAGCGGGAAGTCGCAGTCGAACATAGCGGCATGGAGTTCGGCGGGATCACAGCGTTTGGTGTGCCGGAAGACTGGCGCGTTCTGGTGGATGCCGCTGTGATGGAGCGCACTCAGGTGGTGATGGGCGCGGGCGTGCGTGCTGCCAAACTGCTTTTGCCGCCCGCAGTGCTGCGCAGCTTGAAAAACTGCGAGGTTGCTGCGCTTACTCTGCCGGCAGAGTAAGTGGCCAGTCCTCAAGACGCATGCGCTCATGCGCTGATCGCGGCGACAATCTGTTTGCGTAACGCCGCGTCCGGATAGGCACCGATTCCCGCGTGTACGTTATCGATCATGTACTCGGGCCTGCCTGTGCCGGGGATGACACAGGTGACGGCGGGATGCGCCAGCACGAATTTCAGAAGCACCTGGGCCCACGACGTGCAGTCAATTTCCGGGGCCCATCCGGGCAATGGCCGGTCGTGCATGCGTCCGAGCAAACTTCCGCCGCCAAAGGGCTGATTGATAATCACGCCAATGCCGCGAAGTGCTGCCAGCGGCAAAATCCGTTCCTCAGCGGCGCGGTCATCTGCTGAATAATCGATCTGCACGAAATCGAGTTGTTCGTTGCGCATGATGGCCTCGACTTCATCGAAGGCGCCCGGCGTGTAGTGGGTAATGCCGAGATAGCGAATCCGGCCACTCGCTTTCCAGTCGCGCAGCGTCGCCAGTTGTGTGCGCCAGTCGAGCAGGTTGTGAATCTGCATGAGATCGATACGCGGCTGCTGCAAGCGCCGCATCGATTCTTCCATCTGCGCAATGCCTGCCTCGCGCCCTTCAGTCCACACCTTGGTGGCAACGAACGCTTTCTGATGAGCCGCGAGCCGGGTCAGCAGCGTGCCCGCTACGGCCTCGGATGAGCCGTACATCGGTGACGAATCAATTACGGAACCGCCTGCGGCGAACAGCACCTTCAAGACCTCGGCGAGGCGCGCCTGCGCAGCGGCGTCGTCGCCCACATCGAACGTGCGCCAGGTGCCGCAGCCTACGACAGGCAGCGGCTCGCCGGTGCTGGGAATAGGGCGCCTGTTCATCGCCGGGGATGCGCTCGGTGAGCGCAAGGGTATCTGCGCATCAGAGGACTGTGCTCCGGCCATGCGACTGAGCGGCCACGCTAGCGAGGCACCGAGTGCGCCACGCAACCAGGTGCGTCGGCTGAGATCATTCACGGTCGATCGGGATGCATTCACGCAGTCCTCCTCTTGATCCGGTGCGCTTTGGCGAGTGCATGCCAGGATGGTCATGCACGTTCCATGCTCGCACGAAATCACGCTTCATTCCTGCTGCACATTGCAGTGCAGCACTAACGGTTTTCAAATCCAACAGTAAGGGTATGCCCCGAAAATATACATCAGACGTCTGATGTATATTGATTTTCGTGCAGACTTCAGCCGCGAACCATGCGCCTTAGCGTCGATCGGTCCATGAGCGAAAAGATTCAGGAATCTCTATTGTCGATGATTCGTGAGCAGGCGCTCAAGCCAGGCGATCAGATCCCCACTGAGCCGGAGCTTTGCGAGTTGTTAGGCGTCGGGCGCTCCAGCTTGCGGGAAGCGGTGGCGCAGATGATTTCGCATGGCCTGTTGACGCGCGTTCAGGGCAGGGGCACCTTCGTCAGACAAATTGCGCTGAAGCTGCAGGGTGGTCTGGATGATCTGATGTCTGTGACGGACATGATCAAGAGCGTGGGCGCGGTGCCGTCGACGAGCCGTATGCAGGTCAAGCCTGTCTCCGCCTCGGAGAGCCTCGCAAACAAGCTGGGTCTGCAGGTGGGCGACCCATGCATGTGGATCGAACGGGTCCGACGTGCTGACGATGCCATTGCGGCCTATTGCATCGACATCGTACCTAAGGCGATCTTCGATGCCACGGAGATCGAGCTTGGCGAGTCGCTGTTTGCGTTCTTTGCGCGCGCCGGGCTGCGCCTGTCGCATACGCATAGTTCGATTCAGCCGACCATCCTGACCTCACGCGACCTGCCTGAACTGCAGGACGGCTTCGGCCTCTTCCTGCTGATCGACGAAGTGGATTTCGATCACACAGGCCGGCCGATCTGTTACAGCAACGACTACTACAACACCAGCATTTTCAAGTTCGACCTGGTACGCAAGCGCAGATAAGCGGTCTTCTATACGTAGAGGAGCACCATGGAATTTGAGGCGTTGACTTCTTCCGAGCTGGCGGCGTACCTGCATCGCATTCCCGCGGTGAACGCCCTGCTCGGCGACGACAGCGAGCTGGAAGTCGTCGAAGTCGGTGACGGTAATCTGAATTACGTGTATTTCGTCAGCAACGTGCAGGTGCCGCAACAAAGCGTGGTCGTCAAGCAGGCGCCCCCGTTCCTGCGTCTCGTGGGTGAAGCCTGGCCGCTGACGCGGCAGCGCATGGAGCACGAAGTCGCAGCATTACGCCGCTTCGGTGCGCTGTGTCCGCAGCATGTGCCGCAGGTGTACCACGCGGACAGCGAGCTGTTTCTGGTGGTGATGCAGCGGCTCGCCTCGCATCGCATCCTGCGCCGTGGCCTGATAGACGGCATCGTCTACCCGAAACTCGCGGGGCATATGGCCACTTACCTCGCGCGCACGTTGTTCTATGGCTCGGATCTGTTCCTCGACGCCGAAGCAAAGAAAGAAGCCGCTCGCGCCGGCATCAATAGCGAACTCTGCAAGATCACCGAAGAGCTCGTGTTCACTTTTCCGTTCGAGGGTCACCCTTCTAACGTCTATAGCGAAGCGCTGCCGAAAGCAGCCATTGAACGGCTTCGACATCACGTGCCTTTGCGTGTCGCGGTAGCGCAGATGAAGTGGGCATTCATGAATCACGCAGAAACGCTACTGCATGGCGATCTGCACACCGGTTCGATCATGGTCAACCAGGACGAGAGCTACGTGATCGACCCGGAATTCGCTTTCTATGGACCGATGGGTTTCGACGTCGGCGCGCTGCTGGCCAATTTTCTGCTCGCCTTCTTTTCGCGCGAATGGCATGGCCGGGTAGACGGCGCGGACCCACGGCCTTACCAAAGCTGGCTCCTCAAGCAGGTGGTCGAGGTCTGGAACGGCTTTGCCGCTCAATTCCTCGGACTGTGGCGCGAACACGAAAACACGGGCGGCGCGAACAGCTGGCACTTTATCGGCGACGACCCAAGCCATGAGTGTGCCGAAGCGTTTCGGGCTGCATTTATACGCAGACTCTTCGCGGACACGCTGGGCTTCACCGGCTGCAAGATGATTCGCCGCATCGTCGGTATGGCGAAAGTAGCAGACATCACGTCGATTCCAGACGCAGCGGCGCGGGCGGCAATTGAAGTGCGTTGCCTGCAATTCGCCGAGACTTTACTGGTGCAGCGCGAGGCGCTGATGGGGATTGAAGAAGTGGTTGAACTGGCTACGGCGACCCAACTTTCACGTGAGGTCGACGCATGAACCACGGCGTGCAGCACGCAGCGAAACAGACCCTACACATATCGGAGAACGCATGGTCTCGTCGTCCCCTTTGCTGACGCTTCCGGCCACGATCGCCTGGAAAGAGGACGCGCTCTACCTGCTGGATCAGACGCGGCTGCCGCACGAGAGCGTGGTCGAGCGGGTGAGGACGGTCGAAGAAGTGTGGCGCGGGATTCATGAATTGCGCGTACGTGGCGCACCGGCTATTGGCGTGGCAGGGGCGTATGGCCTCTGTGTGGCGATGCAGCCCGCGCGTGACGGCTCGCGTGAAGCGTTTTACGCAGCACTCGAGCAGCACGCCGCCTATCTGGATACAGCGCGGCCCACGGCAGTGAACCTGAGCTGGGCTCTGAGGCGTATGACGCAAGCCGCACAGCGCTCCGACGCGGTAGACGCCGAGGCGCTATATCAGGTTATGGTCGCGGAGGCGTCGAAGATTCATCAGGAAGACCAGGCGATTTGTAAAGGAATCGGCGTACATGGCCTGCCGCTGATCACACCCGGTTCTGGCGTGCTCACCCATTGCAACGCAGGGGCGTTGGCGACCACTGGCCTTGGCACGGCCACCGCGCCGCTGTATCTGGCGCATCAAAACGGCGTAGCGTTTCGCGTATTCGCGGACGAGACCCGGCCGCTCTTGCAAGGCGCACGTCTGACCGCGTTTGAATTGCAGCAAGCCGGACTCGATGTCACGCTCATCACGGATGGCATGGCCGCCTCGATGATGGCGCAGGGGCTCGTGGACGTCGTGATCGTCGGCACTGACCGGGTCGCGGCGAACGGCGACTTCGCCAACAAGATCGGCACGTTGGGCGTCGCGGTTGCGGCGCGCTATTTCAACCTGCCGTTTTATGTCGCATGTCCCTCGTCGACGCTGGATCTGCAGACCGCGCGCGGCGCGGACATCGTGATCGAAGAGCGGAGCGATGGCGAGGTCACGCACCTAGGCGGCCGGAGTATCGCGCCACCGGATATCAAGGTACGCAACCCAGCCTTCGATGTAACGCCCAACGAACTGGTGACGGGTTTCATTACGGAGCGCGGCATCGTGCGCGCACCGTTCGGCAAAAACCTGGCCGCGCTGTTTGTTTCCGACGGAGGTGCACTGTGAACACTGCGTCAAACACAGAGGCCGCGTTGCGCAGCGAGGTCATTGAAACGGCCCGCGCGATGGAGCGCCTCGGCATCAACCAGGGAACCTCTGGGAATGTCAGTGTGCGCTGGCGGGATGGTTTGCTGATCACGCCAAGCGGTGTGACCTACGGCGATCTGAAGCCGGGCAATATCGTCTGGTTGCCGCTTGACGTCGAAGATGATGCGGCAGTGTTTCGCACCCAGCGGCCGTCGTCGGAATGGCGCTTTCATCGCGACATCCTGTTCAACCGCCGCGACGTGAACGCAGTGGTCCATACCCATTCGAACGCGGCCACGGCATTAGCGATTCACGGTCGCGAGATCCCCGCGCATCACTACATGGTCGCGGTGGGCGGTGGCAATTCGATTCGCTGCGCAATGTATGCCACCTTCGGCAGCCAGGCCCTATCCGATAACGCCATCGTCGCATTGCGGGATCGCACCGCATGCCTGCTCGCGCACCACGGTGTAATCGCGCTCGGCCGCAACCTTGAGCGCGCGTTGTGGCTCGCCAATGAAGTCGAGGTGCTCGCGCAGCAATATCTGCTGGCGTCGCAACTGGGCCCGCCGCCGACGCTGTCGGATGCGCAGATGAGCGAGGTGATCGAACGGTTCAAGGGATACGGGTTGCGTCAGACGGAAGAGTAACGAAGAGCAAGGCAGCGAAGCGTAGTCGGTTTTGAATTCGATCGTTCGGCTGTGCAGGGCGCAAGCCGGATTCGAAGTGGCAAATCATCACACACTGCTTTCACCACTTATAAAGCGGAGACGGTTATGGCCTGGAATTCAGCAAGATTCGATGTATGGGCGAAGCTTGGCACACCGGCGGCGACCTTGCTGCTGTGCACGGCGGCTGCCTTGAGCGGCTGCTCGAAGAGCGACAACTCATCCAGCACGGCAGCGTCCGATGCCGGTGCCAGTGCGGCCGCGAGTCCCGCTGCGGCAGCGAGCGCGGCGCCGGCGACGGGCAAGGTGAAAGTGGGATTCTCGATCGCCACGCTCAACAACGCGTTCTTCGTCGGCCTCAAGGCAGGCGTGGAAAAAGGCGCGAAGGCTCAGGGCTTCGATCTGGTCCAGACCAACGCCAACGGTGACGCCCAGCAACAGGTGAACGATGCGATCAATCTGCTGAGCCAGGGCGTGACGGCGCTGGTGCTCAATCCGATCGATTCGAAAGCCATCATCCCTGCGGTTGAAAAAGCCAATTCGATGAACGTTCCCGTGTTCATGCTCGACCGGGGTTCGGACGGCGGCAAGGTGACATCGTTCGTTGCTTCGGACAACGTGGCACTCGGCAAAACAGCGGCTGACTGGATCTCCGATCAGCTCAAGGCCCGTTACGGGTCGCCCAAGGGCAATGTGGTCGACCTGATTGGTCTGGTCGGCACGACAGCGGCGACGGATCGCGAGAAGGGCTTTAGCGACGAGATCGCCAAGTTCCCGGACATCAAGGTGGTGGCGCGTCAGGAAGGCGCGTTCGATCAGGAGAAGTCGCTCAACGCAATGACCGATATTCTGCAGAAGTATCCGCAGATTGACGCAGTGTTCGGGGCGAACGACGACAACACGGTGGGCGCGGAAAAGGCCATCGACAACGCAGGCCGTTACAAGCCGCTTGGAGACAAGGCGCACATCATGGTGATCGGCGCGGACGGCACGGCGCAGGCGCTCTCGGCGATTCGGGCAGGCAAGCAGGACGCGACAATTTCGCAGAACCCGATCGAAATGGCGGCCAAGGCGCTGCAGTTCATCTCCGACTACAACAACAAGAAAGATGTTCCGGCGAACTACGCATGGCCGACCTTGTTGATCACGAAGGACAACATCGACTCGGATGCGACCAAGAAATACGGTCTCTGGTCGGAGCAGGTCAGTCAATAAGCAACACGGCGCGCGCTTTGTCTTTTGCACGGTGAGGGGAAGGCGAAGCGCGCGGCGGTATGACGGGACGCAATCATGAACAGTGAAATGAGTGCGCACAGCGACGGCGGGGCGGCCAGGATGGCTGCGCTGCAGGCTGGCGCCACGACGGCCACAGCGGGGCCGCCGTTGTTGCGAATGACCGGAATCGTCAAGCGCTTTCCGGGCGTGGTGGCGCTGCGCGGCGTAAGCCTTGAATTGCAGGCAGGGCAGGTGATGGCGATTGTCGGCGAGAACGGCGCGGGCAAGTCGTCGCTGATCAAAACGCTCTCGGGCGCGTATGAACCGGACGAGGGCACGATCGAGATCGAAGGTGAACCGCTCGCGCGCGGCACGCACGCGGCAATCGATGCCGGCGTGGCCGTGATCTACCAGGAGCTTTCGCTCATCAACGACATGACAGTCGCGGAGAACCTGTTCCTCGGCCGCATGCCGGCACGTCACGGCATGGTCCTGCTCGGCAAGGCCGATGGCCTGGCCCGCGAGGCGCTCGCGCAAGTCGGGCTTGATGGCATCTCGCCGCGTACTCGTCTGGGCGATTTGCCGCTCAACAAACGGCAACTCGTGGAAGTGGCCAAAGCTGTGGCCCGCGACGCGCGCATTCTGGTGATGGATGAACCCACCGCGGCGCTGCAAAGCGGTGACATCGCGAATCTGTATGCGGTCGTGCGGCGGCTGCGCGCGGCGGGCATGGGGATCATTTTTATCTCGCATCATCTCGAAGAGGTGTTCGAACTCGCAGACTCGGCAGTCGTGATGCGCGATGGCGCCACCGTCGGCGCGAGACCGATGTCCGAATGGACCGAGTCCGATCTGGTACAGGCGATGGTCGCGCGCACGCTTGACTCGTTCTATCCATGGGAGCCGCGCGAGTATGGCGAGGTGGTCCTTGAAGCACGCCATCTCGCCAGCCCGCCGGTGCTGCGTGATGCCAGCTTTAGCGTGCGGGCTGGTGAGATCGTCGGTGTCGCAGGCATTGCTGGCGCGGGACGCACGGAGTTGCTGAAGACGATCTTCGGCGCGTTGCCGTTGAGCAGCGGTGAACTGCTGATTCGCGGCAAGAAGGTGACGATCGGCTCGCCCACCGAAGGCGTGCGCAACGGCATCGTCTATACGGCGGAAGATCGCAAGCTGGAAGGTTTGGTGCTGGAGGCGAGCATCGAAGAAAACGTCGCGCTGTCGAGCTTGCGGGCGCTAGCGACAGCGGGCTTCGTCAGCCGCTCAAAAAAACGTGAGCTGGCATTGCAGGCGAGCAAGCGCTTCGGCGTTCGCGCGTCGTCGGTGGCGCAGATGACTGGCGACTTGTCCGGCGGCAACCAGCAGAAGGTGATTCTCGGTCGCGCTACAGCCACGCAGCCGAAAGTGATCATGCTGGACGAACCGACACGCGGCATCGACGTCGGTGCGAAAACCGAAATCTACGCGCACATGGTGGCGATGGCGAGGGCGGGCGCTGCCGTCATCATGGTCAGTTCGGAACTGCCTGAGTTGCTCGGCATGTCCGATCGCGTGCTCGTGATGTATCGAGGCAGCATCGTCACGGAAATTCCGCGCGATCAGGCGGACTCCGAAACGGTGATTCAATGGGCTACCACGGGAGTAGGAGCATGACCTCCACCGCAGCGAAACAATCGGATTCGGAGGCGCTGTCGCGCCGTGTGATCCGGCAATTGCGCAGCGGCATTGGACCGCTGCTGGCGGCGCTGATCGTCATTTGCGTCGTGTTGTCAGTCGCCTCGCCGGAGTTTCTCACCACGAGCACACTCACCAATGTGATGGTGCAGGTGTCGGTGGTGGGGATTGCGGCAGTGGGCGGCACGTTTGTGATCATCACTTCGGGGATCGATCTGTCGGTCGGATCGCTGGTGGCTTTGAGCGGTATGGTCGCGGCTACCGTAATGGCCGGGTCGAGCCCTGGTGCGTTTGCACTTGGCGTGGGCGGCCTTGTCGTGGCGCTTGTAGTGGGTGCGCTGGTGGGCGCGTTGAACGGCATGGCGGTGGCGTGGCTGCGGCTGGTGCCGTTCATCGTCACGCTCGCGATGATGGCAATGGGACGCGGCCTGACGCTCGCCATCTCCGATGGCCGCACCAAGTTCGATTTCCCCAACGCGTTCACCGCCTTCGGCGCGAAGACCTTTATCGGACTGCCCGCGCCGATGATCGTGATGCTGGTCGTGTTCCTGATCGGCCACGTCCTGTTGCGCAAAACGACTTTTGGCCATCAGGTGTTTGCCGTAGGCGGCAACAAGGAAGCGGCGCGTCTTGCCGGGATTCCGGTGAGCCGGGTGATTTTCTTGACCTACACGCTGGCTGGATTCACTGCGGCGATTGCAGGCATCGTGCTGGCAGGGCGGCTTAATTCGGCGTTGCCGTCGGCGGCTAACGGGCTTGAACTGCAGGTGATCGCCGGGATCGTGATCGGCGGGACGTCACTTGCCGGCGGTCGAGGTTCGATTATCGGCACCTTCATCGGCGTGGTGTTGATCGGCGTGATCAACGTGGGACTTTCGCTGCTGGGCGTGAATCCGTTCTGGACGCAGTTCATTCAGGGCGGTGTGATTTTCGCGGCTGTGCTGCTCGACGCCCTCAGTCAGCGGCACAAGCTTTAAGCGTGCGGGTAAGCGCTGCGGTGCGCGCAGACGCGTGCCCGAGCGTCTATATCCGTGCCTGATTTTGGCCAACGTGGCGCCTGGATTGTGACCCGGACGCCGACCGGAACCCCCTGCGACGAGTGAATCGGCGCAAACTTAGGAGAGCAGATCGTGAGGAAAATCATCAATCGTCCGGAAGATTTCGTCGATGAAGTGGTCGATGCGTTGCTGCTGGCTCATCCGCACTGGATCAAGGCCGTCACTGCCGATCGCCGTGCGCTGGTACGCGCCGATGCACCTAAACAAGGGCGCGTGGGTATCGTGACGGGCGGCGGATCAGGGCATATGCCGGGCTTTCTTGGCTATGTGGGCGAAGGGCTGTGCAGTGGCGTGGCAGTGGGTAACGTATTTTCGTCACCTTCGTCCGAGCAGATTTACGAAGCCACCAAGGCCGTGAATGGAGGTGCGGGCGTGCTGTACCTGTACGGCAATTACGGCGGCGATGTGTTCAATTTCGATCTGGCCGCCGACATGGCCGAGCTTGACGGCATCGAGACGAAGACGGTGTTGTTGAGCGACGACGTGGCGTCTGCGCCCGCCGAACGCAGTGCGGACCGGCGCGGTGTTGCCGCGATGGTGTTCGCATTCAAATGCGCAGGGGCGTCAGCCGAACGTGGCGATTCGCTCGCCGACGTGGCGCGCATTGCGGCCAAGGCGAACGCACAGTGCCGGACCATGGGCGTGGGCCTGTCGCCGACAATCCTTCCGGCAGCGGGCAAGCCGACCTTCACGTTGCCCGACGGTGAAATGGAAATTGGCATTGGTATTCACGGCGAGCCGGGCAACCATCGCGGCGCACTGGAGACGGCGGATGAGATTGCGGACCGGCTCACCGGCGCAATCCTGGCCGACCTCGCTGCACCTAAGGGCGCACGTGTCGCGGTGCTGATCAACGGTTTAGGCGCTACGCCGCTGGAAGAACTGTATTTGTTGTATCGGCGCGCGGCGGCGAAGATCGCGGGCGAAGGACTGACCATTGCGCGTTCCTATGTCGGCGAGTACGTGACGAGTCTGGAGATGGCAGGCGCATCGATCACCGTCATGCATCTCGACGACGAACTTGAAGCGCTGCTGCAAGCACCTGCCAGCTCGCCGTTCTTTCGCGAAGGCACGCAGCTCTGAAGGGAGAACATGCGATGAGCATTGCCTGCAAGGAATTCAGGGAGATCGTTACGCGCAGCCTGAGTACGCTGCCGACCCACGCGGACGAGTTGCGCGAACTCGACGCGGCGCTCGGCGATGGCGATCTTGGCATCACGGTGCAAGCGGGCTGCGCTGCGGTTATCAAGGCGCTGGCGGCGTTACCGGGAGAGGCAACGCTTGCCGAGGCGCTGGTCGCCGCCGGCAAGGCATTTTCGACCGCAAACCCGTCGACCTTTGCCGCGTTGATCGGCGGCGGTTTGCTGGCTGCGTCGAAGACGATGGCGGGTAAGGAGGCGATCGGCAAACCCGAGGCGCTCGAAATTGGCCGGGCGGTAGCCGCGAGAATCGCCGAGCGCGGCAAGAGCAAACTGGGCGACAAGACGGTGCTCGACGCGCTGGTGCCAAGCCTCGATACGCTTGAGGCTGCCAACGGCACGGCCGCAGAAACGCTAGCTGCGATGATCGCAACGGCTGAGCAACAGGTTGTCGCCACAACGGATTTGCAATCGCAGAAGGGGCGGGCCGCGTGGGTGCAGGAGCGCAGCGTGGGACATCCTGATCCGGGCGCGACCGCGTATTTGCGGTTCCTGGAGGCCTTGCGGGCGGCTTTGGAGGATTGAGCAGGGCGTGGCTTACGCGGTGTTATTGCGTGCTGGGCCGCGCCCAGATGCGCAGCGCAGACGCGCAGGCCAAATATCCTGTTGCTTCAGCCACTTGATTCAATTGCCCGGGAGTTATCCACATCCTTGCCAACAAAAAGTGGGGATAACTTTTTGTGAATCTGGGCTTGCCCCTCCACCACGGAGACTTATAAAAAACAATATGAACCGTATATACTGTTTATATTGTTTATGACGTGGAGATGACAATGAGTGAAGCCAGCATCAAAAAAGCGGCCAAACGGGCGCCGACTTTGCAGAAGGGCAGCAAGACAAACGTGGTCGCTGAGGACAAGAAATCCGATGCTCCGGTTACTGCAAGCGTGAGCGCAAACGCCAGCGCGGAGCCGAAAGCATCGCGTCGCAAGGCTGCGCCGAAGGCCGAGGCGGCACTGAAAGCCACCCCTGTAGCCAAGGAAAAAGCTGCACCGAAGGCGAAGGCCGCACCCAAGCCACAGACCGCAGCAAAGAAAAAACCCGCAGCGAAGAAGGAAGTCTCAGCAGCAAAACAAGCCGCCCCGACAAACGCCGCTGTAGCCGAAAAGCCCAAGCGCACGAAGAAAGACGTGGTGAAGAAAGAGGTAGAGAAGAAAGAAAAAGTGGTGCGCGACAGTTTCACGATGCCCAAATCAGACTACGCGAAAATCGCCGCGCTCAAGCAAAAGTGCCTGGATGCCGGCGTGTCGGTGAAGAAAAGCGAAGTGTTGCGCGCGGGCCTGCTGATGCTCGAAGGCACCACGCTGGAAAATCTGCTGGCTGCCATTTCGGCGGTTGAGACGGTCAAGACCGGACGTCCTTCAACGACGTAATACGCCAGTGCGATGCGGCGCGTCGGTAACTGAACCGCCTCCCGCGCCACGCCGCACCAGCGGATTATTTGATCGTTTGAATCTGCGCCTGACTCAGCTCCCACGTATGCGGTGGCAGCGGAATGAAGTGGACGGTATCGAGATACGCTTCATTCGTCTCGGACGGGACGATTGACCACAGCAGGAACCGGCGTAGCGCCGCAGCCGTCACGGGATCAGGCTGCTTCGTCGACACCACCGCGTATTCGTAGTTGACGAGCGGGTAAGCACCGGACGCTGGCGCGAACACCAGGCTCAGGCGTTCGTCAGGTGGCGTGCGCGGACCGAGCGAAGCGGCGCCCGCCGTAATCGTGTCCTTGCTGGGCGTGACAAATTCGCCTGCGCCATTCTTGAGCGCTGCCGTGCCGAGTTGGGCGGCCGCCAGCTTGTCGGTGAAGCTGACGCCAACGTAGCCGATCGAATAGGGCGTGTTCTGCAGCGTCTGCACCATGCCCGCATTGCCCACCGCAGTCGCACTGCCAGGCACGCCTGGCCAGGTAATCGTGGTGCCGTATCCATGATCGCTTTCCCATGATGGCGTCGAGTACGACAGGAACTGGGTGAACACGAACGTATCGCCGGAGCCTTCTTGCCGGCGAATCGGCACGATCGCGTGATTCGGCAAGGGCACCCCGGGATTGAGCGCGGCGATCTGTGGCGCATTCCAGTTGCGGACCGTACCCGAGTAGATCGCGGCGAGGAGCGGACCATCCAGCTTCAGATGCGTCGCGTTGAGGCCCGGCAAATTGTAGTTGACGGTCTGCGCCGCAATCGCGAGGGGGACGTTGATGATGTCCGGGTGTTGCCGGATATCGGCGTCGGACATATAGGCATCGGACGCGCCAATGTGTACCCTGCCCGCCAGCACCTGCTGGATGCCGGCCTCCGAGCCGGTCGCGCCAATAGTAATGTGGACGCCGGGATGCGATTTCGTGTACGCATCCACCCACGTCGTGAAGAGCGGGTAGAGCAGGGTTGACCCGGTTTCGTTCAGCGTGAGATCCCCGGCATAGACCCATGTGCTGGTCAGCAGCGTGAGCGCGCTCATGCATAGCACAGCGGCGGCGCGTTGGCCCAGGCGCAGCCGCAGGGCTGGATTTTTTCGGTATTCAGTCATGCATGTCTCCGTGGCAATACTGGGAAACCATCGCGGGTGCGAAAGCATCAGTGAAGTGGATCAACGCGCTTAGCGCCCAATCTCGTCGAGGCTGACACCGTTCGTCTCAATGCGGAACAGCCACGTGACCACTGCTCCGAGAAGCGACGTAGCCACCAGGATGTAGAGGAGCGGGCCGGTACCGATGCTGGTCAGCAAAATCGGGAACAGGAACGCCGTCGCGACCGCGCCGATCTTGCCGACCGCCGCAGCAAACCCCGCACCTGTGCCGCGAATCGCCGTGGGGAACACTTCGCCCGCCAGCAGATAGGTCTGCGCGTTAGGTCCCAGGTTAGTCATGAAGTTGAACAGCATGAAGCCGGCAAAAATAATGACGGTCTTGTTCGAACCGGTGAAACCATCGGAGAACGAAGCAATCAGCAAGCCTGCCGCGCAGCCGATAAAACCGATCACCTGTAGCCAGATCCGTCCGACCTTGTCCGCGAAGATCACGGCAAAGATGATGCCGACGATCAGCAACATGGTGATCAGCGCTGCGCCCTTGGCTGCCAGAATGTCGTTCAGGATCAGGTCGGCGATGCTGCGAACATGGTCAGGCTTGCTGCCGAATGCCGCGCCAAGGATGGTCGGCGTGAAGATGCCGATCCCGTACGTGCCGAGATCCTGCAGAAACCACGGCACCGAAGCGAGAATCGTCGCGCGCAGGTTGCGCTGCGAGAACAGCGCGAGGAAACTCTGCTTGCCGCCGTGGCCGCTCGCGGCCTTATCGATTTCGCGTGACAGGGCGATGCTGGTCGGATACTGCGGACTGCGTACGAGCAGGCGGCGCGCTGCGGCTTCCGCACGATCCACCGCGCCACGGATATGCAGCCAGCTCGGGCTTTCCGTGATGAAGAAACGGCCGATGGTCACCGCCAGCGCCGGAATGATCGCGGTGCCGTACATCCAGCGCCACGCATCGAGGGTGGGTACCGTCGAGAGAACCAGAAAGCCCACGGCCGTGCCGCCGAGGGCGCCCAGCGCCTGGAAGCCGAACGCCGCGAGCACCAGCTTGCCGCGGCTGGTGCTGGGAATGCTCTCCGAGATGATCATGTGGGCGGTCGGGTAATCGCAGCCGAGCGCCACGCCGAGTCCGAACAGGCAGATCACGAGCGAGACGAAGTTGGTGCACATCACCAGCAGCACCAGAAACGCCACGAAGATCACCATCTCCACGATGAACATTCGCTTGCGGCCGAAGTAGTCGGACATGCCGCCCAGACCCACTGCACCGACCAGAATGCCCATCAGGCTGGCGGCGCTGATCAGGCCGTTTTGAGCCGCGCCAATGCCGAACTCGCGCGAGATCAGCGGCAGCGCGACACCTGTCATGAACACAACGAAGCCTTCGAAGAACTTGCCGGCCGCGGCGAGTGACCAGATGCGCCACTGCATGGCTGTCATTGGCACGGAGTGCAGTCGCGTGCCGTCGGGCCACATGGGGTGTTCGTCGATGTATTGCTGGACTGACTTTATGCCAGCGTGCGGTAACCGTTCGGAATCTGCCACGTCGTGCATCACTCGCTCCTTATGGGATTGCCGTTATCGCGCCGGCACAGGAATGCTGGCGGTTTGTCGTTCGTTTGGGTGTGCCGCGGTTCTCAACCTGGACCGCTTGGGCCGCGGGGACCGTTTTGGACGGTTGGACCGCGTGCATCACGTGCTTCAAACTGGCACCGAATTTGCATTCTGCTGGCTGCAATAAGCCGTGCACAGGTCAATAACTCGCCCCCGCGCGGATTTGCGCAGCCAAACCGGTATCGTGTCTTGGCTGGGTGTCGCGCGCGTGACATAAAGCGCAATCGCGCAGCGGTCGCTGCGTAGGACGTCGGTGGGGAGTATTGAAAGATGGCACGCTGCCGGGCAAAATGCCAGCAGAAAAGAGGGGCCGCCCCGGTCAGGATGACGCCAGGCGGCGGCTGGGACGGAGATCCGTCATGCGCGGCTGCTAATCCTCTGACTTGAAATCAGCAAACCGCGAAGCTGCAGAAAATAAGCGCCGGCGTGCACACCCCGACCCGGATCAACCGCGGCTGCCGCGCGAAATCTCTTCGCCCGCGCGATGCGGCAAGCGCCAGGTGACCGGAATCGACGCAAACGAGCACAGCCCCACCACGAGAAAGGCTGGCCAGAAGTCTGTCCACGCAATATGCGAATGACCGTGCAGAACCCGCGAAATTTGCAGCACGATGCCGCCAACCGTTACGCCCAGCCCCAGCGACATCTGCTGAACCACGCTGCCCAGACTCGTGGCGCGGCCTACATCACGGCTTTCGATTTCGGCGTAGGTCAGCGAATTCAGACTGGTGAATTGCAACGCAGGGAAGAAACCACCAAGCAGCACGATGAACCAGATCAGCCATGTCGGCGTGCCCGGGAAGAACGCGCCGCAGATGGCGATCGCAATGCCGGAAAGCGCTGCGTTATAGATAAGCACCGTGCGAAATCCAAAGCGGCGCAATACCGTCGATGCGAGCGTTCGCATGAACATGCCGCCGAACGCCGAGGCGCAGGTGATCAGACCTGATTCGAAAGCGGTCCTGCCGAGCCCTTCCTGCAGCAGCAAGGGCAGCAAAAATGGCAGCGCGCCGAGGCCGATGCGAAACAGCGAGCCGCCGAGCACGCTCGCCTGGAAAGTCGGAATACGCAGAAAGCGCAGATCGAGCAACGGCAACTTGACGCGCATCGAGTAGGGCACATAGATCAGCAACATGAATGCGCCACATACGCACATGCCGACCGCGTTGCCATTCGAAGTCATTTCTCCGCCGATCAGCGACAGTCCCAACAGGAACAGTGCCGCGCCGCCGGCGGACAGAAAGAAGCCGATCCAGTCGAGCGGACCGGGATGCGGTTCGCGCGTGTTGACGATGTGACGGTTGGTCAGATAAATACCGAGAATGCCGATCGGCACGTTGATAAAGAAAATCAGCCGCCAGTGCAGGTAAGTCGTAATAAAGCCGCCTAACAACGGACCCGCCGCTGGTCCGAGCATGGCGGGCACACTCAGGTAGTTCATCGCGCGAATGAACTCGGATTTGGGCACGACCCGGAAGATGATGATCCGCCCAACCGGCACCATCATCGCGCCGCCCACGCCCTGCACGAAACGCGCAAGCGTGAAGGTGGCGAGCGAACTGGATGCAGCGCACAAAAGCGAGCCGGCCACGAAAATGCCGATCGCGGTGCGAAAAATGGTGCGTGCACCGAAGCGGTCCGCGAGCCAGCCGCATACAGGGATGAACACGCCTAGCCCGACCACGTAGCTCGTCACGGCGATCTTCAGCGTGACGGGGTCGCGGCCGAAGTCACGCGCCATCGACGGTAAGGCGGTCACGATTACATTGGCATCGACACTTTCCATGAACATTGCGCACGCAACGATAAGCGGGGCGAGGAGAGCTTTCTGGACAAGTGTCATGGAGTGCAGCGCGCTTACGTGGGACCAGCGGAACCGCGATTATGGCACCGGAATCTTGCGCGATGCGTTGAAGTACTCCCTACACACGCGAATCTGGGGCATTTCGGATGACTATGCGCGGTCGCGGTGTGAGCGCGGCACAAACTCTGCTACCTGTCGGTTGTCTTTCACGCGGCTCGCTTGCCGAGTCATCACGAGGCCACGCATGTTGACGATTTTCATTACCGCTGTGGTCACGCTCATCGTCGTGCTGATCATCTCCAACCTGTCGAGCGGCGAGAAGAAGATCGAGCACAACATCCAGCGGCTCTATCCCAGTGACGATCCGCAATTCGTACGCTCGATGAGCTTGTTGCTCGGGCCGCCGGTCATCTCGGGTAACCGCTTCGAGGTGCTCGTGAATGGCGACGAGATCTTTCCTTCGATGCTCGCCGGCATCCGCTCGGCGCAGAAAACCATTACGTTCGAAACGTTTATCTATTGGTCTGGTGAGATCGGAGAACAGGTGGCCCGTGCGCTCGCCGAGAAGGCACGCGCGGGCGTCGCGGTACATGTGCTGCTCGACTGGGTCGGCTCGTCGAAGATGGATCATCGCTACCTGCAGATGCTGCAGGACGCGGGCGCCGAAGTGTTCCGCTTTCACAAGCCGCACTGGACGGGACTCGGACGCATGAACGACCGTACTCACCGCAAGCTGCTAGTGATCGACGGCCATATTGGCTTTACCGGCGGCGTGGGTATCGCGCCGGAGTGGACCGGCCACGCGCAAGACCCACAGCATTGGCGCGACACGCATTTCCGCGTGGCCGGGCCAGCGGTTGGCCACATGCAGGCGGTGTTCATGGACAACTGGATCAAGGCGAGTGGCAACGTGCTGCACGGGCCGGACTACTTCCCGGAGATAGCGTCATGCGGCGAAGGTGTCGGGCATATGTTCAGCAGTTCGCCCTCGGGCGGCAGTGACGATATGCAGTTGATGTATCTGATGGCGATAACGGCCGCCACTCATACCATTCATCTCGCCAGCGCCTATTTCGTACCGGACAAGCTGACCATCAACGCCATTGTCGAAGCCGCGCGGCGTGGCGTGAAAGTACAGGTTCTCACGCCTGGCAAACGCATCGACACGCATACCGTGCGTGAAGCGTCGCGCGCCTGCTGGGGCGATCTGCTGCGCGCGGGCGTGGAAATGTACGAGTATCAGCCGACCATGTTTCACTGCAAGCTGCTGGTGGTGGATGAATATCTCGTGTCGGTGGGGTCCACCAACTTCGATAGCCGCTCGTTCAAGCTGAACGACGAAGCGAATCTCAACATCTACGATCGCGACTTCGCCCGGCAGCAGACGGCGATTTTTGCCGCCGATCTGCAGAAGTCGCAGCGCATCACGCTCGATGAATGGTTGCGTC
Organism: Paraburkholderia sp.; assembly: GCF_049581445.1. GTDB lineage: Bacteria > Pseudomonadota > Gammaproteobacteria > Burkholderiales > Burkholderiaceae > Paraburkholderia. The sequence goes on along the minus strand of NZ_JBAURZ010000080.1, from coordinate 4,353 downwards.
GTTCGAGCAAAGAAAAGCTGATCGAAAAACTCGCGGCCTTGCTGGACTCACAGCTTTAATCAAGGCCGCGTCACCTTTAGACAACCAGCGGCGGAATACTCGTTCGCTTCGTAAAGCGCGGCTCGCTGCGCCACTGGGTGGCCTGCTCGAAGGCGTACCCCAGCCCGAGGATGCGCGCTTCACTCCATGCCGGCCCAACAAACGACAAGCCAACCGGCAGACCGCGGACAAGCCCGGCAGGCACTGTCAAATGCGGATAGCCGGCCACCGCCGCGGGCGTGGAAAATCCATCGCCAGCGCTGTCGCCGTTGATGAGGTCGGTGAGCCACGCGGTGCCGCCAGTGGGCGCGACGATCGCATCGAGGCGCTGCTCGCGGATCACGCGATCAATCCCGTTGTCACGCGCGCCCTTACGACAGGCCGCGAGCGCCTGCAAATACACGTCGCTATCGAGCCCGCCCAGCGCCTCTGCCTGGATGAACAACTCCTGGCCAAAATACGGCATCTCGCGGGCGTGCTGCGCTTCGTTGAAGGCAATCAGATCAGCCAGCGTGCGAATCGGCGCGTGCGGGGCGAAGGTCGCAAGCCATAGCGGCAGATCGTTCTTGAACTCGTGCAGCAGCACCGCCTGCTCTTCGGTGTCGTAGCTCACCTTCGGCAGATCGATTGGGTCGATCACCTCGGCGCCCCGTAGCGTCAGTTGGGCAATGGCGCGCTCGATATGCTGATCGACTTCATCGTGCCCAGTGAAAAACTCGCGCGCGACACCAATCCGAGCGCCGCGCAGCGCGTCCTTGTTCAGCGCGCCGAGATAGTCGCCGGGTGCGGGTGCGCCCAGCGTGGCCGGATCGCGCGGATCAGTGCCGGCCAAGGCGGTCAGCAGCAACGCGGCGTCGCTGACTGTGCGGGTGATCGGGCCGGGTGTGTCCTGCGTATGCGAGATCGGGATAATGCCGTCGCGGCTGATGCGCCCAACCGTGGGCTTCAATCCGACGACACCCATGATCGAGGACGGCGAGACAATCGAGCCGTCGGTTTCGGTGCCAATCGCCATGCGCGTCAGGCCGGCCGCGACCGCCGCTGCCGAGCCGGAACTGGAGCCGCTGGTGGAGCGGTCCAAAGCATACGGGTTGCGGGCCAGGCCGCCACGGCCGCTCCAGCCGCTGGCGGAGCGGCTCGAGCGGATATTGGCCCATTCGCTGAGATTGGTCTTGCCGAGAATCACCACGCCGGACGCCCGCAGGCGTTCGACCAGATACGCGTCGCGGGTGGCGCAAATGCCGTCGAGTGCGAGCGAACCGGCCGTCGTCGCCATCTTGTCGCCGGTGGCGATGTTGTCCTTGATAACGACCGGCACGCCATGCAGCGGGCCGCGCACAGTGCCAGCAGCGCGCTCGGCATCGAGCGCATGGGCGATTGGCAGCGCGTCCGGATTGAGTTCGATGATGCTGCGCAGTTGCGGACCCTGGCGGTCCAGTAACGCGATCCGCTCCAGGTAGTGTCGGGCGGTCCGTGTGGCGCTGGCGGCATCTGGAAGTGCTGTTTCGGCCTCAGCGTTGGCCACGCCGGGCGCCTGGGCGCGAGCGTTCTTCATGGCGAAGGCGGAGGCGAGCAAACCCATTGAAGCAAAGAAACGACGTCGTCTCATAGTGTGGTTCTTGTTGAATGTGGACGCATTATCGCAGCGGACGAGCGGGCGGGCAGGGGCCGTGTCCTGTCCTGTCCGGCATGGGCTGCGGCTGCATGGTTCTACCAGATTGCAATCGCGCGAGGGTACCTCAACAAAATTCGCTGCCGGTGTTACCAGTGTCTAAGCTAAACGACGTGCGTGAACCCGAGTGCGATGCCGGGAGCAAATATTGCATCGTCTGCGTGGCCGGGACACGGCAAGGCGTGTCCATTCCTAACCGTGGAGACCTTCGATGTCGATATCGCTAATCTGCCGTGGCATGTTGCGGACGGTGCTGACATCCGCTGTGCTGGCTTTACCTGTTGCTGCCTGGTGTGCAGATCCCGCACCGGCCGCGGCGGCTGCTTTCGAAAGCTCGCCGTCGACCGCTGCCGCGCCTGTCCCCGCCGGTGATGACACCTTCCTGCTGACGATTTTCCTGCGCCACGACGAATCGAAGCCGCTGCCGAAGATCAACGACGAGTTGCGCGCGCAGGGCTTCTTCAAAGCATTTCCGCCGCCGGGAATTGAGGTGGTCTCTTGGTACGTGATGATGGGCATCGGCCAGGTCGTGACCTTACGGGTCCCGGCGAGCCGGCTGCGTGAAGTCAACCGTGCGATCGAAAACACGGCCTGGGGCGGCTATCGCACCGAGTTCTATCCGACCTACGACTACAAGGCGGTTGCGCAGCAGATGCGGGAGACTAATGGCAAGTAGAGCGCGCGCCTTAGTTTCCCTGCCGGCTCGAAGACGCTGCCTACCGGTTCAGCGGGTCGTTGGAGCGGTGCGCTTACGCCTTGGTACTCGCTTCCGCGTCAGGTTCCTCTTTGCGAAAACGCGGCTGGATGGCTACCAGCTGATCATCGGATGTGGCAACGAGCCAATGGCGCGCGCCTTCCACCATCAGCCGGTTGTGATCCTTCAGCGAGCCCATCGACACAGCCGTCTTCCAGACCACCGGCGCGACCCGGCTGGTGCGTCCCGACGGTCCGCCCACCAGCAGGCAATACGGACCCAGCGGTAACGAGACGAGCGGCAACGCTGGCTTGACACGCACGCGCCAGTCGATGAACGGCGCATCGCCGAACAGCAGCGGCCCAGGCAACCCGTATAGCACTGTGAAGTCGTAGAGCGCCAGGTGTTCCCGCATGCCCGCATAGTGCTGCCGGATATCACTCACCACGGCCGCGCGGATCTCGTCGTCGAACATGGCCTCTTGCGCATAGCGCTCCTGCGCTTCGAGCGCCTCCCGCTGATAGGCGCTGAATACAGCCAGTTCCATGCAGTCTTGTGCCGCGCGCTGGACGTCTGCCACGGAGCCGGCTTCTTCCGGCTTGCCCAGTTGCGCGGCCTTCAGGAAACGCGCAAGCGCTGCCTCCTGGATCGCAGGACCCTCGACTTGCGGATCGTCGACTGCGTCCTTGCCGAGTGGAACGTAGAGGTATTTTTCGGCGGCGAAGCGTGACTTCTTGCCGTCGTCGAACTTGATCTCGCCATCGTGGCAGTCCAGGTAACGCGTGCCAATCCGGCCATGCTCCCACACATAGTTCTTGAGGAATGGGCGCGACGGATGCAGCGTCTCGTGGTCAGTCATGGACAACTCCAATGCCTCAGTGGGGTGAAGGAGGGGCGGGCGCGCGGTGGCGTCCACTCATATCCCGTTGGTTCGCATCATGGCATGGCCGTCGCGCTTGCGCTCGGGTGAGTAGGTGAATCCGTGCGAGATTTTCGAGACGGCGGGATTGGTGCACCTTTGGCGCATGCACGCCGACGGTGGAAGCGCAGCTAGCGCGCCCGCATCAGATCCTGTTGCAACCGCTCGGGCAAGTAGGTGCGATCGCCGAGCAGTTCCTCGGTAGCCTGCGCGAAACGTTCGATCAGAAAATCCAGCAGCGCCCGCACACGCGGCGGCATATAGCGATTGCCGTGGAACAGCGCGTGCACGCCCGCCTCGTGGGCACTCCAGTCAGGCAGCAGAATGCGCAGCGCGCCGGCGCGTACGTCGGCGGCGATATCCCAGATCGACTTATGCGCGATGCCATGTCCGGCCAGCGCCCACGCCCGCGACAGCGCGCCGTCGTTGGTCTCCCAGACCCGCTCGGGAGGGGCTGTGTAGGTCATGCGTTCGGCGTCGCGTACAAAGTGAAATTCGTTCAACGGGCCGGTCGAAGTCACCAGCACGACGAACCGGTGCTGGGCGAGGTCGGCGGGGGTTTGTGGTTCGCCGTGGCGCGCCAGATAATCCGGCGATGCACAGAGCACGCGCCGGTTCGGCGCGAGTCGGCGCGCCACGAGGGTGCTGTCGAGCGGCAGGCCGAAACGGATCGCCAGATCGATGTCTTCCTGCAGCAGGTTCGACACCGAGTCTGAAAGGCTCAGCGCGTAGCTCACCTCGGGATGCAGACGGCTGAATTCATCGAGCCAGCGGTACAGCAGATTACGGCCGAAGTCCGAGGTGGCGGAAATCCGCACCTTGCCGCGCACCTGGTTTTGTCCTGCTTGCAAGGCGGCTTCGGCGTCGTCGATGGCTTGTAGCGCGATCTTGCAATGCTGTAGGTAAAGGCGCCCCTCGTCAGTGACGCGCAACTGGCGTGTGGTGCGCTCGAAGAGCCGCGCGTGCAATGCCGCTTCGAGCTTGAGCAGCCGCGCGCTGGCGGCGGCCGGTGACAACCCGAGCTTGCGC
>NZ_JBAURZ010000079.1:0-4977 GCF_049581445.1 Paraburkholderia sp. | reverse complement strand
ACGCCGGCGCGCGCTGCGCCTCGGGCACAGCGGCCGCGATCGCATCGCGAATCGCGAGAAACACCGAGAACGGCAGCAACAGCGGCGGCTCGCCCACCGCTTTCGAGCGGAACACCGTCGGCTCCGCATTCTCGTTGCGGTAGAGCTGTACGTGGAACGCGGCGGGCGTGTCGCTGACGGCCGGGATCTTGTAGGTCGACGGCGCGTGCGTCATGAGTCGACCCTCGCGGTTCCACCAGAGTTCCTCAGTGGTGAGCCAGCCCATGCCCTGAATAAAGCCACCTTCGACCTGGCCGATATCGATGGCCGGATTGATCGATTGGCCCGCGTCGTGCAGCACGTCCGCGCGCACCAGTTTCCATTCGCCAGTGAGCGTATCGACGATGACTTCCGATACCGCCGCGCCATAGGCGAAATAGTAGAACGGATTGCCCGTCAGCGTTTTTGGGTCCCAGTGCACTTTCGGCGTGGTGTAGAAGCCGTCGGACCATAACTGGACGCGGGCCAGATACGCTGCGGCAACCAACTGCGAAAAGGGCATCGCCGCATCGTTGGCGAGCACCATGCTGTCCTTGAACTGCACGTCTGCGGGTTCGCCGCCGAGCTGTTTGGCGGCCAGCGCGGCCAGCCGGCTGCGGATGGTGCGCGCCGCGGCTTCGGCTGCCTTGCCGTTCAGATCGCTGCCGGTGGAGGCGGCTGTCGCGGAGGTGTTGGCGACCTTGGAGGTATCGGTGGCGGTTGCCCGCACACGCGCTAGCGGTATGCCCAACTCGTTCGCCACCACCTGTGCGACCTTGGTATTCAGCCCCTGGCCCATCTCGGTGCCGCCATGATTGACGAGGACCGAACCGTCCTTGTAGACATGCACGAGCGCGCCGGCCTGATTGAGGAACGGTACGTTAAACGAAATGCCGAACTTCAGTGGCGAGAAAGCGATGCCGCGCTTCAGTACCGGGCTGGCTGCGTTGAATGCGGCCAGCGCCGCGCGGCGTGCGCGGTAGTCGCTGCTCGTCAGCAGTTCCTCAGTCAGCGGCGCGATCACATTGTCTTCGACGCGCTGTCCGTACGGCGTCACGTCACGCTCGCCGATGCCGTAGTAGTTGGCGAGCCGCACGTCGAGCGGATCGCATTTCAGTTGCCGCGCGATGCTGTCGAGCATCACCTCCATCACCAGCGCGCCCTGCGGGCCGCCGAAGCCACGGAATGCGGTATTCGACTGCGTATTGGTCTTGCAGCAGAGTGCGACGATCTCGACGTCGGAGAGGTAATACGCGTTATCGAAGTGGCACACGGCGCGCGTGGCCACTGCGCCGGACAGGTCCGCCGAGTAACCCGCCCGCAGCGCGATCTCGACACGCGCGCCGAGAATGCGGCCACTTTGATCGAAGCCAGCTTCGTATTCGTAGACCGCGTCGTGGCGCTTGCCCGTGATCATGAAATCGTCGTCGCGGTCGGCGCGAACCTTCACCGGGCGATGCAGCAGCTTTGCCGCCAGCGCAGCGATGCACGCGAACAGCGCCGATTGCGATTCCTTGCCACCGAAGCCGCCCCCCATGCGCCGGCATTCGCACATGACGCTATGAGCCGGCCAGTCGAGCATATGCGCCACCATCTGCTGCATTTCGCTCGGATGCTGGGTCGAACTGTAGACCAGCATGCTGTCCATCTCTTTGGGAATCGCATAGGCGACTTGTCCCTCGAGATAAAACTGTTCCTGACCGCCTACTTCGAAGCTGCCCTGGATCCGGTGCGGTGCGTCGGCGATTTTCGCGGCCGGCTCGCCGCGTCTCAGATGCAGCGGCGGCAGGACGTACTGCTTTTTGGACTTGGCTTCAGCCGGCGTGAGGACGACATCAAGTGGTTCGTAGCGGACTACGTCATCGCTTTTTGCCAGAGCGGCGGCACGTCGCGCAAGTTCGTGACTTTCGGCGATAACGGCGAACACGGGTTGGCCGAGGTACAGCACTTCGTCTTCGGCGAGAATTGGATCGTCGTGCAGGACCGGGCCGCAATTGTTCTCGCCGGGGATGTCGGCTGCGCTCAGCACGGCAACGACGCCAGGCGCGTTGCGCACGGCGCTCAGATCGAGCGAGACGATCCGCGCATGAGCATGGCGCGCCAGTCCGAGCGCGGCATGGAGCGTGCCCTGGAGTTCCGGAATATCGTCGGTATAGGTCGCTTCGCCACTTACGTGCAGCGTGGCGGATTCGTGAGGCAACGAAGTGCCGATGGCGGCAGTATCGGTTGCCGCGTGGTCACTTGCGTGGACGATGAAGGCATCGGTTTGCTTGTTCATCACGGCGACTCCTGGGCGGCGCATGCATCCACGGCACCTGCTTCGAACGCGAAGACGTTCACGTCGAGCAAGGTGAGCGGCGCGGCGTCGCGCGTTTCCATCTGGAAGCGACGCAGCAGATTACGCGCCACCTTCAGCCGATAAGCGCTCGTTGCGCGCATGTCTGTGAGCGGCTGGTAGTCGGCGGCGAGCGCGTCCATTGCGCGCTGCGTCGTGGCGTCGTCCCACGCCGCGCCAATCATCGTCGCTTCCGCATGGGGCGCGCGTTTGGGCGTGGCCGCCATGCCGCCGAACGCAATCCTCGCCTCGACGATCACACCGTCCGTCACGTGCAGCGCAAACGCGGCGCAAACCGCTGAGATGTCCTGATCGTACCGTTTCGCAACCTTGTAAGTGCGGAACCGCAAATCGGGCCGAGGGCGTGGAACACGCAGCGCCGCGACGAATTCACCCGCCGCGAGCGCCGTCTTCTGATAGCCGAGGTAGAAGGCGTCGAGCGTCAGCGTGCGGGTTTTGGCGCCGTGCCGCAGTACGACCTCGGCGCCGAGCGCGAGCAGCGCCGGCATCGAATCGCCGATCGGCGAGCCGTTCGCCACATTGCCGCCGAGCGTGCCCGCATTGCGGATCGGTAGCGACGCGAAGCGGGTCCAAAGCTCGGCCAGTTCGGGATAGTCCCCAGCGAGCGCGGCATAGGCTTCTTCCAGCGTGACGGCCGCGCCGATGGTCAGCGTTTGCGCGTCGCGTGCGATCTGCTTCATCTCGGCCACGTTTCCGACATACAGGATGTCGCCGAGATCGCGGAACTGCTTGGTCACCCACAAACCGACGTCCGTGCTGCCGGCGAGGAGGCGTGCATGAGGATGAGCCGCGCGCAACGCCGCGAAGGCGTCGAGTGTGACCGGTGCGTAGAACGCATGCTCGCCGAAGGCAGCGCCGCGCACGTCGGGAGCGACGTATTCGAACGTGTCGCGCCGTTGCAGCGCTTGCAATGCCTGAGCGATGGCGGCACCCCGATCGAACGGCACGCGCGCGTACTGGGAATAATCGAACATCCTCTGTGCCGCGTCGACGATCGGGCGGTAGCCGGTGCAGCGACACAGATTGCCGGACAAGGCGGCGTTGATTTCGTCGCGGGTGGGTAGGCCGGCGGCGGCTGGCTGGTTCTCGTACAGCGCCCACATCGACATGACAAAGCCAGGCGTACAGAAGCCGCATTGCGAGCCGTGACAGTCGACCATGGCCTGCTGCACAGGATGCAGATTGCCATCGGCGGCACGCAGATCTTCGACGGTGAAGAGTGCTCGCCCGTCGAGTGTAGGCAAAAACTGAATACAGGCGTTGACGGCCTTCAGTTGAAGCGCGCCATGGCTGTTCAGTTCGCCGACCACCACCGTGCAAGCGCCGCAGTCGCCTTCCGCGCACCCTTCCTTGGTGCCCGTGCAATGCAGGTCTTCGCGCAGGTGCTGGAGCACGGTGCGCGAGGCCGGTACGCCCTGAACCTCACGGACGGCACCATGGTGATAGAAGCGGATGGTTTGCGTTGTCATGGCGAATCCGAAAGACATTGCGGACCGGGCGCGCGTTACGCAGGGGGTCGCACCGTAGCCGGCCTCGCGCACGTAGATCGCCATCCATATCCGACGATAGCACTACCTTGTCCCAAAAATATTTCCCTTGGGTGATGCGGGTTATCAGCGGGAGGTCATGTGAAATGGCATCGCGGCGGGATGCGCAAAGCGGCAGGTCCGGCGCAAAGCCAGATGGGGCGGGGCGCGGAGGGGGTTCGGCGGGGTGTTTGAGGCGACGAACGGGGCTGCGGATGTAGGAGAAGCCGCTTGGACAGCGGTGGGTCTGGGCCCAGGTGTTTACGACGAGGAAAGCGGCTGAAGCGCCAGTGCGCCAGTTTCTGGTGGTATCAGGCGGCGGGCATGCCGCTGTGCGGCGGCATGCCCAGGTTCAGAGTAATGGCGGCCCGGGCGGCGAATCTCACCCGGTTCACCCAAGGCATCAAGCAATGCGGCGGCGATTCCGAACGAGGCTCATCGCGAGCGGCACAAACGCCACGACAAATGCGATCAGCGACCAGCCCGGCAGGGAAATGCCAAAAATGGGCGGATAGGCGGTTTCGCACAGCCCGGCAACCTTGAACACACCCGGCAGCCAGTGTGCGGGCGGCAGGCTATCCACCACCGGCTGTAGCGCGTCGAAACCGCAGCTAAACCCCGGGTTGGCCAGCACGTAGACGTGCCGCGCGGCGGTCACGATGCCGGCCAGCGCGGATAGCGCCGCCAGCACTTCCAGCAGACGCACGCCGCGCCAACTGCCGAAACGCGCGCCGAGAAAGGCGAAGATCGCGATCAGCAGAAAGAAATAACGCTGCAGGATGCACAACGGGCAAGGGTCTTCGTGCAGACGGTACTGCATGTAGAGCGCCCCGCCAACCAGCGCAACGCAGATCAGGGCAAGCAGAATCAGCAGGGAGCGCTCGCGGCGCAACATCGCATTGTCGTTATTCATGGATCGTGTGGCTGTCGAACATCCAAAAAGGGGGCAGGTGCCCGCGATTCTAGCGCGAACGCCGCTTCGCCGTTTTTGGCTAACGGATCGTGTTGAGCACGGCTTCGACCGCCCGGCCGACCCCGAGCAGCGCGTCGTCGCCATGCGGCGCGCCAGCCAGCATC
>NZ_JBAURZ010000078.1:0-57834 GCF_049581445.1 Paraburkholderia sp. | reverse complement strand
GGCCCGCGCCAACTCGGCATTGAAGTCGTCAAGCGCGGCGCGGCGCACCAGTTGCGGGTTTTCATCGAGCAGGTATTCAGCCACCGTGTCGAGCAGATTGCGGCCGGTGCGGCGCGCGTGCTCGCCGACCGAGCGCGCAAGCGTCGCCACTCGCCAGGCCGGACCGTCGCCAATGAAGCGCGCAATATCTTCCTCGGGCTCCCAGCGCAGATGCTCGGCGAGCTTGGCGATGGCCGTAGCAAACTCCGCGTCGCCTTCGATCTTCACGTGCTTCATCACCGCCCCTTGACCACCTTGGACAAAGGCCGGCAGCGCGTCGGAGGGCACCGAGATGGTGACGTCGAACTCATGCGCCTGGGCTTCATCGACGGCCGCCAGATAGCCATCCGGCTGAACCAGCAGAATCAGCGTGACAGGCGGACAGGATAAACGGGCGGTCTTGCCGGCGTAGGGGGCGAGACGCTCGCGTGCCCACAATTCGCGGGCGAGCAGGTGATTGACGGCAGCAGCGAAGGGCTTGGCGGCGAGGGTCATTGAGAGTGGCAAGAAAAAACCCGCGCAGGCGATGTGCCCGCGCGGGTTCCTATTGTAACGTCCGTTCGCTTCCGGCTTGCCTCTGCCGAACGGCCATTGCGCGATACGTGAGGTCAGTGGGCGCTTGCCGCCTCACCGACCTGCTGGATGCCCGCGAGCAGCCAGCCTTCGCCGGCACGGCTCGACTTCGACAGGTTCCAGATTTCCACGAACGGTTCGGCCGTTGCGCCCGCCGTCTCGCGGATCAGGCCGGAGAAGCGCACGCTGGCGAAATACTCGATGCCGCGGTCTTCGACGCCAAGCAACTCGGCGTTCAACTGGACGACGTCGGTCAGGTTTTGCTCGGCACCGCGCGCATCGAGGTCAATCTTCATTTCGGCGAACATCTCAGGCGTCGTGAATTCGCGGATGTCCTCGACATTGCCTACGTCCCACGCTGCCTGCAGGCGCACGAAATACACCTTGGCGTTGCGGATAAAGGCTTCCGAATCGAAATTGGCCGGTACTGCAGGCGCCGGCTGAAAGGCCAACGGAGCAAAGGCCGATGCGTCGGCTTGCGGTGAGAGATTCGAGTCTGGCTGAGGCGTTGTCGTGAAGCTGGGCTCCTGAGCGTAGCCGCTGCGCCCTGCATTCAGCCCCGGCGCACTACCCGCATACGCCGGAGTTGCAGCGTCGCGCTTGCGGGCCATGAAACGGCGGATTAGCCAGATGGCCAGCATCGCAATTGCCGCGATCACCAGCATGTTGGCCATGGCGCCGGCAAACGCCTCACCCAGACCGAAGTGCGACAGCAGCGCCGCAATACCAAGACCCGCAGCCAGGCCGGCAATCGGCCCAAGCCAGCGCGAGCGGTTAGGCGCTGCGGCCGGTGTTTGCGCCGGCTGCGCCCGTTGTGCCTGAGCGGCCTGTGCGGACTGCTGGGTAGGTTGAGCGGGTTGCGCCGGCGGTGTGGTCTGACGCTGCATGGTGGTGGACTGCTGCTGGCGACCGAGGCTGCGGCCACCGCCCATGCGACGCGCCTCGGCGTCGAGCGAAGCGACGGTCGCGAACATGACCAGACCGACCATCGCCGCCAGTCCGATTCTCCGTGCCAAAGATCCCGAATTCTTACGGGAAGATAACAAACGCGAATCGGACATGATGAAATATTCCTTTAAAAACGATGGGTTAGGAACCCTAGTATTTGGTCCCCACGTGTAAAGCTACCACACCAGCTGACAAATTGTAATATTTGACGCCGTCGAGGCCAGCTTGTTCCATCATCGTTTTTAAAGTTTCCTGGTCCGGGTGCATCCGGATCGATTCCGCGAGGTAGCGGTAGCTTTCGGCGTCCTTCGCGAAGCGATCACCCAGCCAAGGTAGCACCTTGAACGAATACACGTCGTAAACTTTCTTGAGCGGGTCCCATACCTTCGAGAACTCCAGCACCAGCAGCCGCCCAGCCGGTTTCAGCACGCGCCGCATTTCCGCCAGTGCGACGTCCTTGTGGGTCATGTTGCGCAACCCGAAAGCCACCGTCACCACGTCGAAGTAGTTGTCCGGAAAGGGAATTTTCTCCGCGTCGCAGAGCAGCGCCGGAGTGATGATGCCTTTGTCGAGCAGCCGGTCGCGGCCCACGCGCAGCATCGATTCGTTGATGTCCGTATGCCAGACTTCGCCGGTCGGACCCGCCTTCTTTGCAAATTCCTTCGAAAGGTCGCCCGTGCCGCCCGCGATATCCAGCACCTTGTAGCCCGGCCGCACGTTCGCCTGCGCGATCGTAAAAATCTTCCAGGCCCGGTGCAACCCGCCCGACATCAGGTCGTTCATCAGGTCGTAGTTGGCGGCGACGGAATGAAACACGCCCGCCACCTTCTGCGCTTTGTCCTGTTCGTCGACCGTCTGAAAGCCGAAGTGGGTTTTGCTCATCGCGTTCGTCCTTTCGCGTATTCTGGAATGTTGCGCCGCATCACACGGCAGTCAGGCCGAATCGTATCAGTGACAGTGACCGTGCGCAGCACTCGTTGCGACCATCGGCGCGTCGCGATCGACGCCTGCCGCTGCAAGTTTGTCGAGATACTCGCGCCAGAGTTCATCCTGGCGGGTCGCGATGTCGTACAGCAGATCCCATGAATAGAGGCCGGTGGAGTGGCCATCGGAAAAGGTGGGCTGGAGCGCGTAATTGCCGACGCCCTCTACCGCGGTGATCGTCACTTCCCGTTTGCCGGTCTGCAGCGTCTCCTGCCCCGGCCCGTGCCCGCGCACTTCTGCTGACGGCGAATAAACGCGCAGCAATTCGAACGGTAAGCGAAACGCTTCGCCATTTGCGTACTGTAATTCGAGTACGCGTGACTTGGCATGCACCACGACGCCGGTCGGCACCGGTGTATCGCGAGTCAGTCCACTCATGTTGACCTCAGGTTTGGGGACACGCTCAGGCAAGCGCCTGTTCGATTTCGTGGCGCACCGCATCGCGCAGCAATGTCGCCTGCGCGCGCCGCGACGAAAGCAACGCTTCCGACACCGTACGCTGACGCGGCGCCCATACCGGCAGCGGAAAATGGGCGTCGTTCGAAAAACGCGGAATCACATGCCAGTGCACATGCGGCACCTGGTTGCCGAGGCTCGCCAGGTTCACCTTGACCGGTTGCAAGATGCGCCGCATCGCACGCTCGACCGCGTACACCACGCGCATCACGCGATCCCGCTCGGCATCGCCGAGGTCGGAGAATTCAGCAATGTGCCTGTTCCAGATCACCCGGCAAAAGCCGGGGTAATCGTGTTCATCGGCAAGAACGACACGCAACGCGTCGTCTTGCCAGAGCACATCGCCGCCATCTTCACGGCAAAATACGCATTCCATCGTAGTCCTCAAGCGAAAACAGTCAGTCGTACCATTAAACCAGCACGCGCTCGATTCCGCCATTATTGGCACGCTGGACGTAGTCCGCCATCCAGTCTTCACCCAGCACGTGACGCGCCATTTCGACGACGATGTAATCCGCCTCGATATTCGCGTCCTCGTTGTAGCGCGACAGGCCCTGCAGGCAAGATGGGCAGCTCGTCAGGATCTTGACGTTAGTGGCGCCGTTCGGCGCCGGGCCGTAACCCGCCTTAAGCACTGAGCCCTCCGGCGAAGCGACCGAACCCGCAGAGGCGTTGGCCGGATTGATGCCGTCGGCGCCAGCTTCGCCCACCAGCGGAATGCCCCGCAGTTTGGCCGCGCCCTTGCGGATTTCCTCTTCCTTACGGAAACGCACCTGCGTCGAAATGTCCGGACGGGTGACCGCAAGTGTGCCGGATTCGCCACAGCAACGATCGTTCTTCTCGATCTTGTAGCCGTCCTTCTCCGAGCCCATCAACTCATTGACCAGCTTGACCGGGTCCATCGTCTTGATCGGTGTGTGACATGGGTCGTGGTACATGTAACGCATGCCATTGACGCCGTCGAGCTTCATGCCCTTCTCGAGCAGGAACTCGTGAATGTCGATGATCCGGCAGCCCGGGAAAATCTTCTCGAATTCGTAGCCGGCGAGCTGGTCGTAACACGTGCCGCACGACACCACCACGGTCTTGATGTCGAGGTAGTTCAGCGTGTTGGCGACGCGGTGGAACAGCACGCGGTTATCCGTGACGATCTTCTCGGCCTTGTCGAACTGGCCCGAACCCCGCTGCGGATATCCGCAGCACAGGTAGCCCGGCGGCAGCACGGTTTGCACGCCCGCCTCCCACAGCATGGCCTGCGTCGCCAGCCCCACCTGCGAGAACAGACGTTCGGAACCGCAGCCCGGGAAGTAGAACACCGCTTCCGTATCCACCGTGGTGGTCTTCGGATTGCGGATGATCGGCACGATCTTGTTGTCTTCGATGTCCAGCAACGCGCGCGCCGTCTTCTTCGGCAGGTTGCCCGGCATCTTCTTGTTCATGAAGTGGATCACCTGCTCGACCATCTTCGGCTTGCCGACAGTAGCCGGCGGATGCGCCGTCTGCTTCTTCGTGAACTTCTTCAGCACGTCGTTGCCAAGCCGCTGCGCCTTGTAGCCGACGCCCATCATCGCGGTTCGCGCGATGTTAATGGTCTGCGGATTGGTGGCGTTGAGGAAGAACATGCCGGCCGCGTTGCCCGCGTTGAATTTCTTCTTGCCCATCTTGCGCAGCAGGTTGCGCATGTTCATCGTCACATCGCCGAAGTCGATCTTCACCGGACACGGCGTCACGCACTTGTGACAGACCGTGCAGTGATCGGCGACGTCGTTGAACTCGTCCCAATGCTTGATCGACACGCCGCGGCGCGTCTGCTCTTCGTACAGGAACGCTTCGACCAGCAAGGACGTGGCGAGAATCTTGTTTCGCGGGCTGTACAGCAGGTTGGCGCGCGGCACGTGTGTGGCGCACACCGGCTTGCATTTGCCGCAGCGCAAACAGTCCTTGATGGATTCGGAGATCGCGCCGATGTCTGACTGCTGCATGATCAGCGATTCATAGCCCATCAGCCCGAAGCTAGGCGTGTAGGCGTTGCGCAGATCCGCGCCTTCGAGCAGCTTGCCCGCGTTGAAACGGCCATGCGGATCGACGCGCTGCTTGTACTGGCGAAAATCGCTGAGCTCGGCGTCGGTGAGGAATTCCAGCTTGGTAATGCCGATGCCGTGCTCGCCGGAGATCACCCCATCCAGCGAACGCGCCAGCTTCATGATGCGTGCGACCGCCGTGTGGGCGTCCTGCAGCATCTCGTAGTTATCGGAGTTAACGGGGATGTTCGTGTGAACGTTACCGTCACCCGCGTGCATGTGCAGCGCGACGAACACGCGCCCGCGCAACACCTGCTTATGGATGGCCTGGGCTTCGTCGAGGATCGGCTTGAACTCGCCGCCGTTGAAGATCTGGCGTAGTTCAGCGCGGATTTCCTGCTTCCACGACACACGCACCGTACGGTCCTGCGTGATGTGGAAGACCGTTGCGTCAGGTTGCATGTCGGCACGGTCCGCGAACTTCTCTGCGAGCCCTTCGTAGCCCAGTTGAACCAGATAGTGCTGGCCTTCACGCAAGGACAGATCAAGCTTGTCGCGCAGGAACTCCCAGCGCGCACGCACCCGCTTGAGCAGATCGAGCGCTTGCTGCACACGATCCTCCAGCAATTCGGCGCTCGGGATTTCGTTGGCGTCGTCGCTCTTGCCGAGCGGCAGCTTGCCACCCTTGAAGAACGTTTCGAGCGCGTCCACCAGTTGCAGCTTGTTCTTGATCGACAGTTCGATGTTGATGCGCTCGATGCCGTCGGTGTATTCACCCATCCGGTTCAGCGGGATCACCACGTCTTCGTTGATCTTGAACGCATTGGTGTGCTTTGCGATAGCGGCCGTGCGGCTGCGGTCCAGCCAGAAGCGCTTGCGCGCTTCGGCGTTCACCGCGACGAAACCTTCGCCGCTCTTGCCGTTGGCCATGCGCACGACTTCCGAGGTCGCTTGCGCGACCGCATCGGCGTTGTCCCCGACGATATCGCCGATCAGCACCATCTTCGGAAACGCGTTGCGCTTGCTCTTGGTCGCGTAACCTACCGCGCGCAGATAGCGTTCGTCGAGGTGTTCGAGACCGGCGAGAATCGCGCCACCCTGCTTCGACGTTTCGAACAGGTAGTCCTTGATTTCGACGATGCTCGGAATCGCATCGCGCGCCTGGCCAAAGAATTCAAGGCAGACGGTGCGCGTGTGAGCGGGCATCTTGTGCAATACCCAGCGCGCCGACGTGATCAGACCGTCGCAGCCTTCCTTCTGGATGCCAGGAAGGCCGGCGAGGAATTTATCCGTGACGTCCTTGCCGAGACCTTCCTTGCGGAACACGCGGCCCTTGATGTCGAGCGACTCGGTGCGCAGCAGCTTTTCACCGGGCGCATATTCGCCATCGAACCACTTCAGTTCGAAACGCGCCATCTCGACATCATGGATCTTGCCCATGTTGTGCTCGAGACGCGTAACTTCGAGCCAGTTGCCTTCCGGATCGACCATGCGCCACCAGGCGAGGTTGTCGAGCGCCGTGCCCCACAGCACCGCCTTTTTGCCGCCCGCGTTCATCGCAACGTTGCCGCCCACGCAGGACGCATCGAGCGAAGTCGGGTCGACCGCGAACACATAGCCGGCCTGTTCGGCGGCTTCCGTCACACGGCGCGTTACCACGCCCGCCCCAGAGAAAATCGTCGCCACCTTGCGCGACACGCCAGGTAGTTCGGTCAGTTCAACCGCGCCGAGCTGTTCGAGCTTTTCCGTGTTGATGACAGCGGAAAACGGCGTGAGCGGCACTGCACCGCCGGTATAGCCCGTACCGCCCCCACGCGGGATCACCGTCAGACCGAGTTCGAAGCAGGCCTTGATCATGCCCGCGATTTCCGCCTCAGAGTCCGGCGTCAGCACGACAAACGGGTACTCGACGCGCCAGTCCGTCGCATCGGTTACGTGGGAGACGCGCGACAGGCCGTCGAACTTGATGTTGTCCTTCTGCGTGACGCGACCCAGCACCTTGGTGGAGCGGCGGCGCAACTCCGCGGTCTTGTCGAACTCATTGGCAAAGTCGTCTACGGCGCGGCGCGCAGCAAGAACCAGCGTTTCGACCCGCGCCGCACGTTCCACTCCGGCATCGTCGCCATGTTCGCCAAGGTCGGCGCGGCGGCGCTTCTCGATCTCGGAGAGGCGGTGATGCAGCGCTTCGATCAGCAGCACGCGACGTTTCGGGTTATCAAGCAGATCGTCCTGCAGATAAGGATTGCGGCGCACTACCCAGATATCGCCGAGCACTTCGTACAGCATACGTGCCGAGCGGCCGGTCCGGCGTTCGGCACGCAACTCGGCCAGTACGTCCCACGCTTCCTTACCCAGCAGACGAATGACGATTTCGCGGTCGGAGAACGACGTGTAGTTATAGGGAATCTCGCGCAGGCGCGCTTCAGGGTCGGCGGCCACCGCAGCGGCGGCTCCGTGCGGATCAAAAACTTGAGGTGCGTTCATGTTTGGACGACTCGGTAGGTCAGGTTAGCGCGCTCGTGGATTGAAGATTGGGGAGGCGCTAGCTGACGATGCGCGTGGGGCGCAATTCTGGAAATCTTCTAATTGGGCGAAGCTCTGCCGACGGGCGACACACGCCGGCCGCTTCGCGGCGCTCAGATGCAACTACACGATCGCGCGCAACAGATGTGCCTCTGCGCCGCGGGACGGGACTCACGCGGGACGGGCATCAAATGGGCGATCCGAGGCTGCCAGTGCATCTTCCGATCCTTGTTCCAAAATCGGATTCTACCGCAGGATCAGCCCGCGCGTTGACGCCCGAAACCCCTTGCGGCGGGGTTTCCACACGGCCAGCAGGGGCAATATGTTCCAAACGGTGAGTCCGAAATTGTTCGACCGAACGGTCGGGCGGGCGCCCTCCCGGAACGTTGGCCGTTCGGTAGAGTCCAGAGCGCGGGCCGTTGGCGCTATCATTGTCCTTTCCCGTCTCACAAAGCGCACCGCGCCACCCGCATGGCTTCCCACGACTACCTGAAGAAAACCCTCACCGCGCGCGTCTACGACGTCGCCCGCGAGACCGAGCTCGAACATGCGCCGAACCTGTCGGCACGGCTGCGCAATCCGATTTACCTGAAGCGCGAAGACAACCAGCCGGTGTTCTCGTTCAAGGTGCGCGGCGCGTACAACAAGATGGCGCACATTCCGGCCGAAGCGCTGGAGCGCGGCGTGATTACTGCCTCGGCGGGCAATCACGCGCAGGGCGTCGCGCTGTCGGCGGCGCGCATGGGTGTGAAGGCGATTATCGTGGTGCCGGTGACGACCCCGCAGGTGAAGGTGGATGCGGTGCGGGCGCACGGTGGTCCGACGGTCGAAGTGGTGCAGGTGGGTGAATCGTACAGCGACGCATATACATACGCGGCCAAACTGCAGGAAGAGCGAGGCCTGACATTCGTGCACCCGTTTGACGACCCGTATGTCATCGCGGGCCAAGGCACGGTCGCCATGGAAATCCTGAGCCAGCACCAGGGGCCGATCCACGCGATCTTCGTGCCGATTGGCGGCGGTGGGCTCGCCGCCGGGGTTGCCGCATATGTCAAGTCGGTGCGCCCGGAGATCAAGGTGATCGGCGTGCAGACCGACGATTCCTGCGCGATGGCGCAGTCGCTGAAAGCCGGTGAGCGCGTCACGCTGAACGAAGTGGGTCTCTTCTCTGACGGTACCGCCGTGAAGCTGGTTGGCGAGGAAACCTTCCGCCTGTGCCGCGAGTATCTCGACGACGTGCTGATCGTCAACACCGACGCACTGTGCGCCGCCATCAAGGATGTTTTCCAGGACACTCGCAGCGTGCTTGAACCCGCCGGCTCGTTGGCGGTGGCGGGGGCGAAGCAGTATGCGGAGCGCGAAGGCATCGAGAATCAGACGCTGATCGCGGTCACCTCCGGCGCAAACATGAATTTCGACCGCATGCGTTTCGTTGCTGAACGCGCCGAGGTCGGCGAATCGCGCGAAGCCGTTTTCGCGGTGACTATTCCCGAAGAGCGCGGCAGTTTCAAACGCTTTTGCGAACTGGTCGGTACGCGCAGCGTCACCGAATTCAACTACCGGATCGCGGACGCGAGTTCGGCGCACATCTTCGTGGGCGTGCAGATCAGGAACCGCAGCGAGTCGGCCCAGATTGCCGGCGCCTTCGAGGCACACGGCTTTGCCACAGTGGACCTGACAGCCGACGAACTGTCGAAGCAGCACATCCGTTACATGGTGGGCGGCCGCTCGCCGCTCGCGCATGACGAACGCCTGTTCCGCTTTGAATTTCCGGAGCGGCCGGGCGCGCTCATGAAGTTCCTGTCGACGATGGCGCCGAACTGGAATATCAGCCTGTTCCATTACCGCAATCAGGGTGCGGATTACAGCTCGATCCTCGTTGGTATTCAGGTGCCGGGCACGGAAAACAGCGAGTTTGAGCGCTTCCTCGCGACGCTCGGCTATCCGTACTGGGAAGAGACCAGCAACCCGGTGTACCGGCTGTTTCTCGCGTAAACCATCCGGACCGAACAGATGGCTTTTTCGCTTCAGGACAAACTCGTGGTGGCGATCTCGTCGCGTGCGCTGTTCGACTTCGAGGAGGAGAGCCGCGTCTACGAGGACGGCGACCTGCTCGCCTACGAGACGCTCCAGCGCGAGCGACTAAGCGTGCCCGCCAAGCCGGGCGTGGCGTTTCCGCTGATCCGCAAGCTGCTGGCGTTGAATGCGGGCGCACATCGTGTCGAAGTGGTGATCTTGTCGCGCAGCGACCCGATTAGCGGACTGCGCGCGTTTCATTCGTGCCGCGAGCATGGGCTGTCAATCGAGCGTGGCGTGTTCACGCGCGGACGGCCACCGTTTTCGTACCTGAAGCCGCTGAATGCATCGCTGTTTCTGTCCGCCAACCAGGACGACGTGCGTGACGCACTGGCTGCCGGATTCCCGGCTGCACGCGTATTGCCGGAATCGGCGAAAATGGCGAGCAAGTATCCGGACGAAATCCGCATTGCTTTCGACGGCGACGCGGTGCTGTTTTCCGACGAGGCCGAACAGATATTTCAGAAGGACGGATTGCGAGCGTTTGTTGGCCATGAGATCCACAACAAGGATCTGCCGTTAGCCGACGGGCCGCTCAAGCCGTTGCTCGAAGCGCTGCACCGTCTGCAAAAACTCGCAGACGAAGCGGCGCCGACCCAGGCCGCGCCGATGCGAATTCGCACGGCGCTGGTGACGGCGCGATCGGCGCCGGCGCACGAGCGGGCAATCCGTACGCTGATGGCATGGAACATCGAAATCGACGAAGCGATGTTCCTTGGCGGTCTCGACAAGGGCGCATTTTTGCGCGAGTTCGAGCCGGACTTTTTCTTCGACGATCAAATTGGCCACTGCGAATCGGCCCGCGTCGTGACGGCGACGGGGCACGTGCTGAGTGGCATCGTGAACGCATCATGACACCCGAACAATCACCGCTAGGCAAACCTGCCACTTACACCGAACAGTACGACGCGACGCTGCTCTTTCCGATCGCGCGCAAGGCCGCGCGCGAGGCGATTGGCATTGGCGCGCAGTTGCCGTTTTTCGGCACGGATATCTGGAATGCTTACGAACTGTCGTGGCTGAATACGCGCGGCAAACCGCAGATTGCGGTGGCTACGTTTTTTGTGCCGGCTGATTCGCCGAATATCGTCGAGTCGAAGTCATTCAAGCTTTATCTGGGGTCCTTCGCGCAGACCGCTTTTGAGTCGATGGACGTTGTCCGCGACACAATCAGGCGCGATGTGTCCGCCTCTTGCGGCGTGACCGTGTCCGTTCATCTGGCTGCGCCGTACGAGTTCGGCAAATTGCAGATGGAAGAATTTGAAGGCCTGTCGCTGGACCGGTTGGATCTGGATACCGATGTTTATCTGCCGGACGCGTCTTTGCTGAAAGCGGCGCTGGATGAAGCCCCAGTCGAAGAAACGCTAGTTTCCAACTTGCTGAAGTCAAATTGTCCGGTAACCGGGCAACCTGATTGGGGGAGCGTGCAGATTCATTATGTCGGCCCGCAAATCGATCACGCGGGTTTGCTGCGCTACATCATCTCGTATCGGAATCACACTGGCTTTCATGAGCAGTGTGTCGAGCGTATTTTTGTCGACGTGCTGAAGGCCTGCAAGCCGCTCAAGCTCGCGGTTTATGCTCGCTACACGCGGCGCGGCGGGCTGGACATCAATCCGTTCCGCACGAATTACAACTTGCCGATGCCGGATAATATGCGCCTCGCGCGGCAGTAAACGTTGTTTGCCTCGGGCGGTGGTGTTTTGCCTGCAAAACCCACCGCCAAAGGCAAAAAATCAACCCTTAAGCCGAAGGCGCCTTATAAGCAACGCAATCAACCTCAACCTTGCAGTCAATCACCATGGATGAAACCACACAAGCCCTAGCAGGCGGATTCTCGCCAAAATACTCCCGAAACACCTTATTAAACGACGCAAAATCCCGCGCGTCGTCAAGCCAGACACCGCATCGAACGACATGCTCAGCCCCGTACCCGGCTTCCTTCAGAATCGCGAAAACATTCTGAATCGCCTTGTGCGACTGCTCCACGATCCCGCCATTGATCACTTCGCCATTTTCCATCGGCGTCTGACCGGACACATACAGCCATCCATCCGCTTCAACCGCCCGCGAAAACGGCATATGTTGACCGCCCGTGCCCTTGCCACCTTCCACGCCATATCGCTTCATCACAACACACTCCTCATAAGATCCAGCAGCACGCCAAGCCAAAACCAAAGCGCACCACGTCAATTAGCCCGCAAAAAACAAACCCTTAAAACGCGCCCTGCGCATCCACCCTCGATGCCGCACCACGCGCCACAAAATGCCCTGCCCGATCGCCGGTCGGCTGACCGTCGCGATACGTCAGCACGCCATTGACCCACACCGCGTCAATGCCATCCGCTGGCTGTTGCGGTTTCTCAAACGTCGCCGCGTCCCGTACGCGCGCCGGGTCGAACAACACCAGATCCGCGTGATACCCGATATGCGCCTCGCCACGCTGCGCCAAACCAAAACGCCGCGCCGAGAGGCTCGTCATCTTGCGGATCGCTTCCTCCAGGGGCAGCAGCGCCGAATCTCGCACGTAATGTCCCAACACGCGCGGAAACGCGCCCCACAGTCGAGGATGGGGCAACGGGTCGTTCGGCAGTCCATCTGAACCCACCATCGTCGCCGGATGCGACAAGATCCGCCGCACGTCCTCCTCGGACATGTTGTGGTACACGGCGCCCGCCGGTTGCAAGCGTTTGCCCGCCTCCTGCTGCGTCACGCCCCACTCCGCGGCAATCTCCTTGACGAGTTTGCCCGCCATCTCCGGATGCGGCTCCGACCAGGTAACGGTGATGTCGATATCGCCTGTCACCTGCTTCAGGTCGAGTGTTGACGAACTGCGATTGTACGGATAGCAGTCGCAGCCGATCGGCTGCATATGGCGCGCGCCATCGAGCGACTTCAACACCTCAATACTGCGCCCCCAGTTCGACGGTCCCGCACACTTCAGATGCGAGATCACCACCGGCACGCACGCATGGCGTCCCACCCGGTAGGCTTCGTCCATGGCGTCGAGAATCGCGTCGAACTCGGTACGCATATGCGTCGTGTACAACGCGCCGGCCGCCGCGAGCGGCTCAGCCAACGCCATCACTTCTTCGGTCGGCGCGGCGAACGCGGAACCGTACGCGAGTCCCGAACTCAGGCCCAGCGCCCCGTTCTGCAACGCCTCCTGGAGTTGCGCGCGCATCCCTTCGATTTCCTGCGCTGTCGCCGCGCGATCCAGCCGGTCCATCTGGTTGTTACGTAGCGCCGTATGCCCGATCAGCGCGCCAACGTTCACCGCCGGACGCGCCGCATTCACCGCCTCGACATACGCGGCAAAGGTCGGATAGTTGAACGCGTCGCGCTCGCCCAGCAGATTCATCGGGTCAGGCGGATCGCCTTTCAAGGCCACCGGAGACGCGCTGATCCCGCAGTTGCCGACGATCACCGTCGTCACGCCCTGGCTGATCTTCGGCAACATCTGCGGCGAGCGGATCACGTGAGTGTCGTCGTGCGTGTGGACGTCAATGAAACCCGGCGCCAGCGCACGTCCGTTCGCTTCGATCACCTCTTCGGCCAGCCAGTTCGACAGGTTGCCGATCGCGACAATCCGTCCGTCGCGCACTGCCACGTCCCGTTCGACCGGCGGCGCGCCCGTACCGTCATACAGTTGCGCGTCGATGATCAGCGTGTCGGCGGCTTCAGGATGCGAATGCATGGATCAGTCTCCTAGCGGTTGTCGGTCGCCGCCGCCGCGGTGCGCGTCGAGGGCGTGCTTCATGCGGCGCAGCAACTCGCGGCTCTCATCGCCCTGGCTGACAGCCAGTTCGGTGACAAGGACGTCGAGCGCCATCATCATCGCGTAGCGTGATGACGATGGTTTGTAAATAAAATCGGTTTCGAAGGCGACAATCGGGATCACCCAGTCTGCCAGTTTTGCCAGTGGCGAGGCCGGCGCGGTCAACGTAATCAACCGCGCGCCATAGCTTCGGGCGATACGGCAATTCTCCACCACTTCCGGCACACGCCCGGTCGTCGACAGCGCGATCACCACGCAGTCGCGCGACACCGTGCTTGCCACCATCCGCTGCAATAAACCGTCCTGGTAGGTCGCCACGGGGCGGCCAAGGCGCACCAGCCGAAACCGCATCTCGTCAGCCAGCGCAGTCGAACCGCCGCCCATGCCGAACACATAGATCATGCGCGCTTCACGCAAGGCCGCGGCGGCTTGCGCGACCGGTGCCTGGCGCAACAACTGGTGGTTATGGGTAAGCGCAGTCTGCACTTCGTCGAACACTCGGGTAGCGAGCGGTTCGGGGACATCCCCCGACGCGCCGCTCGACAGGAAGCGCTGTCCCACCGCCGCCGCCTGGGCGAGCCGCAGCTTCAGTTCGCGCACGTCGCGGCAACCCACCGCTTTGGCGAAGCGTGTCACCGTCGCGACGCTCACTCCGGCCTGCTGCGCGAGTGCCCCGATGCTGGCCCGTGAGGCGCCGGTCAGATCGTCAAGTATCAGCGCGGCCACCTTCCGTTCAGCCGAACGCAACTCCGGCGCGCATTCGGCAATGCGAGCGACAATATCGAAGGTTAGCGGTTCTGCGCTGGAGTTCATGAAGGACCGTGATGACGGAGCAAGGCGGACGAAGCAAAAACAAACGGGGCAAGCCCAGAACTGTTGCGCACGGTCGCGCAGCAGCTTGTACCGGCTGGCACAGATGCCGCGGTACTAAATAACATTTCAGGAAACATCCTACTTTCGGTAACATGGGAAAGTCAACTTCGGTGCAATTTATCTGGACGATGGAGCAGGGTAAATGAAAGTTACAAACTATCAGGGCGCAACAATTGATCCTTATAGCAAGGGCTTGGGAAACGTTCCCGGCACCAGCATTCAGCTCAAGGATGCCGCGCGTCTTGAATGGAATCTGCTGAACGAAGACATCAGCTTGCCGGCCGCCGTACTGTACGCGGACCGCATCGAGCACAATCTGAAATGGATGCAGGAATTTGTCGCGCAATACGGCGTCAAGCTCGCCCCGCACGGCAAGACCACCATGGCGCCGCAACTGTTCCGCCGTCAGTTGGAAACCGGCGCGTGGGGCATTACGCTCGCCACCGCGCATCAGGTGCGAGCGGCTTATCACGGGGGCGTGTCGCGCATCCTGATGGCCAATCAACTGATCGGCCGTCACAACATGATGATGATCGCCGAAATGCTGAGCGATCCCGAGTTCGAGTTTTTCTGCCTGGTGGATTCGGTGGAAGGCGTCGAGCAACTCGGGACGTTCTTCGGCTCGGTGCGCAAGTCGCTGAACGTTTTGCTTGAACTCGGCGTGCCGGGCGGCCGTACCGGCGTGCGCGACGAGGCGCAGCGCAACGCGGTGCTCGACGCGATCGCACGCCATCCAGATTCGTTGAAGCTGGCGGGCGTCGAACTGTATGAAGGCGTGCTCAAGGAAGAGCACGAAGTGCGCGAGTTTCTGCAAAGCGCCGTCGCGGTCACGCGCGCGCTCGTCGACGAAGGGCGTTTCGCGCGCCAGCCGGCTATCCTGTCGGGCGCAGGCTCAGCGTGGTACGACGTGGTGGCGGAAGAATTCGCCAAGCTGTCGGCAGAAGGCAAGGTCGAGGTGGTGTTGCGTCCCGGCTGCTATCTGACTCACGACGTTGGCGTCTATCGCAAGGCGCAAACGGATATCTTCGCCCGCAATCCGGTGGCGCGGAAGATGGGCGAAGGCCTGCTGCCCGCTCTGCAACTGTGGGCGTACGTGCAGTCTATCCCTGAGCCGGATCGCGCCATCATCGGTCTGGGCAAACGTGATTCCGCCTTCGACGCCGGTATGCCCGAACCCGCCCGCCATTACCGTCCGGGTGACACAGCGCCGCGCGAGATCGCCGCGAGCGAAGGTTGGGAAATCTTCGGCATGATGGATCAGCACGCGTATCTGCGCATACCCGCCGGCGCCAATCTGAAGGTAGGCGACATGATCGCGTTCGACATCTCGCACCCTTGCCTGACTTTCGACAAGTGGCGCCAGTTGCTGGTGGTCGATACGGCGTATCAGGTAACGGAAGTGATTGAAACGTTCTTCTGAGAACGCTGTGATTCGTGACTGAATGCGTTAAGCGGCGAAACGCGCGCCGCTTAACGTCCGGTCGCGCCCTGTTCCTGTTCTGCCCCGGCGGATACCACTTCGCTGATCCGCACCTCTAGCATCTTCAACGCACCCGACAGCGCGGCCAGCGCATCGTCCGGCAAGGCCGCCATCGTGTCGTGCAGAAAGGCGTTGCGGCGCGGCAGGGCCGCTTCGATCATGGCCTTTCCGGTTTCGGTCAATTGCACATTGGTCACGCGGTTGTCGCGCTCGTCCATCCTGCGCGAAATCCAGCCAAGCACGTCCAGCGCCTTTAGCTGTCGCGTCAACGCGCCTGGGTCCACCTTCAGACGCTCGACGAGACGCTTTTGCGACGACGCGCCGCCCTGTTCGTGCAGCTCCAGCATCACGCGCCAGCGCGGTAATGGGTGTCCCACCTGCGCCTCGAACGCCGACATGAACGCCCGATAGGTGCGGCCAAATTGATGCACGATGGCGACCCGGTCCTGTTGTTCCATGATGTACCGATGATGCGGGAGTTCGGAGTCAGTCCGCCAGAATGGTCGGCTCAACCTGACGGCGGAGTTTGATAGGCGGCACGCGCCGGCTCTGCCAGATCGACACGACGGCAATCACGGCCGCCATCGCGATACCGAGATGGATTGCCGCCACCAGCGCTTCGCGCGCTGCTTCCAGCAGCACAGCGCCGTTGTGTCCGGCGTGGGCCAACTGGCCCAGCAAGGTGGATTGCGCATCGCGGTTGATCAGGATCTGCGGATCGCCCATATCGCCGAACCAGTGCATGGCCTGATCGTTCTCGAGCGCGCTGCGCACGCCGCTCGCATACATGTGCGTGACAAGCGTACCCGTTAGCGCGGTGCCGATCATCCCGCCAATCATGCGCAACGACTGTAGCAACGCAGTGGCGATGCCCAGATGTTCGCGGCCGGCGGTTTGCTGCGCGAAGATGGTCAGGTTCGGCATCACAAAGCCGAGGCCCAGACCGCCCAGCACCATGAACGTCATCAACAGCCATTGCGGCATGGCTCGCGTAGCCACCACGACGCCAAGGCACGACAGGGCGAAAAGCGCAAAGCCGATATACAGCATCAGATTGGGATTGCGCACCCGCGAGACGATCCGACCATTGACGATACTGCCAAAGGTGATGAATACCACCAGCGGCGTGATCACGAGGCCCGCCTCTTTCGGCGACATGCCGAAGCCGCCCTGGAAGAGCAGCGGCGCATAGAACAACAACGAAAACATGGAGAAGCCGCCCAACACTGCCAGCGTGAACAACGCAGCGAGACTGCGGTTGCGGAACATGTCCACCGGCAGAATGGCGGTCGGGCAGCGCTTCTCCCATTTCCACAGCAAATACCCGCTCAGCACGCTGACGGCGAGTAAAGCGCCGGTCAAGAGCGACAGGCCGTGTTTAGGCAGCATTTCCACGAACAACTGCAGGCAGCCGAGCGCAACGGCGATCAGCAACGCGCCCGGCCAGTCGAGCCGCATCTTGCCTTCATGCGCCACGTGCCGCAGATGCGGCAGGAAGCGCCAGACGAAAAAGAGCGACAACAGGCCGACCGGCAGATTCACGTAAAACACCGAACGCCAGCCGTAGTATTGCGTGAGGAAGCCGCCCAGCGACGGTCCGATCGCATTCGCGATGCCGAATGCGGAGCTCATCATCACCTGCCAGCGCAAGCGCACCACAGAATCAGGAAAGAGATCGGGAATGCAGGCAAACGCGGTGCCCACCAGCATGCCGCCGCCGATGCCCTGCAAGCCGCGCGCGAGTACGAGGAACAACATGCTGTTGGCCATGCCGCACAGCACCGACGCCGCCGTAAACACCACGATCGACGCAATCACAAATGGTTTGCGGCCGTAGTAGTCGCCCAGCCGCCCGAAGATCGGCACGGTGATGACCGAGGTGAGCAGATAGGACGTCGCAACCCAGGCGTATAGCTCGAAGCCTTTGAGTTCGGCCACGATGGTGGGCAGCGCAGTGCCGACCACCGTCTGGTCGAGCGCGACCAGCATGGTCACGAAAGAGACGCCGAGCATCGCCATCAGCGATTCGCGGAACGGTAGGACTTGCCCACTCGAATGGTGGGCCGCAGTATGGACAGCCATTTTTTGATAGCGCAACAGTTGACGCGTCAAACAATATTGAATCATAACACGTTGCCGCGCTCTAAACTCGCTCCGGCGGTGAGAATCGAGCGCGCCGCCCCGACTAACTAAAGAATTCGCCTGTAACCAGGGAGGCACATGGAGCCCCAATCGCTCGCCGAACAGAGCTTGTCCGCCGAGGACCTGATCGCGTTACGTCGCGCAAAACACGAGCTGGAAAGCCCCGCGCTGGCGATGAAACTGGCCAGCATCGTCGGCGCGCCGCTCGAGAAGCTGCTATCGCGGATTCCGGCCATCGCCAATGAAAAGGTGAATGACGCCACGCAACTCGCGCTACGCAAGTGTCTGCAGATCGCCCTGCGCACGCTCGGCCGCCCGGAAGCAACTGCACCGCTCGCGGCGCCCGACAAGCCCAGCAATCTGCTCCACAAATTCGCGGTGGCGACGACCGGCGCCGCGGGCGGCGCGTTCGGCCTGTTTGCGCTGCCGGTGGAATTGCCGGTGACGACGACGCTGATGTTCCGGTCCATCTGCGATATCGCCCGTAGCGAGGGGGAAGACCTGTCTTCCATCGATACACAGTTGCAGTGCCTCACGGTCCTGGGCATGGGCGGCACGTCGAAAGCCGACGACGACGCTGACTATGGCTACTTCATCATGCGCGGCGCCCTGGCGCAGGCAGTGTCGAAAGCGACCTCCGAAATGGCCACGAAAGGCTTTACCGCCCACGGATCAGCCGCTCTGCTGCGCCTGCTCAACACAATCGCATCGCGCTTTTCGGTACAGGTCAGCGAGCAGATCGCCGCGAAGTCGATTCCGGCAATTGGCGCGGTGCTCGGCGCGATGGTCAACACGGTGTTCATGGACCACTTCCAGCTGGTCGCACACGGTCACTTCACGGTACGGCGGCTGGAGCGGCAGTACGGACCGGATCTCATCAAGGAAGCCTATCAGGCCATCGACATCGCACTGGACGGCTGACTGGCCGATGCGACGGCCACCTCGCGCACGAAGCCAGCGGCGGCATCGAGCGCGTGTCGCGCTTCGGGAATGAATGGCGCGAAGAGTTGCCAGACGTGCGGCATTTTCGGCCAGACCTGCAGTTCCACGGTCACTCCCGCTGCGCGGGCGTTGTCTGCCACACGTCGGGAATCGTCAAGTAGCACTTCCGTGCTGCCAGCCTGAATGAAAAGCGGCGGCAAGCCTCGCAAATCCGCGTAGACCGGCGACGCGTAGGGATGTGTCGCGGGCGTATCGCCCAGATACACTCGCCCTGCCCGGCCGATTGCCGGGCCACTGAACATCGGGTCGGCGCCATCGTTACTGCGAATCGTGGTGCCGCTGGCCGCCAGATCCGTCCACGGCGAGAACAACACGCCGCCCGCAGGTAGCGGATCACCGGCGTCACGCAACGCAACGAGGGTGGCGAGGGCAAGACCGCCGCCAGCTGAATCGCCAGCGATCACGATCGATTCCGGCGGCGTGCCGCGCGCGACCAGATGGCGATACGCCGCCATCGCATCGTCCAGTGCGCCCGGAAAACGATGCTCGGGTGCAAGGCGATAGTCGAGCGAGAACGTCGGAGCGTTCGCACGCGTGGCAAGTCCGAACACCAGCGCGCGGTGGGATTTCGGCGAACAAAAGTAATAGCCGCCGCCGTGCAAATACAGAATGGTGGGCGCACGGATTGCGTCCGCAACTGAGCCGGACGTGGCAGTTACAGGCTCGAGCCATTCGCCGCGCAGTGGCTCGTCGGTTCCGTACATCTCGCGCAAACGCCACCCATACGGCACTTTTGGGGACCACGCGCGTTTCGCGGTCAGGGCGCGCGCTTTCTCGACATTGATCTCCGGCTTAAGTGTTGCCGGACGAAACTGCCGACGCAGAAACCAGCACGCAAGGGCACTTTGCCAACTCATCGGGGCATCCTCAATGAACGGTCAACTGCCATGGTAAGTGGGTTTGCCGGTGAGCCCGTGGGGGATCCGTTCTAATCTCAAATAGATGTACCGCGCAAAAAGGTGAGATTCAACAGAGCTCAGGTGGCGCCCAACAGCATCGTCCGCCTTTTCCGCGATCTATTCCGCGTGTGGTTTCATCTGGCGCAGAGCTAGTTCGAGGGCAAGATCTGGCCGCGAATCTCACCCATTGGGTTCTGCACGGTGTGGATATTGAAATACCACTGACCGGACATCAGGTCCGTCACCTGTTGTTCCGTCAATTGCGCCGATCCGCTGATCGGGCTCGAGAGCGCACTCTTCTGAATGGGAATCTGCACCTTAGCGTTCTGCCCGACTGGCGCTGGACCGTGAAAGTGAGCAGCCGTCGCGGCGCTGCCGAGACCTTCGTATGTGATCGTCCATTGCAAGGACTTGGTCGACGTGTCGAATGTGGCATTCAGCATGCCGTGCCCGTGACTCACACGGGGAGGAACCTCGCTTGACGGTTCGAGGTCCGCCTTGAGCGCAACCGTATCGGCAAACGCAGCCCCCGAGCAGGCGAGCCCTGACGCAAGCACCCACAGCACGACAACCCGCTTCAGCGCGCGAATCGCAATCATTCTTTTGTCTCCAGACTTTGTGCAGCGCCACACCAGCCGGCAAGCTGCCGACAGGGCCACCACATACTAGTGCAAATCCGCGCTGACGTTTTGCGTTCAACCGAACCAACATGTGCGTTCCGCCAGCGGCAATAAAAAAGGCACCGCGAACGGTGCCTTTACTAGATAAACGCGCTGACGAAACGCAAGCGGTTTAGAAGCGGTGACGAATACCCGTCGACACAACCACCTGTTGCCTGCCCGAGGCCGGTGCATCGGTGCCGAACACTTGCGTGCTGATTGCGTTACCGCGTGCACCAACGTACGCGACGCCCTCAGCGTACAAATCCGTACGCTTGGACAGCGCATAGTCGCTTTGCAGGCCGAACTGGTTCCAGTGACTCGACGCGTTAGTCGTGCCCACTGAGTGCACCAGCGCTTGCGTATACGTGTAAGCGGCACCCAGCGATAGCGCCGGCGTCAGGTTGTAACGCGCATTGACTTCATAGTTGTTAAAGCGCACCGAGCCATCGCCCACTGCGAACTGGAACCGGCTTTGCGTAAACACCGCGCCCACCACAGCCGGGCCGAATGTGTAGTTGGCGCCTGCACCCCAGGTACGCTGCTTCTGCGTCGTACCCGCGGCGCCGAAATCCGGTGCGCCGTCCTGAATCGCACCATTCGAGGTCCGATCAAGCCCTTGCGCCTGCAGGTAGCCGGCGGCCAGTTTCAGGCCACCGTTTTCATAGCCTGCACCCATGCTGTATGCGCGGTCGTTCGCGAAACCACCTGCCTGATTCGAGAAGCCATACAAGCCGCTAAACGACAGACCGTTATAGTTCTCGCTCTGAAACTTGACAGAGTTATTGATGCGCATCGAGGCGTTAGCGTTGTCGTTGTCGCCAGGGTGGGCGAAGTACGTTCCGCCCCAGCTACCGACCGCCGTCAACGGGGCGAGATAATCGACCACGGAGTCATATTGTCGACCCAGCGTCAACGTGCCGTACGGGCTCGACAGACCGGCAAAAGCCTGTCGGTTGAAGCTGCGGCCGCTCGCAGCCGCCTGGCCATTGGCCACGTCGAAACCGCTTTCCAGGGTGAAGACCGCGGCGAGACCGCCGCCCAGGTCTTCCTTACCGCGCAGGCCCCAACGGCTGTCGTCGACATTGCCGCTCGTCATCGAGACCGCGGAGTGATGTGCCGAACCCGTTGCGCTGGCTTCATTGTTCACGTAAGCAAAACCTGCATCGACGACGCCATACAACGTCACACTGCTTTGTGCGTAAGCCGCACTTGCGAAGCTCGCGGCCACAGCCGTGAGAATCAGCGTCTTTTTCATGTTGTTCCCTAAATACCGTGTGGATAACGAGCCTTCGGACTCGTTTTGATTGATTGCGTTGTTGCAGTCCGAGGGCGCGTGATGTCACTTCCTTGGCTTCGACCGGAGACCGGTTTGATCTGCAGCGGGAAGTTTAGGTGGGCAACTTTTGAGACGATCACGCCATTCACACAAAAGACTTTTTGAATAATTCAAAAACAGCGAGCCGGGTAGGCTATGCGCCTTGAATATCAAGGCTCGTGTCTTATCCCGGTTTATAGTTAGTTTTACTTATCTAATAAAAGCGTTGCCATGCCACTACAGTTCCGACTCGGAAGTATCTTATGAGCAGTTGGGAATGTTCTCACGCCCGCACCGCCGGACAGTCTTTACCATTCACCTTTCCTGTATTTGCAATACGAGGCGCACGGGGGCTCCGGCCCGAAGCATCGCGCCACCTTTCCTGCTTGACTAAAACTGACGATGAACCATTTGCAGGCCATGCGCGTCTTTTTGAAAGTCGCGGAAAATGGTTCATTCGGGCGTGCTGCGGCCAGTCTGGAGTTATCCAATGCTGTCGTGACGCGTTATGTCGCGCTACTCGAGTCGCATCTCAACACGCGCCTCGTTAATCGGACAACGCGCAGCCTGGCTCTAACCGAAGCCGGGCAGGCATACGCGGAAGGTTGCCGACAAACCCTCGAACAACTCGATGCCATGGAGTCAGCCGTTTCGCGCAGCGCCACGGACTCATCTGGCACGCTCAAACTCGTGGCCTTCGCGTCGTTCTCATTGTTTGGTTTGACTCCTTTGCTACAGCGTTATCGCGCACATCACCCCAAGGTGAAATTGTCCGTGACGCTGCTACACCGTCCGGTGGATCTGATCGAGGAGGGATTCGATGTAGGTATCGTGGTCCCGGACCAGGTCAGGACTGGCACGTTGATCAATCGAACGCTATTCCGGGTGCGGCCGGTGGCGGTCGCCTCACGTGGTTATATCGACGCTCGCGGCATGCCGGCGACACCTGCATGCCTTGCCGCGCACACCTTCCTGGCGCCTTCGGGGAGTCTGCACAATGCCGAATGGAGTTTTCTCGCCGCAAACGGCAAAGAAGAAACCGTGAGCCTGGAACCGGCTTATTCGGTCAACAACGCCGTGATGCTGCGCCAGGCGGCGCTCGCAGACATGGGCTTCACGATCCTGCCCGAACACCACGTGGCGGCCGACCTGATGAGCGGCGCACTGGCGCGCATATTGCCCGGGTATCACGTCAATCGGGCCGATAAGGAGGTTTCGCTGGTTTATCCGGGGCGCAGACATGTCTCCGCTAAAACCCGATCGTTTGTGGATTTCACGGTTAGCTACTTCCGTAGCGACGCCGCCACGGCGTTTCCTTCAGTATTTCAAAACAGTTAATTGCGCAATACGCAGTCAATCATCGCCATTTCGCGAGCTATGCTTTGGGTAGCGAGAAGTGACTCCTTCATCGAAGGATGTCTCCAATCTTTAACGCGGCTTCGGCCGCGTTTTTTTTCGTCTGCACTATTGGCGGTGGCGCTGCGTCGGTCCCACAAATGATGCTGGCCGACCCCACTCTCCCGGGCGTCCGACCGATTCGGACTATGCGAGCAAGGCCGCCTGTTCTTCGATGCCGTCGAGCATCGCATTGCATTTACGCATCAATACGAGACCGTCGTCGCGCAACCTGTCGGGGCGATTGGCGGTGATAGCGCACCGATAGTGATCCAGCGCGGCGAGCAGCGGCGCATATTGAAGCACGCCGGCCGCACCCGCAATTCGATGATGCCATTCCCGCAATTGCCCGACGTTCGCCTCATCCAGCAGGGGTGACAACGCCTTGACGTCGTCGCGCACAGACGTCACAAACGAAGCGAGGAGTGCTTTCACGGTCGATTCGCTACCCCACAACTGGATCATGTGAGCGAGGTCAACAGGGACGAACGCTTCAGCGAATTCGTGCGCGGGCGCTTCGGTGACGGGCGGTTTGGTTGTCACTTCCGCTGGCACGCCTAGCCGCGTCCCATCCGCACCGAACCAGCGGCTCAAATGCTCGCGCAAAGTGGCGAGACGGGTTGGTTTGACGAGGCAGTCATCCATGCCGGCGTCGCGGCATTGGGTCAGGTCTTCGGGCGCGGTGTTGGCTGTGATGCCGAGAATAGGCAACGGCTGCGCACCCGTGGGCTTCGCCTCTTCCGCTTCCCGAACCCGACGGACCAACTCGTAGCCCGACAGATTCGGCATGTGGCAATCAGTGATCAGGCAGCCGTAGCTCGTGTCTTTCAGCGCGGCGAGGGCCTCAACTCCGTCGTTCACCACATCGCACGCGAAGCCTAGCAGCGCCAACTGGTGACGGATCAACTCCTGGTTGACCGGATGGTCCTCCGCCACGAGGATCAAGCGGCCGCTAGCGATCGCACGTGCTCGATCCGGCGGCGCCACGCCTGCTTCGACAGTCTCCCGCGTCCGCGCTGGCGCGGGTGACAGGCCGGTCAACGCAGCGGCGCAAGCCGCGCCGAGACCACGCCACGAGATCGGATTGGTACTGACGCGCACTGCGTCATCCACGATGCGGTAACCGGTTGGCTTGGGTTTTTCCGTCAAGCAGATCACGCGTGAAGCGCAAGCCGCGGAATGCGGCAGCGCAAGGCCTTCGCTCAGGAAAATCAGGTCCATGTCCGCCAGCGCGGCGGGATCGCTGAGTTCTATCGCGCCCGGCTCCACGCAACGCAGGTCGATCCCCAGTGCGTCGCCAAAATGCAGTAACGCCTCGCCGACGCGAACGTCGGAGACTGCCACGAGGCCCCGTTTGCCGCGTAGACCGCTGACCTTGTAGCGTAGTCTTTCGACCGGCATCTCGAGCCGCAGGGTCATACGGGTCCCGACGCCCAGCGTGCTCTCCAACTCGAGCGCCCCACCCATCAGCGCTACCAGCTTGCGGCAGATCGTCAAGCCGAGACCGGTGCCGCCGAAGCGCCGCGTCGTCGACGATTCCGCCTGCACAAACGGCTCGAAAAGAAGCGCCTGAACATCCGGCGCAATGCCGATGCCGGTGTCTTTTACGGTCATTTCGAGGGTTTGCGCGCCGGGCGTCTGTTTGACGACGGCTACACAGACGTCGACCTCGCCGGCCGGAGTGAACTTGATCGCATTGCCCAGCAGATTGAACAGAATCTGGCGCAGCCGCACGCTGTCGCCGCGCAAGCTGGCAGCAACCTCGGGCGCGATGTCGACCCGTACTTTCAGCCCCTTCTCATGCGCGGGTCCGGCGAGCAGGCCAACTGCGTTGTCGACGAGATCGCGCATATCGATCGGCTCGGCTTCGATAGAAAGTCGTCCGGCTTCAATCTTCGAATAGTCGAGCAGGTCGTCGAGAATCTGTAATAAGGCACCGGCGGACTCGTGAATCATGCCCAGCATTTCGCCCTGATCGGCATTCAGACGTGTGCGTTCCAGCACTTCTACGAGCCCGAGCACGCCGTTCATCGGCGTGCGGATTTCATGACTCATCATTGCCAGGAACTCGTCTTTGGCCCGTGAAGCAGCTTCGGCAATGTCGCGGGCGCGCGCTAGCTCGTCTGCGCGGGTGTGCTCCGCGCTCGCATCTACCCAATAGCCGCTCCATACGACGCTGCCAGTTGGGTCTTCGCGCTGCGGCACCAGTCCCGCGCGGACCCATTTGAGGCCGCCAGGGCCGTCTGAGCGAAACTCCATGTGGATCGGCGTTTCGGAGCGTGCGGAAGCCTCGAGCTCGGCCAGCACGCGAGGCCGGTCTTCCGCCCACACACGGTCAAAGTTGAGTTCGCCGGCGCTCGTCATTTTGCTGCCGTCGCCGCCCAGCAAATGTCGCGTATCACCGCCAATGTAGGGGAATGAATAACCGCCGGTCGCGTCGCGCCGAAGCTGGAACACCACAGCCGGCAGCGAGCGGGTCACGTCGAACAGGCGCCGCTCATTCTCGCGCGCGAGCACTTCGGCGTGCCGGATGTCCGTGATGTCGACCACCGTGCCCAGAACACAGGAAGGTTTGCCGTCGACACCCCTGCACAGACTGGTCCAGAAGAGACCGTGGCAAACCTCGCCAAATCGCCCCTTGAACTCCAGTTCCACCTGCGATCGTTCGCCGGACGCCACGACCTCGCGCGTCACCTCCTCCAGCCGGTGGCTGTTCAGCGGCCCCCATGCCTGCACAGCATCGCCGGTCTGGCCAATCACCTGTTCACGCCGCAGTCCGGAGCATAGTTCGTACGCACGGTTAATGGCGAGGTACCGGCCATCCAGATCCTTTGCGACGAGTGGATACGGCACCGTCTCCATCATGGTTTGCTGAAAATTCAGTTGCGATGCCAACGCGCGTTCCGTCTGCTTGCGCAGTTTCACTTCTCTCTGCAACAGCAGGTAAGCACGCAGCGTTACCACCAGCACCACACCAATGCCAATCAGCAAAGGCAACAGACGAACCGCCGTGACGCTCCAGACGCCGCTTTCGCCGGCGTTGCCGGTCGCCCACTCCTCGCGGATGCGTTGCTTGTCAGCCGATTTCAGAACCAGTCGTCGCGCGGCGACGTTCACCGGAGACTCGACACTTGCGCCAAGCCAGCGCGCGCCGATGGCGGCGGCGTCCGCGGGAGAAATCGACGCGAGCGCGCGATCCAGCTGGTCGCGCAGCGCTTTATGATTGGACGCTACGGCAAAGCGCAGTTCGCTGGGCCGGGTGCCGTCCTCAAATGCAATCCGCAGATCGGGGTATGCATTGCCGCTGAGCGCACTATGCACCGCAGGCGTGAAACCCAGGTAGGCGTCGGCTGTGCCCTGCTCGATGGCGAGTAAGGCAGATGCCGTGTCCACGAAAGTCTCGATCCGCGCACGCGGAAAGCGCCCGCGCAGCATCCTTTCCAGCGCGAACCCGCTTTCGATCGCGATGCGGGCGTTGCCCAACTGCGCGACGTCGCCCTGGAAGGCGCTATCGTGAACATTGACCACCACGGACGTCGTGGCCCGGAAATAGGGGGAGGTAAAGCTGAGGCTGTGTTCGCGTTCGGGGGTGCGGGCGAGACTCATCAAGAGGTCGACCTCGCCTGCGGAGGCTGCCGCGAGAAGCTGCGGCATGTCGGGAAACACCTTCGGCTCAATGATGACGCCCGGGCCGACCAGCGCGCGCAGGTAATCCGCACTCAAGCCGGACAGGCGACCGTCTTTCTGCACTTCGAAGGGTGCCCAGCCCGCCGCGAGGACGCCCACCGTCAGCCGGGGCGGGAATGAGGGCGTGGGGCCGAGCGCCACAGTTGCGGCGAACCCGAACTGCGCAGCGATCAGCATCAACGTAGCGGTAAGCGTCTGCACGAGTCGTCGCAGAGACCGAAGCGCAGTGCGAACAGGTGAGTTCGGAATATTCATGACGGGCGCGAGCGACGCAAACGTGCGGAGGTCAGACGGCTTCACCGTGCTCCTCCCGCGAACCGTTCAGGCTGCAACGCGGCTTGCCCCACAGAAAGGAGTACAAGACACCGGCAAGAATGCCGCCAGCCATGGGTGCGGCCCAGAACAGCCAGAGTTGGTCCAGCGCCCAATCTCCGACCAGCAGCGCCGGACCGGTGGAACGTGCCGGATTCGCCGCCCCGTTAGTAATGGGCAGCGCAACCAGATAGATGAGCGCGAAGCACGCGCCTTTCACAAAGGGCGCCACCGAACGCGAGACACCTCTGCGCGACATCATCAGATTCGTCATCACGAACGCGAACGACATCACCAGTTCAATCACGGCCGCTGAGTGCAATCGATAGTCGGATGGCGAGTGGTCTCCGAAGCCGTTGGCGCCGAACTCGCTAGCCGCGAGATCGAAGCCTGGGCGCCCGCTCGCCACATAGGCAAGCAGGGCCGCGCCCGCCGCGGCGCCTAGAATCTGGGCGGCGATGTACGGCACCAGGTCGCGAATGGGAAAGCGATTGGCGGCGGCGAACCCAATCGTCACCACCGGATTGAAGTGAGCACCGGACAGGCGTCCGAGCGCATACGTGGCGGTTGCGAGGGCAAGACCGAACGCAAGCGAAATCTCCAGTACGCCATAACCCGGCTGACCGCTCCCCGCATTCGTCACGATGCTGCCGCAGCCAATGAACACCAGCCACGCCGTGCCCGCTCCTTCGACCGCCAACCGCTTACCCAAGGCCACCATTTCGTCCCCTCTATACGAGCCGCACGGCGCAATAACGCCCACCGTTCGTCGTCCTGGCACTATGCAGATTTGTTAGTTCATGTCTGCATGCCGAACTATTTCTCGATAAAGAGATGAACTTTCGTCACTGATCTGCATGCTCATTACAAGTATGAGATCGCAAAGCTGACCCTCTAATCAGACGACTCTTAAATCAAAAAACTATTCCCGACACCACGCTGGAAATTTCTCCGAGCTGGGTTCAGGTCAGACCAATCTGATGCGCGTATTTGATCAGGGCAGCATCCGAATCGAGCCCCAGCTTGCGCATCGCACTCCGTTTTTGCGTGCTGATCGTCTTGGCGCTGCGGTCGAGCCGCGCCGCAATCTGCTGGATCGGCATGCCCTGTACATACAGACGGAACACGTGCCACTCGCGCGCGCTCAGAATCCCCACTCGGGGATAAGCGAGAGCGCCCGCTTCGTCGAAAGCGCCTCGCACATACGCCGATAGATACTGGTGGCCGGCGACTACCGCATCGATCGCGTCGACCAGCGCATCGGTCGTGTCGCGCTTGTCGACGATCGCAGCTACACCAAGTTGCAGCAGGCCAGACAAGGTCGGCGGATGGCAGATCATGGTTAGCACCACGATCTGCGGACGCGGCATGTCGCGAAGCACGCGCCGCAACATCGACGTTGCGTTGTGCAGGCCGTCAAGATCAGGCATCCCGATGTCGGACACGACAACATCACAGCAACAGGTGTCGAGAAGTTCGGCGAGCGACTGCACATCCGTCGCCTCGCCCACCAGCGTCAAGTAAGGCACCGCCTCCAGCAGTTGCCTCACGCCGAAGCGGACGCAGGCATGGTCGTCAGCTACGATGACTCGAATATTCGGATTCATTTTATTTTTGTGGATCTGACTGAGACTCCGTGCACACAGTGCGTCCCCAGAAGTCATCAAGCCGTTTTTTTTGTTATCGCCGCGCAGGTTTAACCTGCGCGGCATGCGTTGCAGATCAGTTTGCCGACCCGCGTCGCCCCTCCTGCATCTCCTGCGTGAGCACACCGTGCTCGACCGCAAACCGGAACAGCTCGGTGTCGCTGTGCAGCGCGAGCTTGCGCATCGCAGCGCACTTTTGCGCACTGACCGTCTTGACGCTGCGTCCGAGTCGAGCCGCGATTTCCGTCACGCCCACGCCCGACGCATAGTGCGTAAGGACTTCCAGCTCACGCGGCGACAACAGCCCCCGGACGAACTCCAACCGCCGCACCACAGTCGCATCGGCGATCAACTTGCGCACCGCGGGTCCGATATAGCACTCGTGCGCGAGGGCGGAGACGATCGCCACATGAATCAGGTCAATGCGATCGCGCTTGCTCACCAGCGCATCCACTCCAAGCGCAATCACCTTCTGTAACGCAACGGATTCCGTCTCCATGGTCAACACCACCAGCGCCGCATCTGGATAGCGCCTCTTGAACTGTCTGACGGCGTCGAAGTCATCCGTCTCGACAGCGTCAGGCATGTACAGATCCATCACCGCAAGGTCGAATTCGATTTGATCGGCCTGCTCAAACAGTTCCGCCGCGTCGGCAGCACGTCCGACAACCTGCACATTAGGGAAAGCAGACATCAGACTCTCGATCGCGAACAGAACGAGCGGGTGATCGTCCGCGATGATCGCCCGAATAGGCGTATTTGATTCGGTGTTTTCTCTCATTCTATTTGGCTCCCCCGTTTGGAAATTCCCCTCGTTCTCTTTCGGAACAACTGGCCCTGCGGTGAGAATCAAACATTTTGGATTACACAAACATAAGATTGCTCCGAAATGCCGACTCAAACGAACATCTGCTATTGAATTACCTCGCTATGTGACTAAATCGACTCAATTACCTTAATTTTCAGATTACCCCGTTACCTTGACGTGAGCTAACAGACCAGGGACGTTCCTCACGCCGAGCTTAGACATTGCGAGGTGCTTCAGACGATTTATGGCGCGCACATCCTGTCCAAGCAATCGGGCGATTTCAGATACCGATTGGCCTCGTACGAACATGCCAATTACCTCCGCCTCATTGGGCGAAAGCGTGCGCATGGCAAGCGTGTCGGCTGACTCGCCGTCGGCGTCGGCGTCGGTAAGTGCAGCAACGATCGACGGGCTCACGAACGTACACCCAGTACGCGCACGACGGACCGCCGCGACAAGTTCGTCCAAGGATTCGGTCTTGTTGAGCATGCTCACCGCATCATCGGAGATCACGGCGCGCAGGATGGCGGCGTTTGCGACGCTGGTGAGGACGATCACATGGAGCGCCGGCCAGCCAGAGCGGATGCGCCTCACGAGACGCACGCCATCTTCCGCTGCGCCACCGGTTTCAGGCATAGTCAGGTCGGTCACCACGACATCACAGGCAACTGTCTGCAACAGATGAATCAATGAAGTGGGATTTGCCGCTTCTCCGACAATCAGAATGTCCTGATGCGCTGAGAATGCTGACCTGACACCGAGCAAGACGAACGGGTGGTCGTCTGCCAATACGACTCGAAGCTGCACCATACTTTCTCTCATTTGCTTAAAATCCATGCGAAACGGATATCTCGACGAGGCGCCATTTCGCGTCTAACTCGCGCTGCTTTGACTCACGGCAGCGTCGATGCGGCGCGGCAGCGTTCACTCATGGAATCAATTTTGACTCGCCAGCAGAATGGGAGATTTCTGAATCCTTTCAATTTTCAAACCAGCCTTACTCAATCAATAAGGAATGCGTATATTTGTCGTGGGAATGAATGCGGCGACGATGCATGTCGTTGACCACGCGCGTCAGATCGTAGGAAGCACGGGCGCAGGATCATCCTACAAAACAGACGCCCGGCGTCACACCAACGCTTCGCGAAACACACCGCTGGGTACCTCAAGCTATCCGCGCGCCAAAGCCTCAGCAGGTGTCGTGATCGCACGCGGAAACACGGGCAACGCGATCAACGCAAACATACAGGCCACGCCCCACACCAGAGGCCACGAGCCAAGCGAAAGCAATGGCGCCATGCCCGCGAGCGCCACCGCCGTCGTGCCCAGACCCAGCAGCAACACCGGTCGGTCGCCCCAGCGGTCGGTCAGCAAACCCCACGGCAATTCGCTCGTCGCAACGCCGAGTCCCAACATGCCGAGCGCGACGCCAAGTCCGCTATTGCCCAGGTGATACCCGGCGCGCAACAACACGGCCGTCGTCGGAATGCCGGAAAACGCTGCCGCAAAGCTAACATTGGCTGCGAAGCCGACGCCCAGAACCTTCCATCGATGGTCAAGCCCGCGCGCCTCGCATGCAGGCACAACCGTTGATATGCCGCTTCCCATGACGCCCCCAGCAAAGATGAACTAGAGGCATCGTACGGCTGGACTCATCATCGGAAAATCAGGAAAATCAGATCACTTCCATCGGATATGCCGAATCATGAGCGCACGCGGTTTCGACCTGAACTAGTTGCAGACCTTTGTTGCAGTCGCCGAGTCAGGCAGCGTGTCGGCGGGCGCAGAGCGGGTTTTCCTGTCGCAGTCCTCGGTTAGCGAGCAGTTGAAGAAACTGGAGGAACGCGCCGGCCAGCCGCTATTTGTGCGCAGCAAGCAAGGCGTCGCCGCCACTCAGGCAGGCGCACGGCTGCTCGACCATGCGCGCCGCATTCTCGCGATGAGCGAAGCGGCGCTCGACGACCTGCAGGGCCGCTCGCTCGATGGTGAACTGCGCATTGCTATCACCGATTACTACCGTCCACATGACATCGCGCGGATCCTTAAGACGTTCTCGGAGCAACACCCGCGGCTGAAACTGCACGTCACGGTTCTGCCGAGCGCAGTGATCGACAGCAGCGCGGCAGAGAACGACGCCTTCGATATCGGCCTGTCGTTGCGGCTCGTCGTGCCGGCCAGCCGCCGTGCCAGGGGCAACCACGTCGGCCCTCGCACGCAGAGCAGCGTGGTACGGCGCGAGAAGCTGATCTGGGCCATTGCGGCAGATGCCAATCCCCACGTAAGCACGCCTTACCCGCTGGTTCTGCTGCCGTCCACCTGCCAACTCCAGCGCTTCGTGGTGAAATTACTGGACGAACGCAAGGTGCCGTACCTGATCTCACATTCGGCCTCGGGCGTGGCGGGTCTGCAACTGGCGCTGAAAGCCGGGCTCGGTATCGGTTGCCTGAATGAATCGTCGCTCGGTGCGGGGGTCATAGCCTGTCCGCCCGGCGTGACGCTGCCGGCGCTGCCCGAAGTCGAGTTTCATCTGCTGCCGGGACGTGCCGACGAGAACGCCCACGTGAGCAGTGCAAGAGTCGCTTTAGCCCGCCTGTTTAGCTGACGCGCGGCGCGTCACCTATGCCTGACACACTCCGTGCCACCTTCCGTTTCGCCTTCCGGCCCGCGCCGCGACTGCCGCAAAAAGCGACGTTGAAAGCGCTCAGGATGCCGCCTATGATTATCCGTACCCCATGGGAAAGCAGCTTTTACCGCTTCGCTGGCGTTCACTGGAACGTCATCCCTGCACGCTCGGGCCTACGCTGCCACAATACGAGGCAGGCAAATACGGCAAGCAAAGCCAGGTTCATCTGCTGGCTTCTGCGCACTGCGCATTGTTAAAGAAAAGCTAAATGGTCGTCCGATTGTGCTCGGCGCTGTACATACCTTATCGACCTGCCTGAATTTCTGATTCCCGGTTTCGCTGTCGCGGTCTAAAGCAGGTTTGAAGGGCTCTCATGCAAACGGCATTCGCGTGTCACATGCATGAGAAAAATATGCGTAACAAACGCGTTATCCCCGACGAGGCTTGGCGTGCATCGCAGAACTATCGGATCTTCAATTCTGTTTCTGGTTTGCGCCGCGTGGGCCTGCGCCACACTCGCCGCAACTGACGCGGCCGCACCCATGCCCTCCGCAATGGACCAGCGCGTGCGGGCCTGCACCTCCTGTCACGGCGCCCAAGGCGAGGGACTCAACAACGACTATTTTCCGCGGATCGCCGGCAAGCCCGCGGACTATCTGTTCAACCAGCTGACCTCGTTTCGCGACGGCGGCCGCACCTACCCGCCGATGGGCTATCTGCTCGCCTTCCTGCCCGACGACTATCTGCGCAAGATCAGCGAGTATTTCGCGGCCTTGCAGCCGCCCTATCCCAACGCGGATACCGGAAGCGTCTCGCCCGCCGTACTCGAGTACGGCCAGCGGATCGTCACGCACGGCGATCCCGCACGTAAACTGCCTGCCTGCGCCGCCTGTCATGGCGCGCGACTCACCGGTACGCAGCCGGGCATTCCGGGTCTGCTGGGACTGCATGCCAGCTATATCGCCGGGCAGATGGGGACCTGGCGCTCCGGCACGCGCCACGCCGTCGCGCCGGACTGTATGCACTCGATCGCCGTCAAGCTGACCGACAAGGACATTACCGCGGTATCGAGCTGGCTGGCACGCCAGCCGCGTCCGGCCGACCCCACGCCCGCAACGACACAGGCCGGGCCGCTGCCATTGGCCTGTGGGAGTCAACCGCAATGAAGCCGATCCTTCTTCCGGTTGTACAACTTCTGCGCGCTGGCCTTCGGGCGTTTGCAGCACGTCCGGCTCGATTCGCGACAGCCTTCGCCGCTTTTGTCATGCTGGCGCTCGTTGCGCCTGGCTCGCAGCCCGGTCTGATCTCGGCCGCGCGCGCCGCGAGCGATGCATCGGCAACGCCGGCCGCACACCAGACAACATCAACGAAAGCAACGGCCGCCGCCGACACACGCCCAGACATCGTCAAGCGCGGCGAATATCTGGCGCGAGCGGGCGATTGCATCGCCTGTCACACTGCGCCGCGCGGCAAGATGTTCGGCGGCGGCCTCGAGATGGAAACCCCATTCGGTACGCTGTACTCCCCGAACATCAGCCCTGACGCGCAATACGGCATCGGTGCATGGAGTCCAGACGCGTTCTTCCACATGATGCGCACCGGCATCACGCCCGACGGCAAGCTGATCTACCCGGTCATGCCGATCGCCCAGTACACCAAGGTCACCCGCGAAGACTCGGATGCGATCTTCGCGTATCTGCAATCGGTGCCGCCGGTACGTCAGGCTAGCCGTGCACCTGAACTGAAGTTTCCGTTCAATCAGCGCAAGCTGCTGCTCGGCTGGCGCACGCTGTATTTCCACGAGGGCGAGTTCAAGCCGGATCCCACCCGCTCGGTCGAATGGAATCGTGGCGCGTACCTGGTGGAAGGCCTCGGACACTGCACCTTGTGCCATACGAAGATCAACCTGCTGGGCGGCTCGTCGAAGCGCGACCAGTTCGCGGGCGGCCTGATTCCCGTGCAGAACTGGTACGCGCCGTCCCTGACCTCAGACAAAGATGGCGGACTCGGCGACTGGAACGTCAAGGACATCGTCGACCTGTTGCAGGCCGGCATCTCGGATCGAGGCGCAGTCTACGGCCCGATGGCCGAAGTGACCTATCACAGCCTGCAATACATGACCGACGACGACATCAAGGCAATGGCCGCCTATCTGAAGACGCTGCCTGACAACGACCCCGGCCGCAAATCGGGCCCGTCCGCGCCGACCAATACGAAGGTCTTTGCACTGGGAGAAAAAATCTACGCCGACAAGTGCGCGCTATGCCACGGTCAGAAAGGCGAAGGCCAGGTACAGCACTACCC
Source organism: Paraburkholderia sp. (assembly GCF_049581445.1). Taxonomy (GTDB): domain Bacteria; phylum Pseudomonadota; class Gammaproteobacteria; order Burkholderiales; family Burkholderiaceae; genus Paraburkholderia. The sequence goes on along the minus strand of NZ_JBAURZ010000078.1, from coordinate 23,288 downwards.
GCCGCTCGCGAGCAACCAGTCCATCGAAATGAACTCCGCCGTCAATCCGATTCGCATCGTGCTGAATGGCGGCTTTCCGCCCGGCACGCAACGCAACCCAGAGCCCTACGGCATGCCGCCGTTCGGGCAGCAGTTGAACGACACCGACGCCGCCGCCGTGGTGACATACATTCGCACCGCGTGGGGCAATCATGGCGCGCCGGTCACAGAGCATGAGGTGAACGAACTACGCAAGGCCCCGCTGCACTGATGGCTTGACCGATCACCGCATTGGACCACTCGGCGCGCACACCCTGATCGTGCGTGAACCGTTCTAAACGTTGTTCTGGAGAACCCGTTAGATGGACGACAACGACTCCCTGCAAGCCACCCCACCAACGGACGAAGAGGTGGAACGCGTGGTCGCGGCTGGACCTCACGGCGCGGTTGCCGTGGCCGGTGTCGCCGCGCTGATCGTCATGGTGATCTGGTTCGGCTTCTACTTCCTCGTGTTCCTGCCGCGCGGCGTCGTCCACTGATCATGTCATCACCCACTCCCGACCATCCGCAACACGGCCACGCCGTTGCGCTGCGCGCCGAACGCCGCTGGGCCATCTTCGCCTCCGGCCTCATCCTGTTGATGCTGGTCATAGTCGTTTTTTCCGGCCTGCATTGGGCCATGATGCCGCCGTCGCGCGTCGAGACGGTGGACCCGACCCGCTTGCAGTTATCCGGTGAATTCGTCGAAGACAATCTGGGCTCGGCCGTCGAAGCGGACGGCTCGGTGGTGGTGCGCTTCATCGCGCAACAGTATTCGTTCACGCCGCAGTGTCTGCTGGTGCCCGCCGATACGCCCATCACCTTCCGCACGACGAGTGCAGATGTCGTGCACGGCCTACTCGTGACCGGCACGAATATCAACACAATGGTCGTGCCGGGCTACATCTCGACGCTTGCCACGAGCTTCGACCATCCAGCCGATCATCTGATGCCTTGCCACGAATTCTGCGGCTTCGGCCATCAGACGATGTGGGCGCACGTGAAGGTCATCGACAAGGCCACCTTCTTCGAGCAGGCACGACAATCACGGAGGTTGAGCTGTGTTTCTCGCTAAGCGACTCGTTCTCGCGCATTTCTGGCTCGCCTTCATCGGCTTTCTGCTGGCGCTCTTCATGGGGGCGTGGCAGATGCTGGTGCGCAGCCCGTTGCATCCGTGGGTGGGCGACCCTGAGCTCTACTATCGTTCGGTGACCGCGCACGGCACGGTGATGGGCTATGTGTTTCCGACTCTCGTGGCCATGGGCTTTGGTTATGCGATCGTCGGACTTGCGCTACGTCAGCCGCTGGTGGGGCTCAAATGGGCATGGACGGGGTTCTTCGTGCTGGCTATCGGCGCGGTGGTCGCGATGATCCCCGTCTCGATGGGCGACGCGTCGGTGCTCTACACCTTCTATCCGCCGATGGTCGGCAGTGCGCTCTATTACATAGGCGTCGTGCTGGTGGTGGTCGGCTCGTGGATCTGGGTCGCGCTGATGGGCGTGAACCTGCGGGTCTGGAAGCGCGCCAATCCGGGTAAGCCCGTGCCGCTTGCGATGTTCGCCAACGTGGCCGGCGCGTATCTGTGGGCGTGGACCGCCGTCGGCGCCGCGCTCGAAATCCTGCTGCAGATCCTGCCGGTCGCGTTCGGCTGGAAAAACACCATCGACGCCGGCCTCTCCCGCGTGCTGTTCTCGTGGACGCTGCATGCGATCGTCTACTTCTGGCTGGTCCCCGCCTATATCGCCTACTACACGATAGTGCCCGGCGCGATTGGCGGACGTCTCTACAGCGATTCGATGGCGCGTGTGTCGTTCATCATGTTCCTGATCTTCGCGATGCCAATCGGCATTCACCACCTGTTCGCCGACCCGCAGGTCGGCGCGGGCTTCAAGTTCATGCATGCGGTGTTCACCGGGATGGTGTCGGTGCCGACGCTGCTCACCGTGTTCACGATCTGCGCGTCGGTCGAGATCGCCGGCAGGTTGCGCGGCGGCAAGGGCGCGTTCGGCTGGCTGACTGCCCTGCCCTGGCGTAATCCCATGATGCTTGTGCTGGCGTTTTCGTTCGTGATGCTCGGCTTGGGCGGCGCAGGCGGCCTGATCAACATGAGCTACCAGTTGAATTCGAGCGTCCACAATACGCAGTGGGTCACCGGGCATTTCCATCTGATCTTCGGCGGCGCCATCGTGATCATGTACTTCGCGATCGCCTATGAACTGTGGCCGCACCTCACCGGACGCGCGCTGTGCTCGTTGCGCCTCGTGCGCACGCAACTGTGGTTGTGGTTTATCGGCATGATGGTCGTCACGCTGCCGTGGCACTACGTGGGCCTGCTCGGCGCGCCGCGCCGCATGGCCTACTACGACTACAGCATGCCCGGCTTGCAGGAGCAGGCGGTGTGGGTGGCGGTCTCGGCATTCGGCGGCTTTATCCTGCTGTCCGGCGGCATCCTGTTCATCTACATCCTCGCCAAATCGCAGTTCGGACCACTCGTGCAACCGAAGGAGTTCCGCTTCAGTCTCGCCACTTATCCGGTGGAACGGGTGCCCGCCGCGTTAAACGGCTTCGGCTTGTGGGTGACGCTGATGATCGCTCTGACGGTCGTCAATTACAGCGTGCCGATCTTCAATTTGCTGCTGCTGCCGCAGACCTCCGTGCCGGCGGTCGTCGTTGGAGCCCCGCGATGAATCAAGAACGCGTCTTCAGCATGCGCAACCCCTGGTTCGTCACCAGCGTGGGGGGCATCATCGCGCTTGCTGTGATCTCGGTCCTGATCGGCTTTATCTGGTTGCCGTCGGCCAACGGCGACTTCAGTGGACGCGGCCTGTGGGCAACAATCTGCAGCGCGGCAGGCGCACCGTCGAACTGGTACGGCGGCGGGTCGAACGTGGCAGGTCCTGCGCCAAGCGATGTTGTCGTTCTGCCGCCCCACTACGTGAGCGTCGACCAGGCTTCGATCGGACGTGGCGCGACGCTCTCCACGCAGAACTGTTCGATGTGTCACGGGGTGCTCGGCACCGTGCAGGTCACGGCACCCGCGCTCGCCGGGCAGTATGCGGATGTGATCTACAAGGAGTTGCGCGACTATCAGAGCGGGCTGCGCGCCAATGCCATCATGCAGCCGATCATTCACGCCCGCAGCGATCAGGATCTGCACGATCTGGCGGCGTACTACGCGTCGCTACAGCGCGCGGCGCCGGCTGAACCGAATGCTTCACCAGACGCTAATGCGGAGAAGCTCGCCATGCAGGGCGACCCGATGCGCAATATCGCGCCCTGCGCGGCGTGTCATGGTCAGCTCGACCGTAAAGGTGCGGCGCCGTGGCTTGGTGGGCAGTCGTCGGTGTACCTTGCCGCACAGATGCAGCGCTTCGCGACCGGCGAGCGGCACAACGACATCAACGAACAGATGCGCAATGTCGCGCGTCACCTGACGCCGCAGGAAATCGACGGTCTCGCGAAGTACTACGCCGCCCAGCCTTGAGCGGCCACGCGGCTAAGCTGCAGTCCGCGCGGTGATCCGCACGCCCGAGGCCGTATTGCCGTGAGCACGCGCGCGACCGTCCGGTACGATTGCCGCATCCGTGCGAAATACGGCAACCGCCAAGGTCAGCCGACGCGCCTGATCTTCCAGTGAACTGGCCGCCGCAGCAGCCTGTTCGACGAGTGCCGCGTTCTGCTGCGTCACCTCATCCATCTGCGCGATGGCGAGATTGACCTGGTCGATGCCCGTGCTTTGCTCCGTCGCGGCGGCCGCAATTTCACCCATGATCGAACTCACCCGAGCGATAGCGGTGACGATCTCCGTCATGGTCGCCCCCGAGCGCTCGACCAGTTGTGCGCCGGTTTGCACGCGCGCGGTCGATTCGTCGATCAGCCCTTTGATCTCTTTGGCGGCACCCGCGCTGCGCTGCGCGAGCGAGCGCACTTCGCTTGCCACCACTGCAAAGCCACGGCCCTGTTCACCCGCGCGAGCCGCTTCGACCGCTGCGTTGAGCGCGAGAATATTGGTCTGGAAAGCGATGCCTTCGATCACGCCGATGATATCGGCAATCCGATGCGAGTCGGACACCATATGATTCATCGTGCCCACGACTTCCTGCGTCAACTCGCCGCCCTGCGCCGCAAGGGTCGACGCGCCCTGCGCGAGCGAGCTAGCCTGCTTGGCATTTTCGGCCGTCTGCTTGACGGTGGAGGTCAGCTCTTCGATGCTTGCCGCCGTCTCTTCGAGCGATGCGGCCTGCTCTTCGGTACGTTGCGACAGATCGGTGTTGCCGGCGGCGATTTCGCTCACACCGGTATCGATCGATTCGGTCCCCTGTCGCACCGTGTTCACGGTCGAAATCAGCGAGTCCTGCATCTTGCGCAGCGCGGCGGCGAGCTTGCCCATTTCATTGTCGCCGGTCATCTCGATGCGGCCCGTGAGGTCTCCGCCAGCAATGCGCTGGAACTGGCCGATAGTCGCATCAACCGGATGGACGATCGCCCGCACCAGCCAGACACGTCCCAGCCACGCGAACACCAGGGCCAGCGCCATGCCCACTGCAACCCCGACACTGACGGCATAGAAACGGTCCTGCGCGTCCTGATAACGCTGTGCGCCATGATCGAGTTGCAGTTGCTCGAGCGTCAGCATCGCCTTTTCGTACGCGCTGTAAAGCACCGACATCTTGTGAGCCTGCAATTCCTCGAAGGCGGACTTGTCACCGGCCTTGAGCGCGGCCATCGCCGGGTCCACGCCTTCGTGCAGGAACGTGTCGCGCTTGTCCTGCATGTCCTTGATGAGACGCTGTTCCTCGTCGTCGGTGCCGGCGCGGCTAAGATAGTGTGCGAGACGGTCGTTCGACAGCTTCAGATACTGGTCGAAGCGCTGCAGCACGGCCGAAGCGCCTTGCTGATCGTTCAGATCGACGAGCGACGCATAGGTCGCGAGAGCAAGGCGCAGGCGCAGGAGTTGCCCAGCGCTGCCTTCGAGATCGGCGACGGCCGGCGTATCCACCGTGTACATCTGCTGAAGCGACGCATTGCTCGCCCGCAGCGACAGTAATCCGGCCGCTGCGCCGCTCAACAGCACGACGCCGAAGAAAGCGATCATCACGGTGAGACACGTGCGAATCGAGAGGCTTTTGAACATGGACAAGATCTCCGTTGGGCTGCCTGGCTGAGGGTCGTGAAGGTTGGCGACGATTTCCCGTCAGGCGTGCTGCGCCCATGCCCTCTATCCAGGTCCGCAACTTGATTAAAATTTAAGCGAACGCCACACAGGACTACGGCTGTTTTTCAAAAAACTTGATGGCTTTGAAAGGAAACAACCTTACTGTTTTTTGATCCAGCTCAAGCGATCCTGGATACTGGTAGTTTGGCAACCGGCGTGCCGCCCTCGCGGCCGCTCTGACCGAGGACATTCATGCTGCGCGCGCTTGCAACTCTGCTGGTGTTCCAATGCCTGGGCGAAGGCGTTTCATATCTGTTCAAGCTGCCGGTGCCGGGGCCTGTTATCGGCATGCTGTTGCTGTTCGGCTTTCTGATGCTGCGTCCGCAGGCGGCTGACGCGATCGAACCCACCGCGCTCGAACTGCTACGTCATCTTTCACTGCTGTTTATTCCGGCCGGGGTGGGGATCATGGTGTCGGCGGGCAAGATTCGTGGCGATGGGCTCGCGGTGGTGGTGTCGCTCGCCGTCAGCACCACGCTCGCGATTGCCGTTACAGCGCTAGTCACCCGCGCCTTGCTGCGTCGGCAGCGCGGGGGCCCGGCTGTACTGGAGCATGCACAATGAGCGCGATTCCGAAGTTGGGCGCGATCTGGGTGTATCTGGCGGCGAGCCCGCTGCTTGGCCTGACGATCACGCTCGTGGCCTATCTGATCGCCCAGGCGCTGTATGCCAGGGCGCGCTTCAATCCGCTCGCGAATCCGGTGCTAATTGCGGTGGCGCTGCTCGTGGCGCTGCTCGAAATCACCGGCACACCCTACGCGACCTATTTCGAAGGTGCCCAGTTCGTCCACTTTCTGCTCGGGCCGGCTACGGTTGCTTTGGCTCTGCCGCTTTACCGGCAGTGGGCGAAGCTACGGCGCGCGGCGCTGCCGCTGATCGGTGGACTGGTGGCGGGCTCGTTGACGGCGATTCTGTCCGCGGTCGGCGTGGCGGCATTGTTCGGCGCGTCGCATCAGACCGTTGCATCGCTCGCGCCGAAGTCCGCGACCACGCCGATAGCGATGGCCGTCGCCGCCGAGATTGGCGGGATTCCTTCGTTGACGGCAGTACTCGTGATCATCACTGGGGTATTCGGCGCGGTAGTCGCCCGCTCGATCCTGAACCTGCTGCGCATCAAGGAACCCGAAGTGCGCGGCTTCGCGCTGGGCGTCGCCTCGCACGGCATCGGTACTGCGCGTGCTTTTCAGGTGAGCGAGGAAATGGGGGCGTTCGCCGGGCTTGGTATGGGTCTGAATGGCATTTTCACGGCATTCGTGGTGCCGGTGCTGTTACCGGTGATCTTCCACTGGTTCGCGCGCTGAGGGTCGCCCGAACAGAGTGCATCTGCCCCACTCCGACTACGCACACACGGAGGTTGCCGCAGCCGTTGAGTTGATGGAAAGTAGCGAAGCGGAACTTTCGCGGAGCCAAACACCATGTACGAGATTGGAACGGCCCTGGTGGTATTCGTGCTGTTACTGACCGGCACGGCTGCGGGCGTGCTCGTCAAACCGCTACTGCCTGAAGAGCATAAGGCTCACGAAACGGTGCAGCTGATCCAGTTGGTGATCGGCATGCTGGTGACCTTCGCCGCGCTGGTACTGGGGCTCATGACGGCGTCTGCGAAGAATAACTTCGATACCGTGGGCAACGATTTCCGCACCTACTCGGCCGACCTGATCGAACTCAACGCCACGTTGCGCCAATACGGCAACGATGCCACCCCGGTGCGGCAATTGCTGCGAGCGTACACGGCGGCGGCCATCGCCAGCACGTGGCCGCAGGAACCGCGCCCTGCTGGCAATTTTTATCCGGTCGACATCCCCGTGGAAAACAACTCGGAGAAGCTTGAAGACACCCGTCTTGGCGACATGCTCAACCTCGCCGGTCAGAAGCTACGTCAATTGAGCGCACCCGATACTTATCACGAGAAACTGCTGATGGATGGTATAGATCAGTTCGATCGAATCATCGCGGCACGCTGGAAGCTGATCGAAGAAGCGCACAGCACCATCTCCCAGCCGTTCTTCGCGACGCTGACCTTCTGGCTGTTCATCATCTTCGTGAGCTTCGGCCTGATCGCGCCGCGCAACGCGCTGGCTCTGGTGACAATCACGCTCGGGGCAATGTCGATTGCCTCCGCCGTATATGTGATCGTGGACCTCGATACTCCGTTCACCGGTCCGATCGTCGTTTCGAGCCAACCCATGCGCGACGCGCTCATGCATTTGAACCGCTAGCCTGGCGTCAGCAAGCCACTATCTTTTCGCAGGGCCATACCGCCGCTTCGCGTGCCGGAGCGATGCTGGTCGCGCGCACACGCTCGGCCAGTTCGAACACGCGCGGACCGATCGACCCACCTTCCGTGAGCGCCGCCTGCTCCTGTTCGCTTCCACCGACGGTTAGGGAGTTATCTCCATAGTGCCGGGCTCATGGATGACATGCATTTGCATGCCTTCCCACATCACGCGCAGATTGGGATGCAGATCCGCATGTGCGCGCGCAAGGAAAATCCAGATTTAGGAATTGTCGGATTTAAGAACATTTCAGACTCCTTAAAGTTGTGACAGCAGTCCCAATCAAAGTCAAAAGCAAAAGGAGAAATATGAAACTTCGGCGATCCTGGAGACGCGTGGCACGCGGAGTTGTTCGACTATCCGCGACGTGTTGTATGTTGATGTTTGGTGCTTACGCCAACCCGGCAGACTACACGCAGTGCATGCAGACCTATCAGAAATCTCTGGGGATTCCGGGGAGCCCCATCTGTGCTATCCAGGTTGCAGGAACGTCTCCCATGTCTAGAGGTCAAGGCGATCCGTTCAACAGCATCAACTACTACAACTGCCCGAATGCTGCGGACTGGATACAGAGCTATTGCGCGGGCGCGCCCGTCCCACCTTCTCAAGAAGGCTCCTGCCCGGTCGCAGATCCGGTATTGCCAGCGGAGGGGATCGTCACGCTCGCCGAGGCTGACTTTGCGAATGGTGACGCGCTCCCGCTTGTCTTTGAGCGCACCTATCTTTCCAGGATTTATGACACTCAGCAGACGGCGATGGGCCCCAACTGGGTCAACAACTGGCAGCGAAGGATTGATCTGACAGCGGTCACTGCGAGTACGCCGCAAATCACTGTTTATCGGGGCGGCCAGCAGCCACTGACGTTCAAATGGAACGGGAAAGCATGGACCTTGCTGGGAAATCGCGGGCTCTCGCTAACGAAAACCGCCGACGGCTACTACTACTATCTGAAAGACGAATTGCTCGGTACGACGGAAGCCTATGCGGTTAGCACCGGCGAACTGTATTCCGAGACGACTCGCACGGGGATGGTCCGCAAGTTTCTGTTCGACTACAGAAACCGGATGATTCAGATCAACGAGACACCCGTTGACAACATCGGACCGAACAGATTCAAGCTCAATCTTGACTACGACGATAGCGACCGCATCGTTGCGATGACAGATCCTTTGGGCAAGGTCACGCGGTATGCGTACGACGCAAAAGGCAATCTTGCTTCGGTAACCCATCCAGATGGATCCATCCGCCAATATCTGTACGAGGATGCCCGCTTCCCTAACACCCTGACAGGCGCAAAGGACGAATCCGGCTCGCTGATCGCGACGTGGACATACGATGCCAAGGCGCGTGTGATATCGGTCACGCACCCCGACACGAAGCGCAATACAACGCTCAGCTACGCGTCGTCCGGCAGCACGACGCTCAGCAACATGTACGGGACGAGCACGTTCAATTTCAGTTTTCCAGACGCCTGGCGTCCCGTTTCAATTGTCACACCGGATGGAACGGTATCGCGCCAGTGGGACACGGCAGGGAATCTGACGCAGAGGACGACTCCCGAAGGAAACACCCAGTACACGTGGGACAGCGCCAACCGGCCAACGAAATCAATTGCGACGGTCGCCGGGAACAAGACAATCACGACAATTGAGTACAACGATGCTAGCTCGCTGCGTCCGCACCTGGTGGCCACGCCGGGCAGGATTCGAGCGTTTGTTTATGACTCACACAACAACGTCACGGGCTACGCAGAGCAAGAGACAACCGACGCCACAGGCGAACTAGGGATGCAGGCAGCCAAGGCTAGCAACATCCTGACGGTTGGTGCCGGCTACGATGGGGCAGACCGTCTGACGTCGGCCACGATTACCCAGAATGGCACGAAGACTGAAGACTGGACCTACACGTACGACGCAAGAGGCAACATCGCAACGACGCAGGATACCGTGTCGGGTTGGTCGATGCGGACGCTCGATCGTGATGCTGCGAATCGCGCTACCGCTATAGTAGGCAATAGCGGCCAGGCAGCTATTAGTTACGATGACCGCGGCCGTGTGTCTGTATTTCAGTACGACGAGAAGGCGAGTGCTGCGAACGGCGGGCTCGCTCGAAAGCTCGTGGTTCGGTATGGTTATGCACTGGATGGAACTATATCGACGCGTGCCGCGACAGTGGCGACGAATGGCGGTGCTGCGCAGGCGATTAGTGATGCTGAACTGGATGTTTGGCTTACCAACTGGGAGTTGGGTAACGAGCCGGTTTCGCCGCCGGCTAATCTCACGGGGCTGAAGTCTGACCCGGACGCATCCGTTCCAAGGCTTTGCGTTGAATGCTACATGACGTCAAAAGCAAAGCTGACCTGGAAGCTCTTTGGGACGGAAATAGACGCCGCATACGGAAAGTCGGGCGACACTGTGGAGCTGATACTAAGCGATCAGTCTCAGGTTCCCTATCCGGCACTTGTGCCAGATTCGACCCGTTCCGCAAAGACCGCAATGCTTTACAGCAGAGTTTTCGGAGCCGGAACCGGCGACGGTGGAATGGTAAAGTGCGGTGGCAGGGAAGCTCACGAAAGTGAGTGCTATGCGCAGTATGAAAACGATATGGACGAATGCACGGCGATTTACAAGCCGATGCTCGACATTAGGCGGCTCGCGCTGTGCAGACAAAAGGCGTTTGACAGATATCAAGCGTGCAGAGGATATTGATGGCCAAACATACTTCCTATTCTGTGATTCTTACCTACAACCAAGATCTGCAACAACTCATCGTTTGTACGGTCGATGCGAACAGCCTCTCCCCGCTCGTCGCTGGAAGAATGGGCGTGGTCATGGCTGATGAACACAACTTCAAGCTTGACGACAAATTTGCGCGACAGCTTGGAGTTGGAATGCTCAATACGATTGCTCTGGGTCAGCCGGAACTCAAGCAACACATGACCATTACCCCGTACCCACGTGACGGATCGAACGGTGCAAGGCTATCGATAGCCGAACATAAGCCGCATTCTGTAGCCCTGTCTTACATCGACAGTCCCCGACAATTGCTAGTGCATACCGTTGATACGGCCAAGCTGGGCCCGCTCGTGGCCGGACGGATGCATCTGCCCGTTTGGGATGTACCCGATCCCAAGATTGACGGCGAATTCGCGCGGCGACTTGGAGTCGGAATGCTCAACTTGATTGCACTAGGTCAGCCTAACATCGAGCAATTCATCACCGTCACGCAGCAGCCAATCGAATAGTCGTCGAAACTTTGATATAGCGAGTTGCAAGGAAGGTGCCCCAAAGCTATAACCCGAAAGGGACGGAGAACAACGTCGCCCTTTCCCTAATGCGTCTATGCATCGATTGCTTACCCGATAGACGGTGCCAGGGGCGTTGCGCTGGGCAAGCGGCTAGCCACAAGCATTCATAGATCATTAAGAGTGTAGAGGAGGTGTCTGATGACTATTATTCCACCGCGTTCCGTAATTTTACGCTACGACCAAGACAGCCAACGGTTGAATGTGCAGTTAGTTGAGCCAGCGAAACTGGCTCCGCTTTTGGCTGGATTGTTCACAGTACCGATCCTGCTAGACGATTTCGACTTCAGGCTTGACGATGAATTCGCACGTCGGCTGGGGGTCGCAATGCTCAATGCAGTTGCACTCGGTCAACCAGATATCAAGCAGTACATGACAGTAACGCGAGAGCCAATCGACAGGCCTAGTGGCGCAAAGCCTATCGATGGCTAGACATCCACCGTATTCTGTGGTTCTAACCTATTTCGAAGATCATCAAGAGTTTGCCCTTCAGGCTATTGATCGAGCCACGCTGGCTCCGCTCGTGGCCGGGACGCTCGAAATCCCGATCCTACTGGATGAGCACAATTTCAGCCTTGACGATGCGTTCGCCCGGCGGCTCGGGGGAGCGCTGCTGAGTCTGATTGCGCTAGGTCAGCCGGACATCAACCAATATATGAGCATCACCGATGACCCGATCGACTAGTCGCCAGAACAGTGATGTAGCGAGCCACGGGCAACGTGACTCAAAGCTATAAATCCAAAAGGGCGGAGGACAACGCCAACCTTTCCCTATAACAGCGCAGTGCGAGACTATTGATGGCTAAACACCCACCGTATTCCATGGTCCGCACCTACACCGAAGACCCTCAGCAGCTGATCATGCAAGCTGTAAATTCAACCAGACTGACGCCCATTATGTCCGGAGTTATGGAAGTACCATTTTTTCCGGATGACGATTAGTTCAAGTTCGACGACGAATTGGCGCGGCAACTTGGAGTTGCCGCGCTCAATGTGATTGCATTCGGACGACCTGAACTCAAACAGTCCCTAACGCTCACGCAGCAGCCAATCGAGCGGCCCACTAAACAGCGAGGCCACGAATCAGAAGGCGAGTGACTTGAAGCTATTAGACAAAAAGGACAGGGATCGCTCCCTGCCCCTTGTGTATTGTCCCTCGCAAAAAGCTGCGGTGGTTGCAACTCGGCGTACCTGATCACGACGCGCTCATGCATTTGAACCGATAGCCTCAGCAAGCCACCATCTTTTCACGCGCCCACGCCACCGCAGCACGCGCCGGGGCGATGCCGGTTGCGCGCACGCGCTCGGCCAGTTCGAACACACGCGGACCGATCTGCGCGACTTCCGCGAGCACCGCCTGCTCCTGCGCCGCACCGAGATATTCCCGCACACAACTGATAATGCCACCAGCATTCACCAAAAAATCAGGCGCGTAGAAAATGCCCCGGCGATGCAAAACATCGCCTTCAGCCAGCGAGATCAGCTGGTTATTCGCACCGCCCGCAATCACCTCGAAATTGCAATGCGCCGCGACCGCTTCAGTAATCGAGCCCCCGAGGGCGCACGGCGCGAACACATCCGCCTGCACGCTGGTGATTTCAGTCGTCGCCACCACTCGCGCATTAAACAGCTGCTGCGCGCGAGCCGTGCGCGTTTCGTCGATGTCGGCCACGATCAGTTGTGCGCCCGCCTGATGCAAACGCTCGCACAGATCCCAGCCTACCGAACCGAGCCCCTGCACCGCGACCGAGACGCCTTCCAGCGTGTTGCGCCCGAGTGCCGCCTCAACGGCCGCCAACAGACCCACGAACACGCCATACGCGGTCCGCGGCGACGGGTTGCCGCCGTACACGGCGTTCTCACGCGGAATGCCGCTCACATAGGAGGTTTCGCCTTGCACGGCGCGCATATCGTCAGCGGTCGTGCCGACGTCCTCAGCCGTGATGTAGATGCCTTCCAACGATGCCACGAGCCGGCCAAACGCCTGGAACAGCGCAGTCCGGTCGAGCGTTTGCGGACGACGCACCAGCACAGCCTTGCCGCCACCGAACGGCAGATCGGCGAGCGCGTTCTTGAACGCCATGCCTTGCGACAGACGCAGCGCGTCGTTGTACGCCTCATGGTCTGAAGCGTATTGCCAAAAACGGCAACCGCCGAATGCGGGGCCGCGAGCCGTGCTGTAGACGGCAACGATGGCTTGCAATCCGGAAGCCTCGTCCGTGGCCAGCACGATGCGTTCGTGGGCAAGTTCGCCGTGCAGCCCGAAAAGCGTGCCGGCGGCAGTGGTCGTCAGTCGGTCCATCTTGATTCCTTCCTTGTGGGCGGAGTGTTCAGTGTCCGCGTGAAGCGATGGCTTCACGCCAGGCCGCATGCCGTCCGGATCACGGCAACATGCGGAGTACAGGCAAGGCCGCCGCTTTCGCTTTGGGCGCACCTCGACCGCAAGAGTGTATGTGGCCAAATCAAGGGATTTCTTCTGTTTATCTGGCATTATCCTTCTGCTGGAAAAAGCATTGACTACGGTGCCATCTCCTTAAAGACGAATCTTCTTCGTTCGAATTGAACTCAATAAGCAACCTCCTGGCGGACCCCATGAAGCTCGATGCCATCGATCAGCGCATCCTGCGCGAGTTGCGCAACGACGGCCGCCTGTCCAACGCGAAACTTGCCGAACGCGTCGGGCTCTCCGCCACGCCCTGCTGGAACCGGGTACGCGCGCTCGAAGAGGCTGGCGTGATCGAAGGCTATGCGGCCCTGCTCAACCAGAAAGCGCTAGGTCTGCCAGATACCGTCATCATCGAGGTGACGCTCGACAAGCACGACGAGCGAACCTTGGAGCGCTTCGGCCAGGCACTCGCTGACCTGCCGGAAGTGGTGGAGGCATTCCTTGTGTCCGGCGAATACGACTACCTGATCAAGGTCGCGGTGGCGGGCACCGAAGGCTACGAGTCGTTCCTGCGGCGCAAGCTGTACCGGCTGCCGGGGTTTCAGAACAGCCGCTCGATCTTCGCGTTGCGCTGCCTGAAGCGCTCGGTATCCGTTGAGGTGTGACGCTTGCCCCCGCTCCGAAGTGGTGCGTATGCCGCACCAACCGGTCGTAGATCGATTCCTCTAGTTTTTTCAGCGTGGAAGCGCGCGGATTTTCGGCGTGATATAAGCTCGGAGCCGTCCGGCGGCGCAAGCATTCCTTACGGATGCCTAATCGCCCTCGTTTTCGCCGTTCAATCAACTGGTTGCATGGGAATCGAAGGGAGTTTGGGTCTCACCGTACCTAGACGATGCCTTTCATCTGGCATGTCTTCTGCTTACGCTGCCGTCGCCTCAAACCAGTGTGCCGCCGACACAATCGGCCCTCAACACTGACGGGACCTTTCGATACGGAAAGTTGCGCACCTCTGGCCAAACGCCAGCCGGATCAAGCGCATGACTGAAGATGCACGGTTCGTGCGTCTGCAGTCATCCAGAGTTGTGGCTTCAACGACAGGAAGAATCGTAAGTGAAACGTATGAAAACGGTATTGGCCGCGAGGCATGGAATGAGTAGCACGTCTTCGCTGGCGCGGCGGTATCCCGGATCATCAATGCAACCGATGGCGCACTGCGCGGACATCGGCATGTTCTCGGCATGTAACGCCCTCCCCATTCAACCGGTTAGCGACGCCGCCCGGCGCTGCTGGCTGTCGTTCAATCTTCTGCTCACTCACGTACCCATGGCACGCACGCCTTCGCCTGCGAACGCGCACGGCCTGCCATCCGGACTGATGTGAGCCTCGTTGTGCGTGTGACGCTGCGTTTTTCTTCCGCTCTCTTCTCGCCGCTCCCGAGACGACGGGCCGCGCTTTGCGTGCCGCATGTCTTTCGTTCTTCTCTTTCAATTCAACCCATGAAACTGACGCATCTTTCGATCGCGGCATTCACCGCTTTCACCCTCTCCTTTGCCGGCGCCGCGTCGGCGGTCACTGTGCCGCCGGGCGTCAAGCTCGCCGCGAAACAGGACATGACGCGTCAGGTGCCCACGGAAGTCGAATCGCTCGATCCCGCGCATATCGAATCGTGGACTGGCAACACGATTGGGCTCGATCTGTTCGAAGGACTGACCCGCATCGACGCTTCCGGCGCGGTGGTGCCAGGCGTCGCGGAGTCATGGACGCGCACCGCGCCTAACACCTGGGTTTTCAAGCTGCGTCATGACGCGAAGTGGAGCAATGGCGATCCGGTCACGGCAGCGGACTTCGTCTACTCATGGGAGCGCGTGCTGGATCCGAAAACCGGTTCGAAATATACGGTGCTGGTTGAATTCATCAAGAACGCCAAGACGATCATCGCCGGCAAGGCGCCGCTCACTTCGCTCGGTGCGCGAGCGATCGACCCGTACACGCTCGAAGTGAAGACCGACGTGCCGGCAGCCTTCTTCCCGGAACTCGCGGCGATGGCCACCATGGCGCCGGTCAACAAAGGCGCGGTCGCCAAATACGGCGATAGCTGGACGCGCCCCGGCAACCTGGTAAGCGACGGCGCGTACATGCTGACCGACTGGGAACCGAACAACCGCATCGTCATCAAGAAGAATCCAAATTACTGGAACGCGCATAGCGTCGTGATCTCCTCGGTCACCTACGCGATGGTGGAAAGCGACGAGACGGCAATGCGCATGTACCAGTCGGGGCAACTCGATTACACATACACGATTCCGTCCGGCATTTACGCGCAGGTCAGCAGGCAGTTCGGCGGCGAACTCAAGACCGGGGTGCAGATTGCGACTTACTTCTACAGCCTGAACGACAGCGACCCGGCGTTCCGTGATCCGCGTGTGCGGCAGGCGCTTTCGATGGTGATCGACCGTGATCTGCTCACCTCGAAGCTCACCCAGGCAGGTGAAGTACCGATGTACGGCCTGATTGCCAAAGGCACTAAAGGCGCCAACGTTTACACGCCGGATTGGGCAAGCTGGCCGATGCCCAAGCGCATCGAATACGCGCGTAGTCTGCTCAAGGCAGCGGGCTATTCGGACGCAAAACCGCTCACGTTCACGCTCACCTACAACACGAACGATCTGCACAAGAAGGTCGCACTCTTCTCGACGGCTCAATGGCGCGTCAACCTGGGCGTCAATGCGAAGCTGGAAAACGTCGAGTACAAGGTGCTGCTGAGCGAGCGTCATGCCGGCAAGGTGCAGGCCTCACGTGACGGCTGGTTCGTCGACTATAACGACGCCATGTCGTACTTCGACCAGTTGCGCTGCGGCAGCGTGCAAAACGATCAGCAGTACTGCAACCCGAAGGTCGATGCACTGGTCGATCAGGCCAATGCCCAACTCGACGATGCACAGCGCACCGCCCTGCTCACGCAGGCGCACAATCTGGCGATGAGCGAGACGCCGCTGATCCCGCTGTTCCAGTACTCCGCAGACCGGCTTGTGAAGCCGTACGTGGGCGGGTATCTGGCTACCAACTACATCGACCAGCGCGCCTCGCAGGACATGTACCTGCTCGCCCACTGATCGCGCACAAGTAAAGGGATCTTTCATGTTCGCTTACGCGCTGCGCCGCACCCTGTGGGTCATTCCCACCGTGCTGGCGGTGATTACCGTGTGCTATCTGATGCTGCACGCAACCCCTGGTGGTCCGTTCGACACCGATAAGCATTTGTCCGATGCCGCGCTCGCCAACCTCAATGCGAAATATCACCTCGACCAGCCGCTCTGGAAGCAGTACCTGCTTTATCTGAACGCGCTGCTGCATGGTGATCTGGGGCCGTCGATCCGCTACGCCGACTGGTCCGTCAACGACCTCGTCGGCAAGGCACTGCCGGTGAGCCTCGGCGTGGGCGGCCTTTCTGTGCCGATCGCGCTGGTGCTCGGCGTGCTGCTCGGCACGGCCGCTGCCGTGCGCCGCGACGGCTTCACCGACCGCGTAGTGATGCTGCTCGGCAACCTCGGCAACGTCATCCCACCGTTCGTGCTCGGCCCCGTGCTGGTGTGGGTGTTTGCGATTCTGCTCAGGCGCGGGGACGGCCACGGCTGGCTGCCCGCCGGCGGCTGGGGCGACGGCGGTTGGCAGTATCGCGTGCTGCCCATGACCTTGCTCGTGATCATCAACGTCTCGTCGATTGCACGCGTGATGCGCGGCAGCATGATCGAAGTGCTGTCGGGCAATTTCATCCGCACGGCGCGCGCCAAGGGGCTGCCCGGCCATGTGATCGTGCTGCGCCACGCGCTCAAGCCCGCGCTCATGCCGGTGGTGTCGCTGCTCGGCTCGATCTGCATCTCGTCGATCACCGCCGCGGTTGTGACGGAGTCGGTGTTCGCGCTGCCGGGTCTGGGCCAACTGGTCGTCGACGGCGCCATCAACCGCGATTACACACTGGTGCTCGGACTCGTCGTGCTGACTACCGTCGCCGCCGTATTCTTCAACCTGCTCGTCGATCTGGCGTACGCGTGGCTCGATCCGCGCATCCGCTATTGAAGGTGCTTTTACACGCCAATGTGCGAGCCCTTATGCGGACCCG
Organism: Paraburkholderia sp.; assembly: GCF_049581445.1. Classification (GTDB taxonomy): domain Bacteria; phylum Pseudomonadota; class Gammaproteobacteria; order Burkholderiales; family Burkholderiaceae; genus Paraburkholderia. Next base: position 5,969 of record NZ_JBAURZ010000078.1, on the reverse strand, counting down.
CATCGATCACCGAATCTAGCCATAGTTGAAGCCATGAACTCACCCACTACCGCCACAGCAGCCGCTACCGCCGCGCCTCCGCGCTCGCGCAGTCCGCTTGCGCTGGCCTTCCGGCAATTTCTCAAGAACCGCGCCGCGCTCGCAAGCCTCGTGATTCTCGCGTTGATCGTGATTGCCTGTTTTGCCGGGCCGCTGTTTTTGCCCAACGATCCCGCCGCCAACGATTGGGGCGCGATAAGCGTGCCGCCTACGCTGCTGGGCATGCACTGGTTCGGCACCGACGAACTCGGCCGTGATCTGCTGGTGCGCACGCTCGCCGGTGGGCGCGTGTCGCTCGAAGTGGGCCTGCTGGGCACGCTGGTGTCGGGCCTGATTGGCGTCGCCTGGGGCGCGACGGCCGGTTATATCGGCGGACGCACGGACGCGGTGATGATGCGTATCGTCGACATGATGTACGCGATCCCCTACATGCTGATCGCGATCCTGATGATGACGCTTTTCGGTCGCGCTTTCTATCTGGTGGTGCTGACGATCAGCGCGTTCTCGTGGCTCGACATGGCGCGCGTCGTGCGCGGCCAGACGCTGTCGTTGCGAACCCGCGAATTTATCGACGCGGCACGCGCCACTGGCGTGAGCACGCCTTCTATCATCACGCGACATATCGTGCCGAACCTGCTGGGCGTGGTGGTCGTGTATGCAACCGTCACGGTGCCGGGCATCGTGTTGACCGAATCGGTGCTGTCGTTTCTCGGACTCGGCGTGCAGGAACCGATGACAAGCTGGGGCGTGCTGATCAACGACGGAGCGCAAAAACTCGAGTCGATGCCGTGGCTGCTGCTGTGCCCTGCCATCGCGCTGTGCGTGACGTTGTACTGCGTGAATTTCGTCGGCGATGGCCTGCGTGACGCGCTCGATACCAAGGAGCGTTGAGATGGCCCTACTGGAAGTCAAAGACCTCGGCGTGCGCTTCACGCGCCGCGATGCGTCGCCTGTCGAAGCGGTACAGCGCGTTTCGTTCACGCTGGAAAAAGGCAAAACCCTTGGGATCGTAGGCGAGTCCGGCTCGGGCAAGAGCCAGACGGTGATGGCGCTCCTGGGACTTCTGCCGGGCAATGGCCAGGCATCCGGCGAAGCGCTCTACGCGGGACGCAATCTGCTGACGCTCAGTCAGCGTGAGATGAACCAGATTCGCGGCGATCGGATCGGCATGGTGTTTCAGGACCCCATGACTTCGCTGAATCCGTTCCTCACGGTCGAGCGGCAAATGACCGAAGCGCTGCAGCAGCACCGCGGCGTATCGCGTCGCGAGGCGCGCCGCCAGGCGATTAAGTCTCTGCAACGCGTGTGGATTCCGGATGCGGCCCAGCGTATTGATCGGTATCCGCATGAGTTTTCAGGTGGCATGCGGCAGCGCGTGACGATTGCGACCGCGCTGCTGACCGAACCCGAGATCCTGATTGCCGACGAACCGACCACCGCGCTCGACGTCACGGTGCAGGCGCAGATCATTGAACTGCTGCGCGAACTGAACCGGGATCTCGGCACCGCGATCATTCTGATTACGCATGACATGGGTGTCGTGGCGGGACTCGCCGACGACGTGATGGTGATGTACGCCGGCCGCACGGTTGAACGTGCAAGCGCACAGGGACTGTTCGAGACGCCGACCCATCCGTACACACGCGGATTGCTCGACGCGCTACCGCGACTCGAAGACGATGCCGAGATGGCCGATGGTATCGATGCGCCGCTGCGCACGATTGCGGGCAACCCGCCTGCACCTGGTGAAACCATCGAAGGCTGTGCGTTTGCGCCGCGCTGCGCGAGTGCGCAGGAACGCTGTCACGGCACGCGGCCGGCGCTTGAGCCGATCGGCGGTATGAAGGACGGATGGCGCGCATGTCTGCGGCCGATCTCGGAGATTGCGGAGGTGGTACGGTGAGCGAAACGGCAACGAGTATGACAATGTCTCCGGTCGAAGCTGCGGCAATGCCGCGCTCATCAGCGAATGCGGCGGGCGAAACGGTTCTGTCGGTGCAGGACCTCAAGGTTCATTTCAAGGTACCGCGTGGCGCGTATCCATGGTCGAGTAAAGCAACGCTGCGCGCGGTCGAAGGCGTGTCGTTCCAGATTCGCCGCGGCGAAACCGTGGGGCTCGTCGGCGAGTCGGGCTGCGGCAAGTCGACGCTCGCACGCGCGATCATTGGCCTGACGCCTGTAACGGCGGGCAGCGTGCGCTGGCGCGACACCGAAACGGTCCGCGACGGCCACCGCCCCGCCGCCGCAGTGGAGCGGCTGCGCAAAGACGTGCAGATGGTATTTCAAGACCCGCTTGCATCGCTCGATCCGCGCATGACGATCGAGCAGATCGTCGCCGAGCCGCTCAAGGTGCAACGCCAAGGGCTCGGCCGCGATGAGACGCGAGCACGCGTGCTGACGATGCTCGAACGTGTCGGCCTGGGCGCGCATCATCTGGCGCGCTATGCACATGAGTTTTCCGGCGGCCAGTGTCAGCGGATCGGCATTGCCCGCGCGCTGGTCGGCGAGCCTCAACTGGTGATCTGCGATGAACCCGTCTCCGCGCTCGACGTGTCGATCCAGGCGCAGATCGTCAATTTGCTGCGTGATCTGCAGCGCGAACTGTCGCTCTCGTTGCTGTTCGTCGCGCACGATCTGGCGGTCGTCAAGGCGATCAGTCACCGCGTGCTGGTGATGTATCTGGGACGCGTGATGGAGCTTGGTACGCGGCATGAGGTGTACGGTTCCCCGCAGCATCCTTATACGCGGGCGCTGCTGTCGGCCGTTCCACGGCCTGACCCGGCAACTGAGCGCACGCGCAAACACGCCGTGCTGACTGGAGAAATGCCGTCGCCGCTGAATTTACCTTCGGGATGCGCGTTTCGCACGCGCTGCCCGGACGCGATTGGCGCTTGTGCGGAAGACGTGCCGCAGCCGGTGTCGCGTGGGACGGGGGATCGACGGGTGGCGTGTATTCGTGTCGGCGTGGAACGGGATCAGGCGCCGAGCGCTGCATAACCCGTGAGAAGTGCGGCGCTGCAATCCACGCTTGCTGGATTGCAGCGCACTGCTGAAAGACACGCGAGGCGAAAGCCCGCGATGAAACTAAAGTGAACCACGACCCGATGCATGCGGCTTACAGGCCGGTTCTGGGTTCATAAGGCTTGCCGGGATGCTGCGCGATAGCCTGGAACTGAGGCGCCAGCACTGAACTCACGCTGGTCTTCTGCTGGTTGTTCAGACTTTCATACAGCGTGATCCACGCATTGGCCGACTGCTCGCGCAGTTTGGCGTCTTCCTGCTCTACTTTCAGATGCGCGGCGTGTACGGCCCGCAAATCAATGATCGGCTGCTGTTCTGCAGCCTGAATTTGCTGCTGCACCTGATCTTCATTCATACGCGCGCTGACGTGGCTCTCCTGCATGGTGTCCATCGCTGTCTGCCACAAGTTTTGCTGAGTCGGCGTCAGGTTCAGTTGCGGCTCCAGTTGCTTCATGGCCGGGATGAACTGGCTTGTGGCCGTCGAGTCGTTCGGCGCGGCTTGTGCGACGCCAATACTGATCGTGAGTGCGGCAAGCGTTGCTGCGACCATCCTAAATACGGTGCTCTTCATCATATTCTCCTCAGTCGATTGCGATTGGTTGTCTGGTCCGGGTCAGCGTCTTTGCTTCCGGATCCATGACCAGCATCGTATTCGTGGAGAATTAGGAAAAAATGAGGTGCTTAAGCGCTAGCAGCCTTGCGGGTGCGCTTGAAGAAGAGAGCGAGGGGCGTTCCTGGCAAGCAGCGAAGCTATGCGCGGTGTGTGCGAATTCTGAAGGAGTGTTGCTAGCTTCGCGGTCGGAATCTCTCACTTGATCCGAGTTCCGCAATGCGTGTTCGCGATGATCGATAGCGCATTGCGCGCTACGAGGCGGCGTAGAACAAAACAGCCGCCTCGTCCATCTCATGTCGCTTTAGAACAGGTTGCGCATACCGATTGCCACACCGGTCTGGTTGTTGCGGCCCGGGTAGTCCAGCAGGTACGCGCCGTTACCGCGCGTGAAGTCAACCGTGCCATATACTTCAGTGCGCTTGGACAGCGAGTACTCGGCCAGTACCGTAGCGGAGTAGTTGATGCCGACGCCGAGGCCGCCGTCGAGCATCGCTGCGTTGCGGGCGTGCCCGTAGTAGCCCGCGAACGTCAACGCCAGCGGTGCCGTCGCCTGCCACGTCGAGCCGAGGTAGAAGTTATCGTCGATACGGTTCGGACTCGCGGCCGCAGCTGCGAGCGCCGGCGCGCCGGACTGCTGCTCGGCGAAATCGACCGTGCCGGTGTTGTCCTGCGAATGCAGCCAACCGCCGAGGAGCTTTATGGTCGGGGTGACGGAGTACACGGCGCTCACGTTCAAGATGTTGAACTTCTTGCCCGACACGTCATTTTGCTGGAAGCCGACGTCTGCCGACACCGGGCCCGTCGTGTACGAGGCCGTGAAGCCGTACATGCTGTCAGTGCCCGTGCTGCCCGGCACACCGCCGAAGCCGTACATACCTTCGACCTGCAGGCCGCCAAACGTGCCGTTGTACTTGACCGAGCTATTCGTGAACAGGAACGGACCGACCGGGTTGTACGCCCAGCTGTCCTGCCAGAAGTCGGCGACGGTCAACGGATCGTAGGTGTTACCCATCTGCTCGAAGAACGGTGTCTGTTGACGACCGAGGGTCACCGTACCGTACTGGTTGCTCGACAGCCCGACGTAGGATTGACGCTGGAACAGCTGGTTGGAGGTGTTGTCGAGTTTGCCCGACCAGAGCTGGAACTGGTTTTCGAGCCTGAAGACTGCCGACAGGCCGCCGCCCAGATCTTCGCTACCCTTCAAGCCCCAACGGCTAGGGGTCTCGACGCCTTCGCCCATCGCGACCAGGCCGTTGTTGTTTGAGTCCGCGTTCGTCAGGTAACGGACCGTCGTGTCGACGAGGCCGTACAGCGTGACCGAACTCTGTGCGAATGCAGCGGGCGCGACCAGCATGAGTGCCGCAGCACCGGAACATGCCATGAGATGAGCTTTCTTCATCCGACTCTCCGCGTTTTCTTTATGTTTAGGTGACATGGCACCTTTGTGACAGGTGCCAGAACGTGCGCGGATATTAGGCGTTCCCAACAAACCAACTTATAGGTGTAAGCCCGACTTGCCTTGGATTTTGATCATTTTGGAACCAACGCGCGGCCGCTTTTATTGTCGCCTGGCGTGCTAAGGGACTGAATTTTGCGGCTGATCGCGATGCCATCTGCATTAGTCACGCACGATTAAAGCGCTCGGCGCAGGGCATCACAATGTTGTAAATCTGCCAACTGGCGGTGGGGGCTTGTATTGTTCGCGTCGAAAAAACCGCGCGACGCGTATGCGCGGCGGCTCTATCCCTGTGTTCGAAGAAGTACCAGTCCCCGGGTCCTCTTGAAAACGGAGGTCGCGCGAATTGTGGCAACGTGGTCTGCGGTCGCGAAATGCTGGCTCATCGCTTGCACATTGCACGGAATCCTAACTAAGCGTCAGGGAACCACGTAGCAAAACCTGAGAAGTGCAGATGCCAACGTTCCGGTGAGGCGGCAAAGAGTGTATCGGCAGCACCACCGGCGAACACGGGCACCCGTCATCCCGGAAGGCGATGCTCTCGTGTGACACCCGCTTGACACTACGAACCACGCGCTTTGGCTGAACCGCCGGCCCCGAAAATGAGCGGTACGATCACGCTACGCGCCATGCGAGGTTTTAGAAGCGCCGAACAAAACAGAAAAGGCCGGAGACCTTCATGTAACCCTTTGATTACACGCGGCATCCGGCCCTGTCTTTAGAACCTGCTGCACGCTTCCGGGCTAGAACGGAATATCGTCATCCATCTCATCAAAGCCGCCGCCGGCCGGTGCGCTCGGACGGCTGGAACCACCGCCGCCACCGCTACCACCACGCGAG
>NZ_JBAURZ010000077.1:0-13693 GCF_049581445.1 Paraburkholderia sp. | reverse complement strand
CCTTTGCTTGGTGGCCCGGGTGCGGCAGCGTCGGCGCCCGCATCGGCCGCTACGGCGCCGCTTATTGCCCCGCCTATTGCCCCGACTATTGTGGCGCCGGGTGGGGCGCAGCGAAGTGGCGCGTTCCCGCCTGAGGCGCCAGACTCGACGCCCACGCCGACGCCTGACGTGCCGGAAACAAACTAACGCGCTCTCAACCGGAGCTTTAGCATGGAAACAATCGCCTTTCGCAGCGCACTCCTCGACGATGTCCCCGCCATCGTCGCGCTCCTCGCTGATGATCCGCTCGGGAGTCAGCGCGAAAGGCTCGGTACGCCACTTGATGCATGCTACGTCGCCGCGTTTCGGGCCATTGAAGCCGATACGAATCAGCAACTGGTGGTCGTCGCCGACGGTGATGAGGTGATCGGCACGCTACAACTTTCCTTCATTCCAGGCATCGCGCGCATGGGCGCGTGGCGCGGACAAATCGAAGCGGTACGCATTGCCGCTCATCGCCGCGACTCTGGCCTGGGTCAGAAGATGTTCGAATGGGCGATCGAGCAGTGCCGTGCACGCGGCTGCAACCTTGTACAACTGACCACGGACAAGAGTCGTGCGGACGCCCATCGCTTCTATGAAAAGCTGGGCTTCGTGGCCAGCCATGAGGGCTACAAGATGGCGTTGTAGATGCGCGGTATGTCCGTGGGCGATGGCATGAACGGACTGGTCAAGTTCAATGCGCGCTTCGGAACAGTTGAACTATAGTGGGAACTACACTGACCGGCTGTACGGTGTGGTTAATGCTCCGGAGGTTGGCTGGCGGCAGAAAGCCTTCGCGTTAGCCGTATCATCATGACGCTCCACACGCTGGTGTAACGGAAAGATGCATCACGGCTTGAAGGAGACATACAGAGCGAATTGAAACGGATACTGCCCAGAGGCGGTCATGCCGCACGCGGCAGGGTGACGACGACCGTGACACAGCACGGTCTGTCTAAAAGGAGGAGATGAACGAATGATTGACCATGATTCGGAATCCTGTCCATGCTGCGGCGACCCGCAGCACCGCTTGCTCACCCGGCGGCGCTTTCTTGCTCTCGCAGGCCAGGGCGCCGCAGCGCTCGCTCTGGCGCCGCGTTTTGGCTACGCTGAAACGACGGTGCCTGAAATTCCATACGAGTCCGTGCCCGATCCCGTTCGCTTGCCGCTGGATATGTATTTCGGCGAGTGTTCGGGCGTTGCGCTGAATTCGAAGGGTCATATCTTCGTGCTATCGCGCGGCAACACCAGCGGTCCGGCTTATGGCGCCGCCGCCGCGCAACTGTTCGAATTTGCACCGAACGGGCGGTTTATCCGGGAGATCGGCCGCAACCTGTATGCGTGGTCGTTTGCGCATACCGTCAAGGTCGACGTTCACGACAATATCTGGGTGACCGACAAAGGCTCAGACATGGTGATCAAGTTCACTCCCGAGGGCCGCGTCGCGATGGTGTTCGGTCGCAAACAGGAGGCTGCAGATGAAGAGACCGGCCCGCTCAAGCATCCGAATCCGCCGTTGCCTGCCGAGCCCGGGCGCTTCCGTCAGGTGACCGATGTGGCTTGGGACAAGGCCGGCAACACCTATATCAGCGACGGCTATATCAACTCGCGCGTTGCCAAGGTGGATAAAGATGGTAACTGGCTGAAGTCATGGGGCGAGCGCGGCACGGGTCCGGGTCAGTTCCACACACCGCATAGCATCGCGCTCGACGCGAACGGTAGCGTCTATGTCGCGGACCGCAGCAACCGCCGTATCCAGGTGTTCGACCAGGAGGGCAATTTCCAGCGTCAGTTCACCATCGACGTCCCCGTGCCGCCCAACGCCCGTCCCGCTATCGGCTACGCGCCCGATGAGGCTGCCATTGCCGCAGGGACCTTTGCGCCAGGCTCGCCCTGGGCAATCTGTATTTCGCCGGGTCCGAACCAGGTGCTTTACAGTTCCGACGCTTTCCCTGGGCGCATCTACAAGCTGTCGCTCGACGGTCAGGTGTTGGGCGTTCTGGGTGAGTCAGGCAAGCAACTCAAGCAGTTCGGCTGGATTCATCAGATGGCGTGCCCGTCTGACAACGTCCTGTATGTTGCCGAGTTGCTGAACTGGCGGGTGCAGAAGCTCGTGCTGCATGCCTGAGTCAGTGGTTGCGAGTGTGTTTACCACTTGTTCACGGGTTGCGAACGGGTCGAACACGGTTTGATCTGGACAGGGGTGGGCACTGCGCTCACCCTGCATTTTCCTTACTGCCTGAATCGCCTTGTCGCTAGCGTTGCCAGCCTTACAGACTGTCTGTCGAGGACTAATATGTGGGGGTAAGGGCTGTGCCGAAAGATGACAATGAACGGCATATTTAAACGATTCAGGAGACGACATGCAACCCGACATTCCCAACGCGGCGCTTGCCGGCACGGCGCCGCCGCTCTCCAAGTTCGGCGCGGTGCTGCGCGTGACGAGCGGTAATTTCCTCGAGCAATTCGATTTCTTCCTGTTCGGTTTCTACGCAACCTATATCGCACGGACCTTCTTCCCGGCGGCCAGCGAGTTTGCCTCACTGATGCAAACCTTTGCCGTGTTCGGCGCCGGCTTCCTGATGCGGCCACTTGGGGCGATTATCCTCGGCGCGTATATCGACAAGGTGGGCCGACGGACTGGCCTGATCGTCACCCTCGCCATCATGGCAAGCGGGACGATCCTGATTGCCTGCGTGCCGGGGTATGCGTCGATTGGGCTGCTGGCACCGGCGCTCGTATTGCTCGGGCGGCTGCTGCAGGGGTTTTCGGCGGGAGCCGAACTGGGTGGCGTGTCGGTCTATCTGGCGGAGATGGCCACGCCCGGCAAGAAGGGCTTTTATACCGCGTGGCAATCGGCCAGCCAGCAAGTGGCGATTGTGGTGGCCGCAGCACTCGGCTTTGCGCTGAACATTATGCTGACGCCCGCGCAAATCGGCGGCTGGGGTTGGCGCGTGCCGTTTTTGATCGGCTGCATGATCGTGCCGTTTCTCTACGTCTTGCGGCGCTCACTGCAGGAAACCGCCGAGTTCAAGACACGTCGCCATCATCCGGCTACGTCCGAGGTGTTCCGCTCGATGCTCGTCAACTGGAAGACGGTGGTCGCCGGCATGATGATGGTCGCGATGACCACGACGACCTTTTATCTGATCACCGTCTATACGCCGACCTTTGGCCGCTCGGTGCTGCATTTGAGCACGGCAGACAGCCTCGTCGTGACCTTCCTTGTGGGGATATCGAATTTTATCTGGCTACCCATTGGCGGCGCGGTTTCGGATCGCATTGGGCGGCGGCCGCTGTTGCTGTTCATCTCGGCGCTCGCGATCTTGACCTCGTATCCAGCGCTCGAGTGGCTCGCCCACGCCCCGAGCTTCCTGCGCATGCTGACGGTCCTGTTGTACTTCTCGTTCTTCTTCGGCGTTTATAACGGCGCGATGGTGGCGGCCCTCACGGAAGTGATGCCGGTGGAAGTGCGTGTTGCCGGCTTCTCGTTGGCGTATAGCCTCGCCACCGCGATATTCGGCGGCTTTACGCCGGCTGTCTCGACATTCCTGATCGAAATGACCGGTGACAAGGCCGCACCGGCTTACTGGATGATTTTCGCGGCCGCGTGTGGATTGATTGCGACCCTCGTGCTGTATCGGCGGGGCGGAGCGGCTGAATTGCAGGCGAAGCTTGGGTGACGTTGGGGTGGTCCGTCCGATGCCGCTTCGCTCGCGATTCGACCTGTAATCGCGAGCGAAGGGCTTCGATAAGCACGCACGTCAAGCGCACGCGTTACGCGCCCGTTAGCGCGCTGCGGCCGCCGTGCGTCTGCGGGTCAGCCAGCGTACCGCGAGCAGACATACCGTCATAACCGTCAACGACAGAACGGTTGTCATTGTGCCAAGTGCATAGATCACCGGTGTGGTCACTGACGTAGTCAAGCCCTGCAGTTCCAGCGGCAAGGTGTTCTGATCGCCGATTGCCTGCGAAGTGCGGGCAATTTCATCCCACGAGAGCGTGAAGCCGAACATGCCGACACCGATCACCGACGGTCCAATGATCGGCAAGACGATATGGCGGAAGTTTTGCCAGGGTGTTGCGCCCAGATCACGTCCCGCCTCTTCAAAGGCCGGGTTGAAACGGTTGAATACGGCGAACATCACCAGCAAACCGAACGGCAAGGTCCACGTGAGATGCGCGCCGAGCGCCGAGGTGAAAAGGCCCATCGAGGTCGTGTAATTGTCCGCAAAGGACTGGTGTCCCGAGACGGTGGCGAGATACTTCACGCCGCTATCCAGCAGACGGAACGTGAGTCCAATGCCGAGCGACACGATGATCGACGGCATGATGAGACTCGCCACCGAAACATAAAACACCGCCGTGTCGCCGCGAAAGCGTTTGCGAAAAGCGAGCCCAGCGGCGACGGAAAACAGCACGGTCAGCACAGTGACTGTCAGCGCAAGGCGGACCGAGCGCATCACGGCCCCCCAGATGTCCACATCCCCCACGCCATCACGCAACGCTGAAAACCAATGCAGCGAGACTCCCCTCATTGGAAAGGTGAGGCCGCCTTCCGGTCCCTGAAACGACAGGATGAAAATCGTGATCACAGGGCCGTAGAGGAACAGCACGAACAGGCCGAACAGCAACGCGAGCCAGTAGAAACTGGGGGGACGCCGCTCGCGATGCTTGAGGCGAATGGCCTGCATGTCAAAGCTCCTTGCGGATGTCGACCACCCGCGTCAAACCCCAGACAATCATCAGCACGACAGCCAGAAGGATGATCGCGTTGGCGGCGGCGGCGGGAAACTGCAGGTAGCCCGTTTGCACCTGAATGATCTTGCCGACCGATGCAATCTGCTGGCCGCCCATCACGCCGACCGTCAGGAAGTCGCCCATTACGATGGTAATCACGAAGATCGAACCGATCACGATGCCGGTCTTCGATAGCGGCAGTACCACGTCGCGAATCACCTGCCAGCCGCTCGCGCCTGCGTCGCGCGCGGCTTCGAGCAACGAGCGATCGATGCGCATCATCGCGTTGAAGATCGGCACGATCATGAAAAACGTGAACAGGTGAACGAAGGCAAGCACAACTGAGAAATTCGAATACAGCAACCACTCGAGTGGCTTGTCGATCAGGTGTGCGCCAAGCAGCGCCTGGTTGACGAGGCCGTTGCGACCCAGCAGCGGAATCCAGGAGATCATTCGGATCACGTTCGAGGTCCAGAACGGGATCGTGCAGATCAGAAAGAGGATGGTCTGCATCGCGGTGGTGCGAACATGGAAAGCTAGAAAATACGCAATCGAAAAGCCCAGAACCAGCGTCACCGCCCACACTATCGCGCAGAACTTCAACGTCGACAGATAAGTCTTGAATGTGACGCACATGTCCGTCATTGACGAACAGCCATCGAAAATCGCCGCGTAGTTCTTCAGCGTGAACGCAGGGATGATCTGGTACTCGTTGTAGTCCCAGAAGCTCACGATCAGCGTGATAACGAGCGGCACGATAAAAAACAGCACGAACGTCAAGGTGAGCGGGGTGGCCTGCAACCACGCGGAGGCACGCCAGCGCCGCGCGGGTTTTGCGGCTGCGTGGGCGGAAAGGTCGATCGATGCCATGGCGGGATATCCGTCTTAGGGGAACTGCGATGGCCGGCGCGCAGGCACCGGCCATCGAACCCTGTGTTACATCGGTATGCGAACTAGGCCGCGATGAACTCGTTCCACTTCTGCACCATATAGATGTTCTCGTCCATCACCGCGTTCCAGCAGGCAATCGCGCTCATCCGCTCGACGTACGAACCGCCGTCGCGCACCGTGCCTGCCTTTTCGAGCAACTGGCCGTCCGGCGCCTTGATGTCCTGGGCGGCCGGCTTGCCTTCGATCCAATAGTCCCACTCGTAGGACTCCATGTGCGACTTGGCGGTTTCGAGTACGCCGGAGTAGTAGCCTTGACGCATCAGGTAAGCGCCCGCCCAGCCGTCCTGGAACCAGTTAACGAATTCATAGGCGGCATCGAGCTTCCTGCCCTGCAGCGAGCGCGGAAATCCGAAGCCCGCGGCCCACGAACGATAGCCTTCCTTAAGCGGCTGAAACTTGCACGCTATACCCATGGTTCGCACCTTGGTCACGGCCGGCGACCACATTGACTGGATCACCACTTCGCCCGAGGCCATCAGGTTCACGCTTTCGTTGAAGTCCTTCCAGAAGGCGCGAAACTGTCCGGCGTGCTTGGCATCGATCAGGATCTTGATGGTTTGATCGATTTCGGCCTTGGTCATGTTGCCCTTGTCACCGTACTTGACATGGCCCATTGCTTCGATGGCCATCGCCGAGTCCATGATGCCGATCGCGGGAATGTTTAGCAGTGCTGCGCGGCCTTTGAATTCGGGGTTCAGCAATTCTGCCCAACTGTTGATGGGGCGCTTGATCAGATCCGGCCGAATGCCGAGTGTGTCGGCGTTATACGTGGTCGGGATCAGCGTCATCCACTCGGTGGGCGTGGGGGAGAACTCGGTTGAGCGCGGGCCGGTCAGGAACATCACCTTCTTCGGCGCGGTGCCCTGATCGCCGATCTTCTTGCCGTCGATCTCGCCCTTGGTCAACACCGGCGTGATCTTGTCGGCGAGCTTGATCCTTTTCGCGTCCATGCCGGCCAGTGTGCCGGCAGGGATCAGCTTCTTCAGCGAGAAGTATTCGGTATCGACGATATCGAACGAATTGGGCTGGGTGATGATGCGCTTGGAGATGTCATCCGTGGTGAGGGGAATGTACTGAATCTCGATGCCGGTATCTTCCTTGAACTTCTTGGCGATATCCGAACTCTGGTTGACCGCTGTGCCCAGATAGCGCAATACGATCTTCTCCTGCGCATGCACGTACGGGAAACCGGCGATACCCGCTGCAGCCACCGCGCCCTTGATGAGGGTCCGGCGCTTCAGGCCTTTTTCCGTCAACTCGGGCTCGGCCGCTGGTGCCGCAACTGCCGGGTTCTCGTTCTGCTCACTCATTGCATTCTCCTCAGGTGAAATTGTGCTTTATTGATGCGCAAGACAATGGACAAACGTGTGGATGGCGGTATCGGCGATGATGTTTCTCCCATGCACGGCGAGCCCGTGTTTCAGGCGGCCAGCGGATGCGCGTCCCGTTCGTTCCACCAGACCACGACCCGCGCGTCGGGACCGAGACGGGCCGGATCATATTCGCTATCGCTGACCAGTGAGACGAGTTCGGGGGAGCCATCGAGCGGCACCAGCGTCATACGCAAATGGGTGCCCTGGTATTCGGCCTCGCGCACCGTGCACGGCACGCCGCCAATGCGCGTGAGACCGCCTTCACCCGCTGGCGTCTGGACTGGCGTGACGCCATGCGGCACGACCCGCAGGTGGTCGGCACGCACGGTAAACAAACGCCCGTTGGTGCTGAATACGTTATGACCGCCGAGAAAGCGGGCGACGAATTCAGTGCGCGGCCGGTTGAAGACTTCGTGTGGCGTGCCGCTTTGTTCGATATGGCCGTGACTCATGACGACCACCAGATCGGCCAGCGCCATCGCTTCTTCCTGCGAGTGCGTGACGTGCACGAAAGTGATACCGAGTTCCTTCTGCCAGCGCTTGAGTTCGGCGCGCATCTGCACCCGCAGGAACGGATCGAGGGCGGATAGCGGTTCGTCGAGCAGCAGGCAGCGCGGTTGGTTCAGAAGCGCACGCGCGAGCGCCACGCGTTGCTGCTGGCCGCCTGATAACTGGGCGGGTTTGCGCTCGGCATACGCAGACATGGCCACGAGTTCGAGAAGCTCGCCGGCGCGCTTGCGGCGCGCATCCTTGGCGACGCCACGCATCTTCAGACTGAACGCAACGTTATCGAGCGCGCTCAGGTGGGGAAACAGCGCGTAGCTTTGAAACACCATGGCCGTGCCGCGCGCAGCGGGTTCTTCACGGGTGACGTTGCGTCCGGCGATCAGCACATCGCCCTCCGTCACCGATTCGTGACCCGCGATCATCCGTAACGTCGAGGTCTTGCCGCAGCCAGAAGGCCCGAGCAGACAGCAGTACTGCCCACCCGGAATGCGCAGGTCGATCGCATTCACGGCGAGCGAGTCGCCGTATTGCTTCGAGACGTGCACCAGCTCGATATCGGCGGCCTCGGTGTGGAGCACGGTGGAAGCGGGCTGAGTCATGAAGAAAGCGTCCTCGTAGTCAGGCAGATGAGCAGGCAGACGAACAGGGCGGCGAAGGCACGAGCGCTGCGAATGCGAAGCCCCTCAAATGCAAGACGTGTGCCACGCGACGCATCGAACGCCAAACAATCGCCAACAGGTGGCGCCAGCTAATGTCTACGAGTTGGCTCACATATTGCAAACGATCTGAAGCTCGAATCGTTGGCGATTTTTGTTCAGCTTCTTGCGCAATCGCGGTGCGTCTTCGGTCCGTCACGGGGCATCGTCACGCCAAACCGGTTCATGCGGACCGCTAACTGATACTTATGGCTGCTCTAAATGAATGACACACGGAACATGCCCAGCGCGGCGGATCGCGCCCGCGAACCGCTCGCCGCGCATGGCCGCTTTCCTTACCGGCCCATTACAGATGCGGACGCTTTCCGCTGGCCCGGTGGCGCGGGACTCGCGGTTTATCTGGGCTTTAACATCGAACACTTTGCGTTCGGCGAGGGCTTGGGCGCCGCGCTTGGACCTGTCTCGCCGCAGCCCGACGTGCTCAATTACAGCTGGCGTGAGTACGGCAACCGGGTGGGTGCATGGCGCTGTATCGAACTCTTCGATCAACTGGAGATGCCGGCAGGCACGCTGATCAATACCGCGCTATACGACCATTGTCCGGAACTCATCGCCGCCTGCGTGGCGCGCGGCGATGAACTGATCGGCCACGGACATACGAACGCGCATCGGCAGAGCGATCTCGACGAAAGCGCGGAGCGCGAACTGCTGCTGCATTGCCGTGAACGGATTGCCGCCGAAAGCGGTAAGCCGCCTGCGGGCTGGCTTTCGCCGTGGATCTCCGAATCGCGTCTGACGCCTGATCTGCTGAAAGAAACGGGCTACCGGTATACATTGAACTGGTGCCACGACGACCGGCCGGTGCGCATGGCGACAAGAGGCGCACCGCTATGGGCAATTCCGTATCCCCAGGAACTGAACGACTTGCCGATGCTGGTGGGGCGCCAGATGGACGCCTGCGCCTTTGCCGACATGATCATCGATCAGTTCGACGAAATGCTCGGGCAGGTCAACCGTGCGGGGCAGCGCGGAGGCGAGCCACAGGCGCTGGTGATGGGCGTTGCGTTGCATCCGTATCTGGTGGGGCAGCCGTACCGCCTGCGGCACTTGCGCCGGGCGTTGCAGCATATCGCGGCGGCGCGTAACAAGGGCGACGTATGGATGACAACGCCAGGGGCGATTGCGGACTACATGGACGAAGTGGAATGCAACGAAAGCGCGCGCCAGACAGCGAAATGACAACGATACCCACGACACGGGCCGTGAAAAGCGCGGCAACGAACGATGCGGACATCGACGCCCGCATTTATCAGTCGATCTTCGATGGCGTGCTTGATCATCGCCTGACGCCTGGAACGAAGCTTCCCGAACCCGAACTATGCCAACTGTTCGGCGTGGGCCGCGCCGTGGTGCGGCGTGTGCTGGAGAAACTCGCGTACGACGGCATTGTCGTGTTGCGGCCCAACAAGGGGGCGGTGATTGCGGCACCGACGCCCGAGGAGACGCGGGAGATTTTCGAAGCGCGCCGCTCACTGGAAAGCGCATTGGTGGAGCTCGCGGTGCAACGCGCGAGCCCCGACGATATCGAAGCACTCAGGCAACAGCTTGCTGAGGAACACGAGGCCATGCACCGCTTCGACCAGCCGTCGTGGGCAAGGCTTACGAGCTGTTTTCATTTGCGCATCGGCGCGCTGGCGGGCAACTCGATTCTGCAAACCTATCTGACGGAGCTGATTTCCCGCTGCTCGCTGATCGTTGGGGTGTACGAAGCACCCGGCAACGCACCTTGCGAGCATGACGAACACGCTGCGATTGTAGATTGCATCGAAGCGCGCGACGCCTCTGGGGCAGTGGCCCGCATGGCCGCGCATCTTCGCGAACTGGAAGAGCGGATTGAAACGTCGCGCATGCCGGGAGAGAAAAGCCTCGGTCAATTGCTCGGCATTACCTGAACCAGGGCGGGCACGCATGGAAATCGACTTCGAAGCGATTACCGAGTATCAGCGTTACAAACTGATGGCGAGCCTTATCGTGCCCCGACCCATTGCGCTCGTTACGACACTCGGCGTGGATGGCACGGTCAACGCGGCGCCGTTCTCGATGTTCAACATGATGGGTGAGGAACCGCCTATCGTGATGGTGAGCATCAACCGCCTGCCGGATGGTGGTTTGAAGGATACAGCCGTGAACATTGCACGTACAGGTGAGTTTGTCGTCCATCTCGCCGACGAAGCGATTGCGCAGAAAATGCATCGCTGTGGTGAGCGCTTGCCGCCCGATGTGAGCGAACTCGCGCACGTGGGGCTGACACCCGTGGCGAGTTCGCGCGTCGCGCCTCCGCGGATTGCTGAAGCGCCCGTTGCGTTCGAGTGCACCTTGTGGGAGACGCTGGAAACGACGAGCCGACATATTTTTATCGGCCGGGTGCATCGCTTGCATGCGCGTGACGAACTGATCGACACAGAAACGTGGCGCGTGCGTATGCAACACTACTTTCCGGTGGGTCGCTTCGGCGCAAGCGACTATGTGACGACACGGGACCGGTTTACGCTGGGTTGACGGGCCGTGTGCCCGGGCGGCATAACGTGCACCGCCTCGTCAATCCGACGAGGCGGCGGTGGCTTCAGTTCTGCACGCTACCCTTTAGCCCTTGGTGTGTTCAGCGAGCATCCAGCCTTGCGCTTTGCCGATTTGCGCC
Organism: Paraburkholderia sp.; assembly: GCF_049581445.1. Classification (GTDB taxonomy): domain Bacteria; phylum Pseudomonadota; class Gammaproteobacteria; order Burkholderiales; family Burkholderiaceae; genus Paraburkholderia. The sequence goes on along the minus strand of NZ_JBAURZ010000077.1, from coordinate 2,747 downwards.
ACCTGTTTCGCGATGGATTTCGCCAGTTTCTTCGCATCGGCGCTTGCACCGTCCTGTTTCGTCTCCGAGACGCCGTGCATGCCGGCGCCCATCGCGGCCGAGGTCGCGATATGACCTGCGGCCGCGCCGACGCCTGCTGTTTCTGCAATGCCAGGCATTTTGCCGCTGTCCGCGCTGGCCGCGAAACTTTGCACCAGTTGCGGCGTGCCGCCGGCCGGTTTGTAGAGAAGCTGAACCGACGTGCTGAGTTCGCTCTTGCCTGCACCGAGGCCGATCAGCATGCGGCGGCGACGGTTGCCCGCATCGATGGTGTCAAATTTGCCCTCGACGATCAGCACGTTTTGATCGGCGGGCGCGGGAGTGTCTGAACGGATCGCACGCAGACCCATGGATTGCAACTGATGAACGATCTCATCGGCCACTTGTTCGCGGACCTGGGCAGCTTGTTCCGCCTGCTTCTGCGCCGGCGTGGCAGGATCGAATTCCGACTTGATCTTCTGGATCACACCGCTGTTATCGAGCTTCACCTGGTCCGCGCTGCTGTCGAACGCGTACACGTAGATATTATCGGGCCGCACTGGCGTTACGGCCGAATACGAAGTTGCGTTGGTGACGCCGCCGGCGCATCCCGCAAGCAATGCGCAAAGAACCAGTGCTGCTGCCGAAGCGCAACGCGCGCCTTTTCTGCCGATCGTTTGAATTGAAGTCAACATCATGCTCATCCTGTCTCCGACACGGGAGTGTCGCTATTCGCTTGAACATATCGTCCGATGATTGCGAAACCGCAGGAAGATGTTTGTCCGCGCTTTCGTTCATGCTCGATACACCTTGCTGAACTCATGCACTCTTGCAGGCGCACCGGCAGCAGAAGCGAGTATGGAGGAATGGGCCTTTGATCTCCATTCAGGAATTATGTCGAACCATGTCATGCGTGTAACGTGGTTCGGAGTGCTTTGACTAATGCATCGATGGTACGCAGATTTTTATGCAGGTAATGCCGGTCGTGCTTACCGCTAAATTCCGCGGGCTGCCCCAATTCGCAGTAGGCGAGCTTCAGATAAACCCCAGCGCTTGAAAGCTGATGATATCGGCAAAGGCGCGGTAGAGCCTCGCTGATGGCCTTTGCTTTCTGCGGTAGAGGCGACCGAGGCGCAATCAGACATGTCAATTTTTGCGTCAATCGTTGCACCCCCTCAAACCTTGACGATTCTTGACACATTCTTCCTGTCGCTTTCTGTAAGTTACGGAGTCTTTACTGATTCGTAATTGAAGAACATTGAACCAGAGAACATACAGGCTGGCGTACAGCCGGGTGAGAGGCATGCTCGTCGCCGTCGAGGAGTCGGCAACGGCCACGGGCAAAGGAAATGGCGAGACTGCTGCAACGAGGCGTGTGCTGGCGGGTCAATCCAGCCCGCGCCATACATTGCGGTTCGCTTTGAGAAGCATTGCGCTCGCGGCCCTTGCGCTGCTCGGCGTGGCCCCTGCGTTCACAACGGCGCAGATCGTCGCTGCGCCCGGTTCCGGCGCGCAGGTCATATCATCGCAGAACGGCTTGCCACAGGTGAACATCGTTCGGCCGTCCGGCGCGGGCGTGTCGGTGAACACGTACAACCAGTTCGACGTTCAGAAGCCTGGTGCGATCCTTAACAACTCGCCCACCATCGTGCAGACGCAGCAGGCGGGCATGATCAACGGCAATCCGAACTTGGGGGCGGGACAGTCGGCGAAGATCATCGTCAATCAGGTCAACAGCAGCGCGGCGAGCCAGATCAACGGCTATCTCGGAGTCGCCGGTCCGCGGGCAGAAGTGGTCATCGCAAACGGCTCGGGCATCAGCGTGAACGGCGGTGGCTTCATCAACACCTCGCACGCGATCCTCACGACCGGCACGCCGAACTATGGCGCGGACGGCAGCCTGACGGGCTTCAATGTGACCGGCGGCAACGTCATTATCCAGGGCACGGGCATGAATGCCGGCAACGTCGACCAGGTCGATCTGATTGCGCGCGCCGTGCAGGCCAATGCCACGATCTTTGCGAAGAACCTGAACGTCATCGCGGGCGCCAATAGTATCGATCACGGCACGCTGAATCCCACGCCTATCGCCGGCAACGGACCCGCGCCGGGCGTCTCCATCGACGTGAGCAACCTGGGTGGCATGTACGCGAATCGTATCGTTCTCCTGGGCACAGAGAACGGTGTAGGCGTATCGACCAAGGGCGTGCTTGCAGCGCAGGCGGGCGACCTGATTCTGACGACGCAGGGCAAGCTCATCCTCGCGGGACAGACCAACGCGAGCGGCAATATTGCGATCAACGCGCACGATGGCATCGTTAACAGCGGCACGACCTACGCGCAGCAGTCGTTGAGCGCGAACACATCGGGCGTGCTGATGAACAGCGGCACACTTGCCGCACAGCAGAATACAGGCGCAAGTGCCGGCAGCATCGCATCGACCGGCACGCTTGGCTCAGGTATCAATAGCGATGGTTCGATTGCGAGCGCGGGCGAATTGAACCTGAACGCAAGCGGCGCACTGACGGCCACCGGTCGCAATGCAGCGGGCGGCAGCGCGACAATACAGGGCGCATCAGTCAATCTCGCCGGCAGCAGTACATCGGCAAATGGGAACCTGACACTAGCCGCGACGGCTGGCGACCTGAACACATCGGGCGCAACGACGACCGCGGGCACTGCACTGACGGCCAGCACCGCCGGCACGCTGACGAACGACGACGGCGCGC
>NZ_JBAURZ010000076.1:0-57032 GCF_049581445.1 Paraburkholderia sp. | reverse complement strand
TGATCGGCACGTGGCGCGCCTCGGGCAAGTGGGCATCGAGCGCGGCCATCAACGCAAGTGCCCGTTCGCGATACGCGTAGGCCAGCCGGCGCAGCAACGCATCGTAATGGCCGAGCGCCAGAAACGTCGCGAACGCGCGCTGGATATAGGCCGCCGGGTGGCGCACCATGAGCCGGCGCAGCGCCCGCAGCTCGCGCACCAGTTCGCGCGGACCCACCACGTAACCGAGCCGCAAGCCGGGTGCAAAGGTCTTCGACAGACTGCCGATGTAGATCACCCGGTCCGCCGTATCGAGGCTCTTCAAGGCCGGATGCGGCGAACCGGAGAAATTGTTCTCGCTTTCGTAGTCGTCTTCAATCACGACGAAGTCATGCTCCTGCGCCAGTTCCAGCAAGGCGTGGCGGCGATCGATCGGCATGGTGGCGGTGGTCGGGCACTGGTGGCTCGGCGTCACGTAGACGTAATCGCATTGCGCGAGCAGATCGGCGTCTTCGACGGGCCGCACGCCGCCGCCATCCACCGGCAGCGGCTGCAACCGTGCGTTACGGTTCTCGAAGATATTGCGGGCATCGGGATAACCGGGGTTTTCAAAGCCGATGGTGGTCTCGCCCCGCGCCAGCAGGTCGGCCACCAGATACAGCGCCTGTTGCGCGCCAATGGTAATGACGATCTCGTCGGGCATCGCAAACACGCCACGGCGCGGCAGCACGCGGGTGCGGATCTGCTGGATCAGTGTTTCGTCGTCACGCTCAATCAGGTCCGGCGCCCAGTTGCGAATTTCCATCACCGAGAGCGCCTTCATGCAGCACTCGCGCCAGTCGGTGGTCGGGAACAGCGATTGATCGAACTGTCCGTAGATAAACGGAAACTCGTACTTCTGCCAGTTGCTGGGCTTGACGATATTGCGCTGGGCGGATGGCGCGCGTGCAATCCGTTCGCTCCAGTCGGGCCGCGCCAGCGCCTCGTTGGCCGCGGGCTCGGGCACCGTCTGCAACGGCGCGAAGCCGTGACGGCCTTCGAGCATGGCTGGATTGACGAAATGCCCGCTGCGCTCGCGAGAGATCAGATAGCCCTCCTCGACGAGTTGCTGATAAGCCAGCACCACCGTATTGCGGGCCACGCTCAACTGGTCAGCCAGTTCGCGGCTCGACGGCAATGCCGTGTCCGGCGTCAACTGGCCGTCCAGAATCGCTGCCACCAGCATCTGGCGGATCTGCCCTTGCAGGCTCATGTTCGATTCGGGCGAGCGCTGGAAGCGCTGGGTCCATAACGCCGCCGAGGTCCGGCTAGGCATGCTGACTCCTGTGGGTTGCACCGCGTTTAATCGCGTTTTACCGTGTTGTGCGGACATGTCGCGGGGCGGCACGAGCCGTTCCCCGTGCTGGCCCATTCCAGATGCGCAGATGTGGACTCAACGATCGGCACCGTCTGGCTCTAACTTGCCATATTTTTTAATGACGATACTTGATTCAACCCGAGCCCGACGATTGGGACAAGCCCCGTCGCCGCGGCTTCACTCACAGCGAGGTTCAACACCGCCACGGTCATACTGGACGGGGCTTTCCGGCAGAATTTCGGCCTTCACGGCGCGCCGGGTTAACCCACCCTTTTGATCAGGAAATTATAGGTTACTGTTTCGTAGGGAAAAAAATCATCAGATGTAAAAAGATGAACTCCTAATTGCTCTCAGGCCGTCGTGACCCACGTTCGTGACTGGACGACGCAGCGCGAAACAGCACTACGCGCCGATGCACCGATTGACGAACGGCGCGCCACATGTTCGCCTTGTTACGACGCAGTACTGACTATTTCTATCCGGCGGCGAGTGCTTAGATTCAGAAAAGGAGGTCCGCATGCCTGTGACACACGAGAGTACCGAGGCACCTGAGGCAGTCGAGGTGGCCGGCACTACGCCACCCGAACCTGACGGGTCCGCCACTGAAACTGCGCCGATCACCGTCGCAGAAGGAGAAGGAATCCGGCGCGGCTCGATGGGCGCCCGCGTGGGTGGCCATGCTCACCGGTTTGCGACAGTGATCGCGCTGATCTGCGCACTGGTGCTGTGGCAGATCGTGTCCGTGCTACAGGTTTTTCCGCCGATCGCGTTGCCTTCGCCTGCGGCGGTGTGGAAGGCGCTGGTCTTGCTGCTCGCCCATGAATATGGCGGACATTCGCTCTATGACGACATCTGGATCAGTGTCTTGCGCATTGCCTTGGGATTTGTCGGCGCGGTGATCCTGGGTGTGCCGATCGGACTCGGCATGGCGCGCAATCCACTGATATTTCGCATCATCGACCCATTTCTACAGTTCGTCCGCCCGGTGCCGCCGCTTGCCTACATTCCGTTGCTGGTCGTGTGGTTTGGCATCGGCGAGTTGCCCAAAGTACTGCTGATCCTCGTCGGCACCGTGCCGGTGATCATTATCGGCACGATTTCCGGCGTCAAAGGCACACCGGCGCTCAGGCTGTCGGTTGCCCGCACGCTGGGCGCATCGGAGACGCAAATCTTTCGCTACGTGATTTTGCCCTCGGCGCTGCCTGAAATTTTCACGGCGATGCGGGTCGGCATCGGCGTCGCGTGGACCTGCCTCGTCGCCGCTGAACTGATCGCGGCGGATCAGGGGCTCGGCTGGCTCGTTCAATACGCAGGTCAGGCCCTGCAGGTGGCAATCGTGATCGTGGGCATCGTGGTAATCGGCATTCTTGGCTACGGCATGGAACTTCTCATCCGCCTGGTCGAACGCCGTGCAGTACCCTGGCGTGGTCAAGGTTGACCAGCACAAAAGCACGCATAAAAACGGAGGATGTCGTGGACAAAATGGGTAAGTATCTCGGGATGGGCCTTACTGCTTCTGTGCTGCTCATTGCGGCCGCAGCCTCCACTTTTGCCGACGCACAGGAAGTGGTGATCGGCTATGAAAACGGCGGCGCCGACCCGTACATGGTGACCAAGGGGATGAATCTGTTCCAGAAGAATATTCCGGGCAAAGTCAGCCTCAAGTATTTCGACTCGGGTCCCGCAGCCATGAGCGCGCTGGCCTCGAACAGCCTGCAATTCATGTGCGGTATCGGCATTCCGCCCTTCGTCACCGGTGTTTCGCAAGGCCTGCCACTGGCCATCGTATTCAACCAGGAGCGCTATACACGTGACGCCGGCATCGTCGTGCGTCCTGGCAAGGGAATCGATTCGGTGGCCGATCTAAAGGGCAAAACGATTGCCATCGTCGTGGGCTCGCAAGCGTCGTTCGAACTCGCGACCTTCCTGACCGAAGCCCATGTGCCGATGGAATCGGTACGGCAACTCAACATGTCGCCGCCTGAAATGCATGTTGCGTGGACGACGGGCAGCATCGATGCCGCCATCGTGTGGGATCCCGTCTTCGATGCGCTGCAGGGGCTAGGCGGGCACGCCATCAAGACGGATGCCGACCTGCCGCCGGATGCGTCGTCCTATAACGTGTGCATCGCCAATACCAAATGGGCGAACGCAAACCCGGACATTGTGGTCGCCTTTGTGAAGGCGCTCGACCAGGGCGTGACTTATACGAAGGAGCATCCGGACGACGCGCTCGCCATGATGGCCAAGGAAGCGGGCGTGACGCTGCCGGTCGCGAAAGCGGAGCTTGCAGGGTACGAATACTATTCGGCAAAGGATCAGGTCACGCCGAAAGTGCTGGGCTCCGGCAGCGGCATGGCCACTTCCGCCACCACCAAAACGCTTGAAAACACCGCGAAGGTTTTGCAGAAGATTGGCCGGGTCACCGACATGCCGGCCAGCTTCGCCCCCGCTGTGAATTCAAGCTTTGCGGCCAAAGCGGCTCAATAGCGTACAAGGTAAGGGGTCTGGTTATGACGATCGTGATTGATCGTGTCAGCAAGGATTTTGGTCCGCATCGGGCACTCGACGAGATTTCCCTGACCATCGAGGATGGCACTTTCGTGACCATCCTCGGTGCCTCGGGGTGTGGCAAGTCGACCTTGCTGAACATGCTGGCGGGGCTTACCGCCCCGAGCGCCGGCCAGCTTACGCTGGACGGCACCCGCATCGTCAAGCCAGGCCCGGACCGGGTCGTGGTGTTCCAGCAACCGGGCCTTTACCCGTGGCTCTCGCTGCGGGACAACATTGCCTTTGGCCTCCGGATGCGCGACACGCGACACATCGACTGGAAACGCGTAGACGATGTGATCGACGTGATCGGCCTCCAGGGCTTTGAAAAACACCGTCCCTATGAGTTGTCAGGTGGCATGCAGCAACGCGTCGCCATCGCCCGGGCACTCGTCATGCAACCGCGTGTCCTGCTGATGGATGAACCATTCGGCGCCCTGGACGCGCAAACGCGCCGCACCATGCAGCAGTTCCTGCTCGATCTGTGGGACCGCATCCACGCAACCGTGGTATTCATCACGCACGATATCGACGAGGCGATCCTGCTCGGCGAGCGGCTCGTAGTGATGAGCCGGCGCCCCGGACGCGTGGCGCTAACCAGCGATGTGCCCCTTGCACACCCGCGCAACTGGGAAATGTCGCTGGAGCCTGGCTTTCTCGACCTCAAGCGGCAGGCCATGAGCATTCTCGCCCACTGATCCCGTTTCAGTTACTCGACTTGCACAGCACCGCGGTCATGACGAGCGGCATCACTTCATGAACCGCGGCGTCGCTGCCTGCGTCACGCAGATGCATCTTGACGGAATCGCTCGGCCCGAACACGACCACGCCGTATAACGAGCCGGGCATGGCCTCGCCGCTGCCCTTATGGAACATCTCGTCGTCGTGCTCAAAGCCAAGTACGGCGTAGACCCGAAACCCGAACGCGGTCAATTCGCTGCCGCGCGTCGGCCGGAACGCGTTGACGGAATTTGCCTCGACGTGCATCGGCACCGGTTCGATATATTGGTCGCTCTGCAGCGACGCGATAAACGTATGCGCGTTCATGGTGCAGTCCAGCTGCGCATCCAGTTCGTGCGCGGCGGAGGGTAAGGAATAGCATGCGGCGCCGATCGCGGTGAGCAAGGTAAGCGCGCTGGACAAGCAATTTCTCATAACGATGCAACCCCTATCCTGGCAGGTATCGGGCACGCGGCCCCAGTTACAACGTAGGAGCTTCGCCGCGCTTCATCTGTACGGCAGCGATCAGAAGCGGCCGGGCTGAGCTGCTGGGCACCATCGCGATAAGACCTCAGCCGGTCGCAAGGGTTTCGCGCCGCTATCGGAGCGTTTCGCGACGCGCCCCGTCATTTTGTCGCAAACCGCTCGAACGCGTGGGCGACGCGGCCGACCATGTGCGTCATCGAACCCCCTCGTTGACGCCACGGAGCCAATCGCCATGTTTATTTCCATTCTTCAGCAGACACCGCACTGGGTTTGGGGCCTGCTGGCCGCCCTGACCATCACCGGCATGAAACAGACGCTGCCGCGCCTGCGCTCGGTGCGCAGCGCCACGACGCTGCCCGTTGTGATGATGGCCCTGTCGTTTTACGGGGTGGCCTCGGTGTTTTTGCATGAGCCGGTGGCGCTGGCCGCCTGGGCGGTGGGTGCGGTTCTGAGCGTGTTCCTGTGCAATACGCTCGGCGTATGGCGCGGCGTTGAGTGGTCCGCGGCGGATCGCGCCCTGCTCGTGCCCGGTAGCTGGCTGCCGTTGACCCTGTTTCTGACGCTGTTTTGCCTGAAGTTCGCCGTGAGTGTCGCCGTCGCTGCAAACCCCGCGCTGGCTGTCGACGCAGGGTTTGCCGGTCTGGTCGGGTTGGCTTACGGTGGTTTTAGCGGCGCATTCCTTGCCCGTGGAATCGTCATGTGGCGGGTGGTTCGACAGGCTGTGCAGCGCGATACGGTGAGCAATTCGGCTTTTTGATGCTGTGGCCGCCGCGCGATGGAACGCCAGTCTGATACGGCCCTGAAGCGGCTACAATCCGCAGCACTGGCCGCCCCTCTCCACCCGCGCCGCACTCTGAGACTCCGAATGCCCAAGTACCGTAACGCACTCGCATGGCTTTGGCGCGAACTGAGGATCGCGATTGGCGTGTCTCTGGCTTGCTCATTCTTTTTCAGCCCGTTTTCCGGTGAAACGTGGGTGTCGGATCTGATCTACGCGTCCTGCATAACGGTGTGTATTCAGACCCTGGTCGAGGCGGGTCGCTACGGATTTTCGTCAGCGCTAATCCGGCGCCTGCCCGAAGGCGCCGTGACGACACCCGCCCAGCGGCGCTGGCCCGGCTGGGCCTGGATGGCGCCGTGGGTGGCTGCCTCGGCGGCGGTGGGCTACTTCGGCGGCCATATGCTCGGCGATCTGCTGACGGGCGTGCACCGTCCCCCAGTCACGTTGATCCGTAACGCGAGTCAATTGCTGCCGACGCTGGCGCCGACGCTTGCCCTGGCGGTCGGTTGCACGTATTTTTTCTATGTCCGCGGACGCCTCGCGGCCACTGAAGCGCGCGCCCAGATCGCGCTGCGCACGGCGGCGGAAAACCAGTTGAAGCTGCTAGTGTCGCAACTGGAACCGCATATGCTGTTTAACACGCTGGCGAATCTACGTGTGCTGATTGGCCAGGACCCGGCACGCGCGCAGGCCATGCTCGATCATCTGAACGGCTTTCTGCGCGCTACGCTAAATGCTTCGCGTACGGACTCGCATGCGCTGTCGGCCGAGTTTGCGCGGTTGTCCGATTACCTGGAGTTGATGCAGGTTCGGATGGGCAGCCGCCTGCGCGGCACCCTCGATTTACCTGACGATCTGAGCGCCCTGCCTGTCCCGCCGCTGCTGTTGCAGCCGCTGGTGGAGAACGCGATCAAGCACGGGCTGGAGCCGAGTGTGACCGGTGGCCAGATCGAAGTGGCCGCGCGACGCGACGGCCATGCGCTGGTGCTCAGTGTGCGCGACACGGGCGCGGGACTCGGCGTTGCACCTGCGGATGGCACGCGCTTCGGCATGCAGCAGGTCCGCGAGCGGCTTGCGGCGTTGTATGGAGAGGCCGCCACGCTCGAACTCAGCTCGCCGATGGATGGCCGCGGCGGCGCGCTCGCGACGGTGCGGTTGCCGATTATATGAAATGAAGACCGGAAAGCTGGGCCGCCGAAGTACTGCACTATCGAATCACCTGACCACTTGACCGCTCGAACCCCAACCTGATTTTTCCCTTTCGCCATGCACGCAACCGCCCTGATCGCCGAAGACGAACCCTTGCTGGCCGCCAACCTGCAAGCCGAATTGCTTCGCCTGTGGCCTGAGCTGAGCATCGTCGGGTCGGTCGGCGATGGGGTGTCCGCGCTACAGCAAGGTCTGGCGTTGCAACCCGATCTGCTGTTTCTCGACATCCGCATGCCCGGCATGAGCGGCCTCGACGCAGCCCAGGCGCTGGCGGAAGACTGGCCCGACAACGACCGCCCACTGCCTTTGCTGGTGTTCGTCACGGCGTACGACGAGTACGCGCTGCGTGCCTTCGAGCGTGCGGCACTCGACTATGTACTCAAGCCCGTCCAACCCGAAAGACTGGCTAAAACCTGCCAGCGCCTGCAATCAGCGCTGCAGGCGCGCATGCAGCCGGCGACGGGCGAGGCGGCTCTCGCGCCAATGCTGGACCAGTTGCGTGGCTTGTTCGGCATGGGGACGGCCGGGCTTCAAGCAGCAGCGACGCCCGCCGTCCCTTTGCGCATGATTCAGGCAAGCGCCGGCAACACGATCACGATGGTCCCCGTCAGCGACGTGGTGTATTTCGAAGCCGCGGATAAATACGTGCGGGTGATTACTGCCGAGCGCGAGCATCTCATCCGCGTTTCCTTGCGCGACCTGCTACAACAACTCGATCCGCAGCAGTTCTGGCAGATTCATCGCGGCACGGTAGTGCGCGCAGACGTGATCGCCAGCGCGTCGCGTGACGAGTCCGGCAAGCTCACGCTCAGCCTGCGTGGACATGACACGCGACTGATTGTGAGCCGACTCTATGCGGACCGCTTCAAAGGCATGTGAAGCAGCAACCCGGCGCTGGCGATGCGCGCAGGTGCGCCGGTGCGCCGGTGGGTCCTCAGGCCGTGTCCCAGCGGGCCTCGGCTACCGTCAGCTTCTTGGGAATGAGCCTCAGATTGGTGAAGGTGTCGGCAATCTGTTGCTGATAGGCGAGCGTCGCCTCGGTAATGGGCTGCACCCCGTAGCCTGCTCGTCCTAACGCGAGTTCGAGGGTGGCCGTGTCGAGTCCGACCAGCGGCGACAACTGGGCCGCCACCGCCGGAATATTGTTACGTCCCCACTGACCGATCTGATTCAGTTCGTCCAGCAGGACGTGCAACACCTGCGGCTGGGTCGTCGCAAACTTACGCGTCGCGACGTAGTACTGGATGTTGCTGACGATCCCTTCGGCATTGGTCAGCACCCGTGCATTCGCCTGTCGCTCGACGGCGGCCAGATACGGGTCCCAGATCACCCACGCGTCGATGCTGCGTTGAATGAACGCCGCGCGAGCATCGGCGGGCGTCAGATAGATGGGCTGAATGTCCGTATAGGCGAGGCCCGCTCGCTGCAATGCCTTGACCAGCAGAAAGTGGACGTTCGAGCCGCGGTTGAGCGCGACCTTTTTGCCGTGCAGTTCGGCGACGCTGCGAATCGGCGAATCATGCGGCACGACTAGCGCTTCGCCGCGCGGTGCCGGCGGCTCGTTCGCGATGTAGACGAAATCGACGCCCGCCGCCTGCGCAAAAATGGGTGGGGTTTCACCCACCGTGCCGACATCGACGGCGCCCGCGTTCAAGCCTTCGAGCAGTTGCGGGCCAGCCGGGAATTCAAGCCATTGCACGCTGATGCCCTGCGCAGCGAACTTTTTCTCAAGCGTGCCGCGCGCTTTCAGGACCACGAAGTTGCCGTATTTCTGAAAGCCGATCCGCAAGGTCTTCGGATTGGTCTCGGCGCGTGCCGTCTGACTCGACAGCAGCGCTGCCGCGCCGCCTGCGATGGTGGCGCCCGTGCTCACCGCGAGTGCTGCGGCCGCCTTCAGCAACGTGCGGCGATGTGCGTCGTGGATGGGGTGTTCCTGTGCAGCCATGTGTATCCCTTGCAGTTTCAAAGCGGAGCGCGGTGGGCGTTGGGTGGGAGGCGCGAAACGCGCGCAGCCGGTCCTGCCGCGTTGCCTAGAATACGGTGGCGCCGCGTTGGGCCGAACCAATCAATATGCATATGCAAAGCTTTGGACGTGCGAACGCGTCGTTCTGAACGCTGCAGCGGCGATGCAGTTGCTCGTATTCCAGCGAGCAGATTTCGTTAGCTAACCCGTCCGCCCCTGTCGTCGACCACCGCTTTGGCATTGCCTGATAGGGGAATCAACATTCTCGACCGGAAAAGATCATTGATCGCCAGTCGTTACGGCAAAATACTGAGCACATTCTTCACTCGTACGAGCGCCCCATTCATGTCAGCCACTCAGGATTTCTGTTCCCTCCACGACACCCAGGATCTGCGCGACGAGTTGAGCGGCATTCGCCACCATCTCCATCAGCATCCGGAACTGGCCTATCAGGAGTTCAAGACCTCTGATTTCGTCGCCCAGAGTCTCGAAAGCTGGGGCTATGCAGTCACACGCGGCCTGGGCGGCACTGGCATGGTGGCCACGCTCAAGGCAGGAAGCGGCACGCGCGCCGTAGCGGTGCGCGCCGACATGGACGCCCTGCCGATCAACGAGGAAACCGGTCTGCCCTACGCCAGCACTGAGCCGGGGAAGATGCACGCTTGCGGGCATGACGGCCACACGACCATGGTGCTCGGCGCGGCGCGCCATCTGGCGCGCACGCGCCGCTTCGACGGCACCGTGCATCTGGTATTCCAGCCTGCCGAAGAAATCGGCGCGGACAGCGGCGCTAAAAGGATGATCGAAGATGGCCTGTTCGAGCGCTTCCCGTGCGACGCGATCTTCGGTCTGCACAACCACCCCGGCTATCCGACCGGCACGTTCCTGTTCCGCAGCGGGCCGTTCATGGCCGCGTGCGATACGGTTGAATTGATCATTCACGGTCGCGGCGGTCATGCGGCGCGCCCGCATCTTGCCGTGGACCCGATCGTGATCGGTGCGCAACTGGTGAGCGCATTGCAGACAGTGGTGTCGCGCAGTGTCGATCCGATGCACACCGCGGTGGTTACGGTCGGTGCGTTCAACGCGGGACATGTGGCCAACGTGATCCCGGAAACGGCGCGCTTGCAGATCAGCGTGCGCTCGTTTGATCCCGAGGTTCGCACACTGCTCGAAACCCGCATCCGCGCGCTCGCGCACGCGCATGCGGACGCGCACGGCGCTCGCATCGAGATCAACTATGTGCCGGGCTACCCAGTGGTGATCAATAGCGTCAAGGAAACCGACTTCGCGCTCAGGGTTGCACGCGAACTGGTGGGCGAGCACCGCGTGGTCGACGGCTTCGGGCCGATTGCCGGCAGCGAGGACTTCGCCTATTACCTGCAAGAAAAACCGGGCTGCTTCCTGCGGCTGGGCAACGGCGAACGCGCGCCGATGCTGCACAACGCGTCGTACGATTTCAACGACGACAACCTCACGGTAGGCGCGGCCTACTGGACGCGGCTCGTCGAGCGCTTCCTCGCACTGCCTGCGTAGGACGCTTCCAGGCGCCTCGTCGCATGGTCATGACGAGCGCGCCAGCCCAGGTCGCGTACGACTATTCGCTGTGCGCCTGCGCGACCGCTTCGAGTTCGGCGAGCACCACGTTGGACAGCTTCAATTGCGCCGCCTGGAGGTTTTCTCGCAGATGCCCGAGCGACGACGTGCCAGGAATCAGCAGGATATTCGGCGAACGATGCAGTAGCCAGGCCAGCGCCACCTGCATCGGCGTCGCGCTCAATTTCCCGGCCACCTGCGCGAGCACCGACGATTGAATCGGCGTAAAGCCGCCCAGCGGGAAAAACGGCACGTAAGCGACGCCCTGCTTTGCCAACGCATCGATTAACGCGTCGTCCTCCCGGTGAACCAGGTTGTAATTGTTCTGCACGCAGACGATCTCAGCGATCTTCTGCGCCTCCACAACCTGCGTCGCCGTCACGTTGGAGAGTCCGATGTGGCGCACGAGCCCCTTGCGTTGCAACTCAGCCAGCGCGGTCACCGGCTTCTCGATCGATCCTTCATCCGGCGCGTGCACCTTGCCCATGATGCGCATGTTGACGACGTCCAGCGCATCGAGGCCGAGGTTGCGAAGGTTGTCGTGGACTCCACGCTCGAGATCTTCCGGCTCCATCGCCGGCAACCACGCACCGTCGTTGCCGCGCACGGCGCCCAGCTTCGTGACGATCAAAAGATCCTCTGGATAAGGATGAAGTGCTTCGCGAATCAACTGGTTGGTGACGTGCGGTCCGTAATAGTCACTTGTATCGATGTGATTGACGCCTGAGGCCAGCGCCTCGCGCAGCACGGCAATGGCCGCGTCGTGATCTTTCGGCGGCCCGAATACGCCTGGACCCGCGAGTTGCATCGCGCCGTAGCCCATGCGGCGCACCTGGCGGCCGGCAAACGGGAAAGTGTCCGAGGGGGTGACGTTTGACATGACTGGCTCCGTGTTGAAGGTTCGGCTTCAGTATGGCGGCGATTGCGCTGTTAGATAATCCGGTCTAAATTGCACAGGTTGTTGAAAATTGTGAACAATGACCATGGAATTTAACGATCTCGCCGCCTTCGTCTCGGTGGCCCGCGCTGGCGGGTTTCGCGACGCCGCGCGTATCAGCGGCGTGTCGGCATCGAGCCTCAGCATTGCCGTACGCCGTCTTGAGTCGAAGCTGGGTCTGCGCCTGTTGAACCGGACTACGCGCAGCGTGGCGCCGACCGAAGCAGGTTTGCGTCTGATTGAAAAGATCACTCCCTTGTTCAGCGAAATGGAAGCGGCACTGGACGTGTTGAATGTGTTCCGCGACAAACCGACCGGAACGCTCAAACTCAACGTGCCGTCAAGCACCGCGCGGATCATTCTGCCTTCCCTGCTGGCGGCATTCATGAAGGCCTATCCGGACATTCGCGTCGAGGTGGTGGTTGAGGACGGGTTTGTCGATGTGCTTTCAATCGGTTGCGACGCGGGCATCCGCTACGACGAGCGACTCGAACAGGACATGATCGCGGTGCCGATCGGACCGCGTGTCCAGCGCTTCGCGACGGCGGCGGCGCCGGCGTATCTCGATGCGCATGGCAGACCCGAGCATCCGCGTGAGTTGTTGGGGCATGCGTGCTTGCGCGGCCAGTTTGCGGGTGGCGCGATGCCGACCTGGGATTTCGAGCGCGATGGTGAAGTGGTGCGACTGGATCCGGCAGGGCCGTTACTGGTCAGGCCGGGGGCGGCGATGGATCTGGCCATCAGCAGTGCGGTTGCCGGGCTGGGCGTGATCCACCTGTTCGAGGATATGCTGCGTCCGTATCTGGACAGCGGTGCCCTGGAACCGATTCTGCAGCCATGGTGGCCGGCGTTCTCCGGGCCGTTTCTCTACTATCCGGGGCGGCGGCATGTGCCGGCGCCGTTGCGGGCGTTTGTGGATTTTGTGCGCGGCGGTGGGGCTGACGAAGGTTGATGAAAGATGAGACGCTTTCTATCGCAGCGTTGCCTGGAAAAACTGCACCACATCGGCATTGAATTGTTCGTGGAACGCCGCGCGGTCGAAGCCCGGCAGGCTGTTGCAGATTTCCGGCACCTTGCGGGAGAGTTGCGCATCACAAGGCGGCAGGAAATCGTAATGGCCCGCGTTGGCGACCACGTGGTATTCAGGCTCTCGCGGCAAATTGGCGCGTACCGCCTGTTCATAGTAGGGATGTGGCTGATGGCGATCATCGGCTGCTCGCCAGAGTTGGATCGGCGCGCTCACGCTGCTTAGCCCTGCGCGGCCGAAGGTGAAGCCGAACGCGGGCGCGGCGATGACCGCGGCCTTGATGCGCGGATCGTGGACCCAGGCGCTGGCGGGAACATTGGAGCTGAAATGAAGATCGACCCCGGCATGTTTCAGGGTCGCGCACAGGTCATGCTCAGGATGGGCCTCGCAATACGGGGCGATCTCTGAAAGATCCGGGATTCCGCCTGCGGCCACGAGCACGGTGAAGCCACCGTTGGAAAAGCCGAACGCACCGACCCGGGTCGCATCCAGCCGCCCGTGCCAACGCCACTCGTCGAGCATGTAGTCCACCAGCCGGTGAAGCTGGGCGGGACGGCGCCACAGTTGCAAGACCCCGCTCTGGTCATCGAAGGTGTCGCCAGCATGGCTGACAGCCGCCACCACGAAGCCCGCGTGAGCAAGGGCAAGAGCGGTGTCGTAATGACCGCCGTACCACCCTCCTCCGCCATGCGACATCACCACCAGTGGCAGGCGATCGCCAGCGACCGGAGCGTCCGGTGCCACAGTCTGGGTGAAATTACCCAAGGAGTGCGGTGTCGCCGTCGTGTCACTCGGATACCAGATCCCGGCCGTTAGCGGCGGCTCCGTGCCATTCGCTATCTTGACCTCCTCGAAGCCGACATCGGCGGCAAGGGCAGGCGTGGCGACCAGAGCAAAAAGGATGGTGATAACGGCCATAAATCTCACGGCGGTCTCCTTTGTTATCGTCGCTCAGATCGAAGGTTTTATACGACGCAGTGACCGGGAGGCTGCCTGTGCAGGCGCGAAAGGTTGCGCGAGAACATACCGGTGCAATATTGATCTGAATGCCCAACAGGTTATCTCACCGGGCATAACAGCGGAAATCCCGCCAAACCTGGAGATCGCCCGCAAAGGTGCGCGTGGATTCTCGAGTCTGGTGGAAACGCTCACACAGCTGGAATTTTCCGTCACTTACCTATGGAGTCCGAAGGGTGGCGCTTCACGAAGCGCTCGCCACCATGGTCTTGGCAACCAACGGTTGCAGAGACCAGGCTTCACGTTGCCCCTTGATCGTATAAAGCGCCTGGTCAGGGTGGATACCGTCGGTCAGCATGCTTTGCCAATTGGTGAGTGAGAGAATGTAGTTGTACTGCTGGATAACCAGAACCTGCTCTTCATAGCCGACCTGGTCCACCATTGCCACGAACGATGGCAGTTGGGTGTAGTAAGTCAGGCTTGGAGGATTGGGTTCTTCAAGCACTGGAATTTTCCCTGCCTGCTTCACTACGGCGATCCAGGCAACCAGGTTATCGTGATACGTCTGAAGATCCACTTCAATCGAATCGTTCAAGCCATAATTTTCCATTACGATCTGCGATTGATCAGTAGCCAGGCGAGTGGCAAGAGGGGCAATGCCCGCCCATCCGCTAATGTCATCCCCGATTGTCTCGCCGACAACACCATTGTTCTCAACGGTGATCCCCTCCACCCCGAGCTTCCGGATTAACTGCTCTTGAGCCACCGCGGGCGCGGGCATATTGGCATATACATAAGCCCCATTCATCCACAGTGCCCCTTTCATGGTCGAGTCGCCTTCTGCATCAATCGTGACCGGGGTGGACGCTACTGGATCGGAAGCGGCACTCGAGGCCGCACTGGCCGAGCCAGCTTGTGCGCTCGTCGCTGGATTTGAGACCGGATCGGAAGACCCGCCACAGCCGGAAAGAGCCACGACTGCGAGAAACACCAATTCCCTGTTCATTTTGATCCTCATATATTGGTCGTAAATTGCTTGAAAAAACATCCCAAAATCGAAACGGGGCGAGTCCTCGTGGCAGCACTTCGGCGAAGTCGGCTCGCGCATCCGTCGTGAGTTCGATATTCGGTACTCGCGCACGCCGCCGACCACTCGCTATTCGACAGTGCCTTTATCAGTTGCCTGGAGGAATCGCTACATAACCCGCCGGATTTATCACGAAGTAATGATCCGGCACCGTATATAAAATAAATATGAATAGGACAACGTATTTATTGCATCGGAACCTCCGGTCGATTGAGAGAAATATAAAATTTTCCGATAGTGACGGCCGTCGGGAGTTTTTATATATGGGCCGATAACGTGTGCAAAAATGCTAATAGAATATGTTCAGCAGATTGCATAAGAACGCAAAACGATGTTATGTGCGGTACTTTGGCCGATCCGGCAGGATCGAAATTGACGCTCTTCTGATTTGCTGTGTTATTCCGATTCTTCTTTGTCTACCTGAATCGCTCTGTTAGCTAACGTTGTGTGAAAAACGTGCGACCATTGACAGGCAGATTGTTATTGACCAGAACGAACAAGGTCTGCGTTAAGTACACAAACCATATTGCAAGTCGGACTCATGGATTTGCGTTCGCGGGACCGCTCGACGAGCATTTGGAGAGTCGACCGGTCATTCGGTTCTGCGTTTAAATCGCGGCCCGTTAAGCGAGTGGCTGAGTGGTCGAATTCGGTAGGGGTGACCTCAATCGATCGTAAGGTCAGGTGGTCGCCGTAGTTCACGATCTACAGCAGCCATTCGACGACGGCAGCGAATGGCTGCTACTGAATGCTACGGGCGCGTACGGCGCACGCCGGCAGCTCGCAGTGCCGCGATGTCGGGAAATCCGTCGACCGCCATTAAAAGATCCGCCTCGGCCAGGATGGACCGGACGACGTGGACGACGCCTGGCGTGCCGCCTAGCGCCAGGCCGTAGGCATAGGGCCTGCCGATGCCAACCATGCTGGCTCCCATAGCAAGCGCCTTGACCACATCGGTCCCCGAACGGATGCCGGAGTCGAACCAGACCGGTACATCACGGCATGCGGCGACGAGCGCCGGAAGAAGGTCAATCGACGCAATCCCGCCATTGGCCTGGCGGCCGCCGTGATTGGAGCAGTAGACGGCGTCGACGCCGACATCAATGGCCCGCATCGCGTCGTCCGGATGCTGGATGCCCTTGACGATCAACGGCAAGCTGGTGATCGAGCGCAACCACCCCAGGTCTTCCACGGTCACGGTCTGCCCGAAGACAGATGCCCAGTACAGGACGGCGGCAGCGATGTCCTCCTCCGGGGGCGCCACGAGTTTGGCGCGGAAGTGCGGGTCTGCGAAGTAGTTCGCTAGAGCGACACCGCGCATCTGGGGAAAGTTGCTGCTGTTGAGATCCCGCGGACGCCAACCTGTGAGCCAGGTGTCCAGCGTCACGACGATGCCTTTGTAGCCGGCCGCCTCGGCCCGGCGGACGAAGCTCGCTGCAAGATCACGATCTTTGGGCATGTAGAGCTGAAAGAAGGCATCGCCGTCACCCAAAGCTTGCGCGACGGTTTCGAGCGGGTCACACATGAGCGTGGAGGCGATCATCGGCACGCCGGCCGCTGCTGCTGCCTTAGCCGTGGCGATATCGCCATGGCCGTCCTGGGCACAGACTCCGATCACTCCGATCGGGGACAACATCAGGGGGGATTTGTACCGCTTTCCGAAGACATCGACAGACAGGTCACGAGCACGCGTATCGACCAGCATTCGCGGCACGATGCCCCACTCCGCGAATGCTTCGACATTGCGGCGCTGAGTGGACTCGTCCCCGCAGGCACCTTGCACATAAGAGAGGACCGACGGTGAAAGGGCCGCGCTCCCTCGTTCTTCAAGAAGTTTGAAATCGACTGGAAGGCTCGGTGTAATACCCCGGAGGCCGTTCAAGTAGATTTCGTTCTGGTAATCACCGAATTGATCCATCGTTAATCCGTCCGTTTCGAAGAGATATGGGTCCAGCATGACGCAACTCGAAATGCCAGGGCCGGCTGGTTGCCTCGCCAGAGGCGTGGACCCATCATGCCTGGAGTTGCGCCCGGAAACTGTCAGAAAACCGACAGGTGGACACACAAATGGAACCCATGCCGCACCGTTATTGCCGACAACTCGAATCAACCGTGTGGTTCTGCGGTTTGCCGTCGAGTTTCAAGGCCATCTGATTTAAAAAGTCAACCTGCTCCAGTTGAACAAAGGGCAAGCGCTTTACGGGTGTGGCGACTCTTCTTAATGCTTGTACGTGCTGCTCAACGGCGCTCTAGCGCTGGGGACGGTCGGCGTCGTCTGCCTGGGTATACTAACGATTAGCCGGAATGCGTTCAGTCGCCGGGCTCAAGTCGAATAGCCGGTCATTGAGCGCAGCCGACATCGTTATCCTAACGTAGGACGACGCGACCGCACGGTTTCCGCTGATGTCGCGGCAAGGCTCAAAGAGCGAGCGAGATCGATATGCGAAGCTGGGCCTATCACGACGGTAATACGAAACGTCTAATTCCCAACGGGAATCAGAACATTTCGTAGTCGAGACAGCATGCTAGAAGCCGCGATCAGTCATTCGGGAAGGTGATCTTGAAGATCTGCGCTCCAATACCTCGCGTACCGGCATAAAGATTGCCGCTGGCGTCGGTGACCAGTGAGGTAATAAAGTCCGTCGTGTTCGTGAACGGATACGATACGACGCTGCCATCGCTGGCAACACGGTAGATCACCTGAACGCCCGCCGCGTAGATGTTTCCCGACTTGTCGACGGCAATCGTGCCTGCCGTTTGCAACTGGCTGGCGACAGTTGTGACTGTGCCGTCCGGTGCGATTTCCCGAACCGTGTCCAGACTTCTCACATAAAGGTTGTCGTTGCTGTCGATTGCAAGGTCGGGCGTCGCAGAGAGCGTGAATGTGGCAGCAGTACCTACCCCGTCCTGATTACCACTGGTGCCGCTGCCGGCAAAAACCGCCCAGGTGTTGCTGCCGACGTTAAACTTCACGATACGGTTGTTCACTTCATCCGCTAGAAACAGCGCCCCTTTGCTGTCCATAACGAGGCCACCGAAGCCGACTGACGAACTGGTGCCCGAGGTTTCCCAGTTCGCGAATAATTGCTGGTAAGTGCCCGATGCCGAGAATTCTTGCAGCGACGCTCCCAATGTCAGTGGCGAGCTTGCAATAAGCTGAACGTCTCCCGATCCGTAAACGTTGCCAGAGGGGTCGATTGCAACGCCGTCCCAAGAACCTTGAGTCGTCAATGTGGTGACCACGCCTGACTGCGTGACCTCCCGAAGGTGGCCTCGATCGGACAGGATAATGTTTCCAGACGAATCCATCGCAAGATGGCCGCCGCCCCAGAAAATGGCGGCTGCTCCCGTCCCGTCGACAGGCTGAAGGTTTGTGGTAGCCGAACCTGCGAGGCTGGTAACCGTCAACGGGGACGTCGAGAGACTACTACCGGATGCCTGCCCGGTGGTGACAACATTGTTGGCCGGGCCTGTTGCACTGGCGGGTACGGTGACGACTGCGCCCGCCTGTGTAATGACGGTATCTGATGACCCATTAATCGTTACGATCGTGCCGTTCGGCGCAGTAACGGTAGTCCCAGCAGGCACCTTCACGGAAGTGTTCGCCGCCATGGTCATGCTGGAACCGGCCCCCAGGGTAACAGGCGACGTCGTGGCTCCGGTCGAACCCGAACTGCCGGACCCACCTCCGCAAGCACTTAAAAATACGGTGCACCACACGACAACAGCCGCGCGTAGAAAAGTCCGCATTGTGTTCCCCTTTTTTTAATAATTCTGGGCTCGTTGATGAGCCGTGTCGTCATCGGCCGCTACAGCCTCTGGTTTTCTGATGCGCAAAGCGCGAGCTTAACAATCCGCCGAGCGCCGCCATTCTGGATAATTACCACACACACAACAAGTTTCTATTTATTACGGCTTGTGAAAATGGCCATCCATCCCAGTGCGGCCACAAAACGATATTCACAATTTTGAAAACACGCCTGGGTCGCGCGGAAACCGGTGCGCGACTGCGTTCGGAATTGGAAGCGCGGTGCCTTGCCACCCGCGCTACACGCTGTTGCGCTCCGCATGCAGTGGCCCGAAATCTTACGTGGCGCTCCTTAGCGAAGTGCAACCGCTACCGCCTCGTCAATCTGCAGCGCAAAACGCGCTTCGACATCGGGCACCGTGTAGCCGATTGACAGTTCCAGATACGCGTCGCCTAACACCAACTGAACGAATGTCGCAGCCCGCAATGCAGCAGTCGATTCGTCAAATCGATTTCGCAGAATTTTTGCGGCGAAGGCACGCACGACCTTTGCACCATTTTCGTAAAACACCTGGCCGAGTTGCGGAAGACGCTCGGCCTCAGCAACGATAGCCCGGTAAAGCCGCAGATAATCCGGCTCGATAAGGATTTGTGCCAACACCCCTCCCAACTCGCGCAACTCGATTTCCGGTGATCCATCGGATTGCTCGTCCTGAGTGCTGGCAAGAAGTCCACCCACCTGAGCGCACATCGAACTCACCAGACCAACGAAGAGCGCCTCCTTCGACTTGAAGTGGCGGTAGACCGTCTGTTTGCCGACGCCAGCGGCCGCGGCGACATCGTCCATCGTCGCCAGGCCGAAACCCTGGCTTAAAAAAACGGTTTTCGCGCCGTCGAGGATGGCGGACCGCTTACGGCGTTGCAGCGGGCTCAGGTCGGGGAGGGAGGACGTGTTCATGGCAGATAAATAACAGATCGTCGAGTAGTTGACAAGACTGGTCAGTCTCGTTTAGATTTGTCGAAACGAGACCGATAAGTCTCGTTCGTGTGATTTATCAACTTCGCAGGCAATCATCGAGGAGTACGCCATGGAACTGTTCATCACAGGTGGTACGGGCTACATCGGGCAAGCGGTCGCGCGCAAGGCAATCAGCCTCGGCCATCTGGTGACGGCGCTGGTGCGCGACGACAGGTCGGCGGCCGCGAGCGCGCTGGCACGGCTCGGCGTGAAACTGCATCGCGGCGACTTGCGTGAGCCACAGTCTTTCGCTGCAACTGCCGGTGCCGCTGATGGCGTGGTGCACATGGCGTCGACCAACGATGCTTCTGCCGCTGCTGCTGACAAGGCCGCGGCTGAGGCGATGCTTTCGCATTTGCATCCGGGCGCGGCGTTTGTCTATACGTCGGGCACCTGGGTCTACGGCAATACGGAGGGCGAGTCCGCGACTGAAGCATCGGCGCTGAACCCCACCCCGCTCGTCGCCTGGCGGCCCGCAGTGGAGCAACACGTGCAGGCGCTGGCAGCACGCCGCTCGATTGCCGCGGTAATCCTCAGGCCGGCGATGGTGCACGGGTACGGTGGCGGCATCTTCGGCATGCTTGCCGGCATGGTCCGTCAGACCGGCAGTGTGAGAGTCGTGGGCGATGGTCGCAACTACTGGCCTGCCGTGCACGTCGATGATCTCGCCACGGCATATCTGAGCGCGGTGGAGCGAGCGGGAAGCGGGGACGGTCGAGTCACGGGACAGATCTTCAACGTGGTCGCGGAAGATGCCGTTGCCGTTGCCGAAATGGGCGAAGCGATTCGGGCCTCGGTCGGCGCCGACCGCGTCGAATTATGGCCGCTCGACGATGCTCGCAAATCGCTTGGGCCATTTGCTGACGCACTCGCGCTCGACCAGACGGTAAGCGGCCAGCATGCCCGGCGAGTTCTCGCGTGGGAACCCCACGGCCCCGGTCTGATTGCGGACCTCTCAGTACAGACACACTTTCAGCAAAGCAACGGAGCATGACGATGGCGCTAAACACTGCATCTTTCGAATCGATTCTCGCGATGATCGTAGCGGTTCTGTTCGTGGTTGCTGGGCTGGTCAATCTCGCAGGACGCGGCGCGGTGAAGCGCGACTTCGCACGCTGGGGCTACCCGGCATGGTTTCGCTTCCTCTGTGGCGCTCTCGAACTGTTCAGCGCAGCACTTCTTCCTGGACAACAAACCAGAGTCTTAGGCCTAACGTTGGCGGGTGCGATCATGATTGGCGCGCTCTTCACATTGCTACGAAATCGGGAGCCGTTCCGGCATCTCGCCCCGGCGCTGATCTTCTCGGCTCTTATTGTGGTTACTGCGGCGGTCCGGGGTTGAGGCTTCCTCGGCACCATGCGAGTGAGTCCCAGACATTCAGATGTCGATTTGCCCGTGGGCCAAATTGGTCCCAGTGGATGCTCAGATGGACTTCCGTGGACCGAGCCTTCCCATTGCGGCGGCCGGTTGCCAGTTCGGATGGAAGCAGTTCGGGGAATCTCAGGCGCCGGCTAGCCGACAGGTCAAACGCAGACTATCAGCCTCTTTTTCGCGACCCGGCGCCCTTCGCGTCAGCTTGTACCCGGACTTTGCCATCGCCTGCCGTGCGGCTCTTCACATGATCGATGAACGCGCGCAACTTCGGCATGATCTGCTGGTGGCCTGGATAGCAGAGAAACATCCCCGGTCTCACCGGCGCGTAGGCCTCCAGCACCTGTACCAGTTTTCCCGATCTCAACCCAGCAGCGGCCAGCGGCTCAGGCAACTGGGCAACGCCCAGGCCTTCTATCGCCGCGCCAAGCGTGGTGGGAAAGCCACTGGCAATGAGGGGGCCGGATACGGCGATCTCGATCGTCTGGTCGTTGTCGTTGAATGACCATAGCGCGAGCGCGCCGTTGGATCGCCGCCATCGCAAGCATGCATGTTGGCGCAGGTCGTTCGGGTGAGTGGGCCGGCTGTGCTCCGCGAAGTAGGCAGGGCTGCCGACGACGATGAGACGACATGGTGGCGTCATTGGCACCACGAAGATATTGGCGATTGGCACCTTTGCGCCGGGCACGGACATGCAACTTGTCCAACACATTCTTCCGGCCGAAGTTCGCGAGACGGCGCAGCTCTACCTCGAGGGCAAGATTGACCAGTGGTATTCACTGCAAGACCGGGCTGGAGTGGCGTTCATCCTGAACGTTACGGATGTCAGTCAAGCGCATGAAATGCTTGAGGCACTTCCCTTGGGAAAAGCGCACTTAATGACATTCTCGCTCCTCCCAATGGGCCCACTGAAGCCGTTGAGTAAGCTCTTGAACCCGCCTCCCCCGCAGTAGAAAGCGCCAGCGCGTACCGGGCTGCGGGGCCGCCGGTTTTCCTGGACAGGCAAACGATGAAACAAACGCAAAACTTGCCGCGGCTACTCGACTCGTATCGTCAGGCTTGCCAGAACAGCGGAACCAGTTGCGTATTGACTTCCGCGCCAAAAATCTCGTACTCGGGCCGTACGCCCAACGCTTCACCTTGCTCCAGTTTTTCGGCAATCGAAAGAAGGATCCCCAGAGGTCCGGTGTAATTCATAATGCCCTGTCGAATATCTTCACTGAGCGGTAGTGAGGATACCAACATATCAATTGGAAGTCCGTTCGGTATGTGCGCGAGCGATAGCAGTCCGGTTAGATAGGCTGCCTGGCAAAATTCCATGTCCATACCCTGCGCCTTTCCCACGCGCTCCATAAAGGCGGCTCGTCGGTGGACCAGCTGGATGAGAGGATCGATCGCTTCAGGGCTGGCGCTGCCGTTTCCATACAGCAGAATGCAGCACCAGCGCACGAGTTGCCGGGTTCCTACGCGCGAAACGGCCTGACCGATCGACGTGATCGGCTGGATGGACGAGCGATTGAGTCCGCTGCTGTTAGCAAGGCGCAGTATCTGCAGGACCAGCGATGGCGCCGATTTCAAGCTGCGTTCAAGTTGATCAGTGGGGGCTTCATTGATAAGCAGGTTAAGCACCTGAAACACCGCCGCAAATGCAGAAGGCATTTTTTTTGTAGAGATCAGTTGCGGCTTGGCGAAGAAATACCCCTGAAACAAGTCGCATCCGAGCTTTAGCGCTGCTTCGTGCTCGGTTCGCTCTTCCACCTTTTCCGCGAGCACCAGTTTGCCTTGCCGTTTAAAGTACGAAACAAGCCCAGCGAGCTCTTCTTCGGGAATGAAGGGCCAGTCGAGTTTCACGATATCGACGTAAGGCAGAAAATCGGTCAGCGCTGGTGTGATGGAGCGAACGTCGTCAAGCGCGATCCGAAATCCGGCATGCCTGAGTTCGGCGCATCGCATTCCCAGTTCGGCGGTCAATTCTGTATCTTCCAGAACTTCGAGGATGAACCGCTCCGGTGGAAGCATCGCCAGAAAATCAGAGTTCAGAAACTCGCCCGTACAATTGATGGAACCATCGGCCTCCGCCAGGACCGCATCAACTCCCAGGTCGCCAAAGGTGCGTTCGATCACTGCGGCCGTGCGTGCGAATCCGTCGACGATGTTGGAATTGCTGGGTGCGGAGTCCCGAAACAGAAGTTCCTGGGCAACTACAGCGCCGGCTCGGTCAACAATCGGTTGGCGAGCCAAAAATACGGAGTCTGTCATCTCAAACGCGTTAGAAATTATGGAAAATCGCCGTCAGAGTGCTGCTTTCTTGTCGCCCCGGTCCCGGCCGCCATGGCTGCGTCGAAAGACTGCCGCTGCGGCCGCATCTACATCTCGGCCTCCAGCATTCCCGCCGCCGCCAGGTCTTGCGCGAGGCAGGCATGCGATCTCCTCGTTACAGTGTGAGTGAGGGGAGTTCCAGAGGCGGCCAGCCTCGGAACATCCCCGCCGGGTCGACAGACTTGTTAACGGAAGCGTAGGGGAGGACTTGAGGGTACGGCGATCGTGCGCAAACGTTTTCTAACAACCAAATTTAACTATCGATGAGATGTGTAAGATAGCTGCAAAGCCAGCTGCATAGGGTTTGCGTTCTTCCTGGCGCGCCCGTGACGATGGCTATACCCCGTCCAGTATGCCCATGTCGATGTCTTCATCCCGCTCGAACTTCGCTTAATCGAACTTGGCCAGGTCCTGAAAAACAAGTTGGGCCCACGTGTTGCCCCGTGCCTGGATGAGCAGACCGCCCTCGCCGGTCTTCCCCAGTTCGATCGGGGCGAAGCCGAGCCGGTCAACGAGCGTGGACACTGAGGCGCTAGCTGCGTTGTCGTCACTGGAGATGAACACGACTCGCCGGCCCCCTTGGGGCGTCCTCGCCCCTTGCGCCAGCACCCCCGCTGGCAGATGGTTGAAGGCCTTCACCACCTTTGCCCCCGGGAACGATTTCGCAAGGGCCGCGGTCGACGGCAGCCCACCCAGTTCCTCCGGGGGAATGCCGAACGCGTTGGTGGCGTCGATCACAATCTTCCCCTGCCAGCTTTCGGCAGCCCGCCCGATATCCCGATGCGTGGCATAGGGGACGGCCAGGATGACGACGTCGGCCTTGACCGCGTCCTCTAGCCGCTGGGGGACCAGCGACGCGCCGATCTGCGCCGCCGCCGCATCCAGCGGTCGTCTGCCTGCCACAACTACTTCGATATCCTGAACAGCGAACGCCTGAGCGATGGCCGTGCCGATCTTGCCAAGTCCGATGATTGCGTAGCTCATTGAAATCTCCTTTGTGTAGGGTCTCAGACCTGGCCGATGCCACCATCGGTCATCAGATCCGCACCGGTCATGTAGGAACTCTGGTCGGACGCGAGGAAGAGCGCCGCGTTGGCAATCTCCTCCGCGCGGCCGAGTCGACCGAGAGGGACCATGCTCTGGTACATGTTCACAAGATCCTCTCGTGTCTCCGACTGGGAGTCGAGAATCGGGGTATCGGTTACGCCAGGGCTGAGCATGTTGACGCGAATGCCGCGATCCTTGAATTCCGCAGCCCAGGTGCGAGCATAGGAACGCAACGCCGCCTTGGTCGCCGCGTAGGCGGTGTGGCCAGGAATGCCCATGCCGTGCATGGCCGACGAGACCAGAACGATCGATCCGCCTGCTGTCATCATCGGCAGCAACTTTTGCACAAGGAAGACGGGGCCGCGGGCCATGAGGTTGAATGCCTTGTCGAAATGCTCAGGCGTGAGGGTGTCGATCGAAGCCTGCTCCGTGAAGCCCGCGTTCGACACGATGATGTCGACGACGCCCTTCTCTTCCCTAACTGCAGCAGCGACCCGGTCAAGGTCATCGAGGTTCGCGGCGTCAGCCTGAATAGCGGTGACGTTGCGTCCGATCAGTCTGGTGGCCTCGTCGAGCTGTGCCTGCCGACGGCCGAAGATAAAGACGTGAGCGCCTTCGGCGACAAAGCGCTGGGCGACCGCTAAACCGATCCCGGTCGTGCCGCCGCTAATGACGGCAATCTTGCCTGCGAGAGTGGACATTGAGACCTCCTGTCTGTTCGTGAATGACAGAAACATCGTAATTGCCAGCGCCAGCAATGATAATCAGTGGATTTTTCATAAGATTTATGCTTAAAAGGAATCGGTCACGCAAGGGGAATGCAATGGATCGGTTTCACGAATTGAACGCCTTCATCGCCGTCGTCGAAGCCGGCGGTTTTTCCGCCGCCGCGCGTAGAACCGGCGAGTCGCAATCCGTCGTCAGTAAGGCTGTCGGCGCGCTGGAAAAGCGCCTCGGCGTGATGCTCTTCAACCGGAGCACGCGCAGTGTGACCCTGACGGACCAGGGGCAGAGATACTACGAGCGGACAAAACCGCTGGTGGACGAGATGGATGAAGCCGACAGCGAACTGACCAGCAGTACGCTTGATGTCTCGGGTTCAATCAGGATCGCCGTGGCCTCTACTTTCGGCCGCCTTCACATCCTTCCGCTGATACCCGATCTGTTGGCACTCAATCCCGGCCTTCAGGTAGATCTGGTTCTTTCGGACTTCGTGCGAGATATGGTGGACGATCGGATTGATCTGGCGATCCGGGTAGGCCCCGTCGACGATCCTGACGCCGTCGTCAGGCGCGTGGCTAGCACCCCGCTCGTATGCGTCGGATCCCGTCGGTACTTCGAACAACGAGGGATACCGAAGACCCCCGCTGAGCTCGTCGATCACAATTGCCTTTTATATGGCGGCCTGGTGGAGTCGGCGAACTGGCCGTTCGTAGGACCGGAAGGCCGATTCAGCGTGTCCGTTCGCGGAAATCTTTCGTCCAACAGTGTCGAAACGATCCGCGCGGGTGTTCTGGCCGGCGTTGGTATTGGCCTGTTTGCCAAGGTCTCGCTTGCCGATGAACTCCGGCATCCGGACGTGATCACGGTTCTCGACGAATTTATAAGCGACGTCAGAGACGTGAGCCTCGTCTGGCCAAAACGTCGGTTTGTACCGGCGCGCGTGCGCCGCGCGACCGACTTTTTCGCCATGGCGATTCCACAGCGTGTTTAGGGCGGCGCGAATCAAAGGAAAATATCTTTCCCCATATCTTGTTCCAGCAGCGAACCTAATCGTGCGGCCAGTGACAGCGCGGAATCGATTGGACTAAACGTGACGCTAACACGCGGCACGCTGCCATCCGCGTTGCGCTCGATGACAGCGACTCCTTGTATCGTCTTGCCGTTGCCGAACTCAGCTTCGTATTGAAGCAAGCTTCGGTTGTCGCAATGCCCATAGAAAAGCGCGGTTTGCGATACGTAGATTGACCCCACTGCGTCGACTAGCCGTTTTACGTTTTCGCGCCCTGACACTGGGCGGCGCGTAAGCGTACTCGTGATTACAGCATCGGCAGTGAGGTCGTCAAGGAACGGGTGGCGATCGCCGTTGGCTGACATGGTTGCTCTCCAGGTTGAACGACAGTATAAAGTTCGCTCCATTACCCGCCAGACAAACCGTGTTGGTCCGGCGAGCGAAGCGTCGTGCAGAATCATGCTGTGCGCGTCCGCGAGAGGCGCAGTTCGGGCCGGCTTCAGTTACGCCGCTCGTCAGTTCGCGGACTGCGCCTCATACATTTCTATGCCTCAAGGACCTCGGGAGCGATGTAGCCCGAAACGGTGGCCGAGAGGCTCTGCTTTAACGCGCGACTGCCGGCGTCGGCCAGAACTTCACTTTCGCCGGCCTCGAGAGCGTCGTAGGTTTGACGAACGACATCTACCGGACTCGCTTTCGGAACATCAAAACCTTTGGTGAGGTCGGTATCCACGAAGCCGACATGGAGGCCGACAACCGAGATATTCCGCGTCTTGAGATGCAGGCGGATGTTGTTGGTATAGCTCCAGGCCGCCGCTTTCGATGCCGAATAGGGCGTCAGTATGGGTACCGTTCTCCACGTGACGTCGGAGAGGACATTAATCACGGCCCCGTTGCCTTCGCTGGGAAGCGACGCCTGGAACGCGCTCGTCGTCCGCATCACGCCGTAATAGTTGGTCTCGAAGATACGTCGCGCCTGTTCTTCTACATTTTCCGCGAATGGCGACTCGCTAACTTCCGCAATCCCGGCATTGTTGACCAGCAGCGTCACATCGGACGCAATCTTTGCGGCCGCCAGGACCGAGTCGGGATCCGTAACGTCGAGCTTGACCGGGATGATGCCCGGTTCATTGAAGCCTTCCGGGTTACGGACACCCGCATAGACTTTTGCGGCCCCGCGGATGAGCGCTTCACGCGCAAAGGTCAGGCCGAGCCCGCGACTTGCTCCCGTCACGAACACAATGGAATTCTTGATCTTCATTTTAAATCTCCTTAATTTGCACTACACAATGTTTGTTCGGGTCAGGCCTGGAAAAGCTGGCGGTTTGCGCGTACAAATTCCTCGACCGTTTGCGGCGCCTTGCCGGTGACCTTCTCGATGATGCTGTCGGTCCCCTGGAAGACACCGTTCTGGTAATCGATAGCGACTTCAATGAAATGCTGAATCGTGAACTCCGGGATGCGGTACTTGCGCAGGTGCTCGCGATATTCCTCAAGCGTTACCGGGCTATAAACGATCTTCCGGTCGATGACCTTGCCGATTGCGTCCGCGATTCCTTGATGGTCGAGTTCAACCGGGCCGCAGAGTTCATAAGTCTTGCCGATGTGGCTGGCCGGCTGCATGAGAACCTTGGCGATGAAGCGCGCCTGGTCTTCAGCGGCGATCGGCGCATGGCGTCCCGTGCCATAAGGGAGGGTGATCTTGCCCTCCTTGACGATCGTATCGAGCACCCATGGAAAAATCAGCCATTCGGAGAAAAACGTCGGACGGATGTGCACGGTGGGCACGCCCGACCAGTCGAGAATGCGTTCGGCGATCCAGTGATCGCGCGCAGCGTTGCTCTTTGAATCTTCGCGGGCGGAAATCTGCGACATTTCCACGACCACTTCGAGGCCCGCGCGGCGCGCGGCGTCCGCAAAGTATGCGGTTCCCTGGATGAACCCGGGACTCACCGGATAGCAGAGATATGCTGCAGACGTGCCTGAGGCTGCACGAATCAGGTCGTCGTGGTTGAGAAGATTGCCCACCACGACTTCCGCGCCGGCGGCACGAAGCGCGGCGCTACGTTCGTCTTCCTTGCGCACCATGGCGCGCACGGCATGCCCGGCTTCAAGAAGGTAGTTGACCGTATGGACGCCGGTCTTGCCAGTAGCGCCGGTGATCAGGAATTTACGTTGTTGCACAATGAATCCTCCAATTCGTAAATGACAGCACTCGTACCAAGTGCAGGAATCCGCTCCCCCGTATCTGATATTGCTGTGCTCAGGAACTCACCTCGACACCCTATCTATGCATATACACATTTTCACTGAAATCGCTCGGCGATCCTTGACGGCCCGGATCGTCTAGATTGCTTCTACGTGTTGCTTGACGTCTTCCAGCAGCGACGCGGATGCATCTGGGTCCGCAATGATTCGCGACATGGTGAGAGCACCGATCATGGCCGCGAGCGCGAACACAGCGCGCGAACGGTCCGCCGTTTCCTCCGGATTTCCCATGCGCTTTGCCAGCATGTCGACAAGCTCGTCGTACCCGCGGGTCGCGGCCGCACGCGTAATTTCGTCCGCACGCGCTAACTCGCTACCCATGCTGGCAAGCGGACAACCACCCTCCGGCGTGTCCCGGTGGGCCGTCGACATGTAAGCGTCGACGACGGCTTTGAATCCGTCCGCTCCGTTGCATCCGTCAGCCGCGGCTTCCAGCGCAACGACAATGCCGCTAAGCCCCGCCTCACACGCTTCGGCGACCAGTTGGTCCTTCGAGTCGAAATGGCGATAAAAGCCGCCATGCGACAGTCCGGCGGAGGCCATCAGGTCGGCAAGCCCCGTCGCATGGATGCCTTTGGCCCTGAACTCCCCGGCTGCGACTTCCACGATGCGCCTGCGTGTCTCGGCGGTTTCGACCCTGGATTTCCTCATGATTCGTACTGCTCCGTGATTCGATGTTTTAGATGGTATGCATCATCTAATAGGAAGTCAAGGAGCATGCAAAATATTTGGTTTCCACCGGTCTATTCCGGACGGATCTGTTGATGGCGATGGTTGGCAAAGCGCTATTGCCGCGCATCTGCCAACCGATCAGCGTCAGTCTGGCAGCCGTTAAGGCCGCGCTGCATCGCGGCCGTGGTCGGCTTCGGGAACTCGTCGACGCTCCGGACGACTTGATGCCGAGCCTGGCCGCTTCAATGCTCGCGACTTCGACGCGCTTCGCGACCTGCTATCCGAGGAAGTGCGGCTCGATCTGGTAAATCGAACCCGTCTGGCTGGGCGCAAGGATGTGTCGGTCTACTTCACCCGTTACGAGAAAAGCTCTGGCTGCTGGCTTACCCCCGGCTGCACAGAGAATCGCCCCGTCCCGCTGGCCCGCGATCCAAACGTGTCGAGCGCGGATATCGCTTATGTGATCCTGCTCGACTGGGTCGAAGATCGTATCGTTGCGATTCGCGACTTTCGATATGCGCCGTATGTCGTGGAAAGCCTCACCGTACAAACCTTGTGATGGCGAAGCGCCGCCAATCGATGACTAGTCGGATACTAGCTGTCGACTTTCCGAAACGCGGCCTCCCCTGCATCTGACACTTCGACCCACTTCGGGTCCGGCGCAGCGTCGGGGACATAACTGTCGTTCCAGTTCCACCATTTGTACGGCCGGCTCTGCGGGTAGCCTTCCGGCGAGTCCTCCCATATCTCCTGACGCCCGAGCGCCGTCATGTCGAGATAGCTCCAGACGGTGCCCATCGCCTCGTCGCCGCGCCCGTTGATAAAGTACGTGCGGAACACGCGCTCGCCGTCGCGGATGAACGCGTTGTGGCCGTGCCACTGGTCCACGCCGAAGTCGGCGTCGAAACTGTCGGTGACGGTGTACCAGGGGATTTCCCAGCCCATCTGAGCCTTCAGCCGCGCGATGTCGGCCTGCGACGCGCGTGAGGCGTACACGAGGGTCGTGTCGCGGGCGTTCAAATGGGCAAGGTGGGCCACCTGGTCGGCGCCCAGGGAGCAGCCAATGCAGGCATGCTCCGGCCAGCCATGGACGCCCGGCTCGAAAAAGGCGCGATAGATGATCAACTGGCGGCGACCGTGGAACAGGTCTAGCAGGCTCGCTTCGCCCTCGGGTCCTTCGAAGACATACGTTTTATCCACGGCAAGCCAGGGCATCCGTCGCCGCTCGGCGGCCAGCGCGTCACGGGCCCGGGTCAATGCCTTCTCCTTGACGAGAAGTTGCTCGCGCGCGGCGTCCCACTCTTGCTGCGACACAACCGGTGGAGTCTTCATGGCGGGCTGTCCGTCGTTCCCACCCTTCTCAGGTGACGTAATCGTAGTCATCGCAACCTCCGAATAAGAGCGATCTCTCGTGTCGCCGGGCTGGAACGCGATACCGTTCCCCGCCTATCGCTCGCTGTTGATCATGGGAGAGAGTTTCGTCGACAGACGTCGAATGGTGGGAGTGACAAATGTGGCGGGATTCGCAGCGGGTCGTTATTCGGCTCGGGCGACGCACCTCGTACGATCGACTTCGTTGCGTCGGTCATCGAGAACGCCGGCCTCAACTCAGCGTTTGCTGTTTCCACGCTTCATAGCGGCACTTGCCGCCGACACACTCTGAGCACCAGTTCCCGAAGCCAACGATGAACAGGATCAACCTCTAAGCGAGGATGCCACATCTGGGAAATCGTAAAGCCATCCGTCGCCACGGGAAGCTCAAACGACCAGGCTGAGCCGGATTCGGCAAGCTGAGCGTTCATGAAAGACGCAGGCAGGAGCGCCACCAGATCGGACGCTCGAGCGACCGCCAACGCGGCCGGAAAGCTTGGAACCATCGATACGGTCGTTCGTTCCAGCCCTAACCGGGCCAACGTGGCGTCAAGAGACTCGATGATCTGACGGCCATACGGAGCAACCACGTGACCAAACGCGGCGTATCGCTCGGCGGTCACTTTCTGTTCCGTTTCCAGAGGATGCCCTTTTCTGACCACACCCAGGTATCGGTCTCGAAACAATGCCCGGACGCGCACTTCGGGCCCCATCTCCTCAAGGACACCAATCTCAAGATCGGCCGAACCATTTCGTAAAGACGCCGCATTCTTTTCCGGTTTAGACGCAAAGTGCAAACGCACAAGCGGCGCAAGTGCAGCCACTTCGGCGATCAAGGGTGCGCCGAGTACTTCCACAAAAGCTTCATTGGCACGAATCGTGAAGGTTCGTCGTAACGTTGAGAAATCCGGTACCACCGGCGACGGGCGCAGCAAGGAACGCGCCTCATCAACGACATGTCGTGTTCGCTCACGAATCTCTTCGGAATATGGAGTCAACACCATTTGGCGCCCGGCCCGGACCAGCAACGGATCACCGGTCTCGGCACGAAGACGAGTCAATGTGCGGCTCATTGCCGAGGCACTTAATTGCAACGCCTGGGCAGCGCGCGTTACGTTCTTCTCGGTAAGCAACGCATCGAGCGCGAAAAGGAGATTGAGGTCGGGTTCAGGCATTTCTGGATCGTAGCAAGTAGCGGCGAGGTATGGCGTCTGATGCATCTATGAGTTGCGCTCGTTGGGCCTTCCGCCTCCCCTTCTGCACCGCTACATTGGCTGCATGACTCACTTAAGAGGATCGTTCTCGTTGCTTTCAGGTTCGAGAACGGCTTCGTTGACAGGGAACGCTAATGCAAAACGCATCTTCGCAGAAAACGGTTCTCCTTATCGGCGCATCCCGCGGCCTGGGGTTCGCAATGGTCGAGGAGTATCTGAAACGCGGCTACCAGGTCATCGCCACCGGACGAACTGGCTCTACGGAAAAGCTTCGGCATGTCGCAGAAGCGTCTGCTGGGGCGCTCGAAGTAGAAACGGTCGATATCACGATTCCAGAGCAGATCACCGCTCTGCGCGAACGCGTTACAGGCCGACGTTTAGACGTGCTATTTGTGAATGCAGGTGTCGTAAACGACGATCATGAAACGCTAGCGGAGGTTTCGACCGAGGAATTTGTACGCGTGATGGTGACGAACTCGCTAAGTCCGATGAGGGTCATTGACGCGTTTCAGGACCTCGTACCGCCGACTGGGACGATCGGTGTCATGTCTTCGGGTCAAGGGAGTATCACAAACGCCACTAACGCGAATTTTGAGGTCTACCGGGGGAGCAAGGCCGCGCTCAATATGTTTATGCGTACCTTCGCCGCTCGTAGCGCCGAGTCTCCACGGACCTTGCTCATCATGGCGCCGGGATGGGTCAAGACGGACATGGGCGGCCCTGCCGCCCGCTTGACCATCGAAGAAAGCATTCCGAACCTGGTCAACACGATCGAGGCTTATGAGGGGCGCGCTGGTTTGCATTACCTTGATTATCTGGGAAAAGTCGTTCCCTGGTGAGGCGCCCGGCCGCTTTCCATGGATCAACGGGCGCTGGCGTGACAATCGGCTTCGACATGAAAAGACTGCCCGCAAACGTCCGGGCAGTCCCGAGGAATCCAACCTAGATGGCGGCGTAGTCGATTCCGGTCAGCGGACCCAGATGAGCAATGGTGGTGAAATGCGACTCATCCTTCGTATCGATGTCCAGTTCGCGCACGTTGCCACCCAGGTCGGTCACAAATGCCCGGCGCCCCGGTGCGTCGAGAGACACGCCAATCCCTTCTTTCAGTTCGCGAGCGAGCACCTCGCGATCGACCAGTCCGGACGCCGTGATTCTTGCGCGATTCAATGTATTTCCGTCATGCATATCGTCGCCGCGATCCGTCCAGTAAAGCATGCCGTCGCGGTGATCGATATCGAGATCGATCGGTTCGGGCAGATCGGCCAGCAAACATTCGACGTCCGGGCGCCGATCGGGTGCCGCACCAGCCGGTAGATCGATGCCAGCTCTGAAGATGCGGCCCTCGCCGGCATCCGGCGCTCCCTTTTGCGTCCAGTAGATATGCCCGTGTGCCTTGTCCAAGACGATGCCTACGCAATGACGGGTCGCGTCGGCCGTATCCTCCGGGAAATTTCCCGTTCGGACGAGTTCCGTCACCTCCGTGCCGTCCAGCCGCGCGCGCATGACTCGCATGCCTTCGCGGTCGCACCAGTACAGGTGGCCACCCTCCTTGTCGAGCACGAGTTCCTTGGGCGTTCCGGCCTTCCCGGAAGGCACCAGCACACGATGCTCACTGCCGTCGAGCTTCGCGCTTTCGATTGTGCCGTCGTTGGGGGGAACCGCGCCGGAAGCCGGATCGCCGTCGATCAGGTGGATGCCGGTTCCCATATTGGTCCAATAGACCACCTGGCTTTCGGGATCAACCTTGATACCGTCGGGCGTGCGCGTAAGGTTCGCGAGCACGACCTCGTGTGAACCGTCCGGTGACAGGGCGATGATCGCCGGTGGACGTGCCTGCAGGACATACAGCGTACCGCCATTCTTCGTAGTCACAGTAAGTACCCTCCGTCTGGTCACAAAAGCCGTCGTCGTACTGGCTGGCGGAGTCGATCTGCAGACCCGCCGCCGCTGAACCGTAGCAGAGAGACTACCTCAGGTTGTGCGAGAACTTTGTGAACGTTTGGCGCGACCCGCTATGAGATCACTCACAAATCCCCGGTCGGCACGATCCCGGCCTCTTCGACCATCAGGATAACGGTCTTCTCCGGCGCGCGAGGGCGATGCAGCAAGCCCTTGCCCACGACAAACGCCTGGCCCGGACGCAAATCAACAAGCCGGTCCTCCAGCTCGATCAGGAAGTGCCCACTGACGACATAGAAGAATTCGTCCAGGGTGTCGTGTTTGTGCCAGTGGTATTCACCCTCCACCACGCCTAGCCGAACGACTGCCTCATTAACCTGACACAGCGTCTGGTTGTACCAGCAATGCGTGTTCGTCTGGACGAGGGCCTCGACATCGATCACTTCGCCAGCGCCATGCAGAACATCAAGACGTGTCAAATACGGAAAAGCCTCGTTGCTCATAACGATCTCCATGAAGATTCGTGTCCATCAGGACGGTAGGGCAACTGTAGGCCGTAGCCGCGATCCCAGTCTTGTACCGGACCGTCAATCTTTGGAACAGGAGCGATCCGCGCGCAACTGAGATCGGTATGCGCCTGGCGTCAGCCCCATCCGGCGCCGGAACACGCGCGTGAAGTGGCTTTGATCGGCGAAACCGGCGGCCTCCGCGATGGCGGCGAGCGACTCGCTCCCACGGGCCAATTGCGTGCACGCGAAGTCGAGCCGAAGCTGGCGCACATACTCACTGACCGTCACGCCAAAATGCTTGCGGAACTCACGCGAAAGGTGGTCCGTTGAGACGTGGCTGTCGGCGGCGATTTCATCCAATGTTAACGCCTCATGAAAGCGTTCGAGCAGCAACGCTTCCACGCGAGCGAGCCATCGACGCGAGCCGTGTAAAGCGCCCATACGCGGGACTGATCGCTCGCAGGCTGCGAGAAGTTCCAGTACGAGTCCTTCGACCGCCAGCGGCGTGGCCGAATCCTGTTCATGGCATTCGCGGACCAAACGCCGCATCAGCGACACCGGCGCCCCGCTGGCAAAGTCATCCGGACGATTTAGCACGCTGGTGCGAGCACCGAGCCGCTGCAACCACAACGACGAAAACTCGACGTGAAGCCCTGCCGCCCGCGCCATACCAACAATTCGCGTGCGGTACGCCTGCCGGGAAAAGTGTCAACGACATCGGTCCGGCGGTGCCGCGGCGCGTCGACCAGGAGCGTGTTCCGTGTCCGTCCAGCACGAAGCAGAAAAAAGGATTGACGTGTTCGTGCTCTGGAATAATCAGATCGGTCGCGAAATGCGTCTCCACGATCGAAATACCGCTATCGCTGTATTGCTGGGCGGTGGCGCCGAAGTAGTCGCCCGGTTCGAGTACCCTAAGCATGGGACAACTCCAGATGAGGTCTTGCGGGCGATTCTATACGCATACCCTTTTGTCGCATCAGGGAGGAAGCAATGCTCAAAGGTGGCTGCTTTTGCGGAAAGCTCCGCTATGAAGTGTCGGGGACACCCTTCGACTCCACAATTTGCCATTGCGCCGATTGTCGCCGGGCAATCGCGGCTCCGTTCGTGGCTTGGTTTAGCATCAAAAGTTCAGAGTTCCGGCTTGTCCGTGGCGTACCAGCGAGCCTCGTATCGAGTGAAAGCGTTTTGCGCGATTTTTGCCCCGACTGTGGAACACGACTCACCTATCGACACGAAGATTTCCTCGGCGAGATCGACATTTCGACGTGTAGTCTCGACACGCCGGAAGCGGTTCCTCCGGCCCATCACACGTGGATATCGCAAAAGCTTCAGTGGATTCATATCGCTGACGCCCTGCCGAAATACGACGGAAGCCTTGAGCCTGGCGACGCCTGATCTGGCCATCAAAACTGGACGGCCAGGAAACGCGTATCCGCATGAAGGAAGTGTTGTTGGACCGTGCATGTGCTGCGATTGGTGCAGGTTTTCTAGGCCTTAACTTTTGCACATGGTTATGTCTCTCCCGTAAGAGCGTCAACAACGCCGGGTACGCGTACCTCGGAGCGATTGAAGAAGGCGAGGATGCCGACGTACGGGCGACGTTCGAAACCAACGTCTTTGGGACCTGGAACATGATCAAGGCGGTCTTGCCCGGCATGCGCGAGCGCGGGCGTGGACATATCGTCAACATCAGTTCAGTTGGCGGGCTGACGACTTTCCCAGCGGTCGGTTTCTACCATATGGCGAAGTTCGCAGTGGAGGGATTGTCCGAAACGCTAGCCACGGAGATCGCGCCCTTTAGCCTGGGAGTTATGGTTGTTGAGCCGGGTGCGTTTTGGACCGACTTTCGGGGCGCGTCATTGAAGCGATCGAACGTGCGCCTGTCGGCCTATGCTGATACCGCTGGTAAAGCGCGCGACAGCGTATTTTCAGCGCACGGCAAACAACAGGGCGACCCGGTGCTTGGCAGCAACGCCATCATTACCGCTTTGGAATCCGCTCAGCCTCCGATGCATCTAGTCCTCGGCGGAGACGCGCTCGATCTGATTCGCAAGAAGGTCGCGGATCTACGGTATGACCTCGACACATAGGAGGAATTGACCAGAAGTACTGACTTCCGGGCGGCTGGAAAGGCATAACCTGCCGACGGAATGTCATTTCCCCTACTCATTCTGACCAACGGATACGACACAAGCATTGTTTAAGTAAGCGTGATCACCGAGTGCGTGCCGGACACCAGCTTAAAGTCGAATGGGGAATACGTGCCAGACATCTGCAACTCCGCCACCACGGTACTGGCAGGATGAGTAAGGGTGAGCACGCCTGCTGCGAAGTTAAAGCCGCTAGCTTCGGTCTCAAGTTCAATCGAATGGGTCTTTGCAAAATCTTCTATTACGCCCGAGAAAACGCCGGGACCGGGGCTTCGTAACACGAGCCTGGCGTCGTTGCCGGCGAACTTGATTGTTTGACTGGACGTTACGGCTTCGAGCGATGCCACACTGTTCGCCTGAAGACTGATCGAGCCCGTATCGTCGAGCGAACCGACACACCGCAACTCGCCGCCCGCAGCAACCGTGATCGTGCCGCCGTTGTCGATATCCCCGATCAGGTTCAGTTGCGTTTCGGCGGTTATCGCCCCGCCCATGTTGCTGAACCCCGCGGTAGCAATCACTGTCCCATGGCCGGTTAGAGTTCCGCCCGAGTTGACGCCCAACGCCGTGGTCTGGATCAGTCCGCCGGCCAGCGACAAGGTTCCGTTCACGATAATTCCAATGCCTGCTGAAACGAAACCCTCGTCGGCGACCGTAAGCGAACCCGCACCCATATGCTGGACCTCCAGCAAATTATCAATGAGAAGGCGGGCGTCTTTCCCTTTGACCGTCACCGAGCCTTTTCCCTCGCCCTGGTTCGGCGGACTCGTGTTCGGCATACTCGCCGTCGGCGTGCTCGCGTTCGATTGACTCGGCGCTGACCAGCCGATTGTCATATCGTTCGCGACAACCAAGCCTCCCTCGTTCACGTTCAGCGTGCCGACGCATGCTCGGCCGACAATGATCTGGCCGCGTGCCACAAGCGACGCCTTCGACACCTCGACCGTGCCGTTGCCGGTCGAATGGTTTCCAACCACCAGGGCCCACGGATAAATAAGCGGATCGCCATTCCCGACGCTGACCACGCCACCGTCCCGGATCGTCAGG
Organism: Paraburkholderia sp.; assembly: GCF_049581445.1. Taxonomy (GTDB): domain Bacteria; phylum Pseudomonadota; class Gammaproteobacteria; order Burkholderiales; family Burkholderiaceae; genus Paraburkholderia. Next base: position 20,015 of record NZ_JBAURZ010000076.1, on the reverse strand, counting down.
ACGCCGGTCCCGGCCTGTCCGACGGACATCGGCAGATTGTCGCAGTCGACCACGGCATGCGCGCCCTGCACCACCAGCGAGCCCGTGCCAGGCGGACTATCCATGTTGGCGATCTGAATCGCATAGGTGTCCGGGGCGTTGCCTCCCGAGATCGCAATACGGCTATGCTCGCGGACGGTCATCGTCCAGGTGGTGGTGGTAACCGGGTTGGGTGGGAAACTTAATACGAGGTGAAGCATGGGCGTTGTCAGCGTGCTGCCCGGGAGAAGCGTCAAATTTGCATTCACGGGGCAACCAAACATCGTCACGAGGTGGCCCTCTACCTGGTCGGTGCCACCGAAGTTCAGGATCTGCGCAGTACCCGTTCCGGCAATCGGATTCGCGGCGTCAACGATGATCGCAGTGTCACTGGATCCTGGCGGCACGGTCGCGGGGTTGGTGGTAGCAGTCTTCCAGTTGCCTGCTGTCGCGAACCTGCCCGTCAGCGCATTTCCAGTCCATTGATAGCTGGCCATCATGACCTCCGCCGTTGGCTGGTCGTGTCCGAATAGGAACGCGGGTGCGTGGGTAGTTCAGATTCATGTGGAGCGACCGGGTGTTCAAAATATAGATGGATATTCCCTGGATAGTTAGGATGAAAGCAGTCTTCGATTCGGGTTGAAGATACGAGCGTAGAGGCAAAAACAAAGGCACAAACAAACGCACAAACAAACGCACAAACAAACGCGCCCAATGGACCCCACTCGCAAACGAGCGGCAGCCATCGGGCGCCCAAACACTTCCCGCGCATCACCTGCTCGACGCGGTCAGTTCAACTTGACAGCGATCATGCAACTGCGGGGAAATCCACCGTCGTATCGTTGATGCGGTTCACGAGGTTTGTGAACGTGATCGAAGCAATGGCCAACGCCGTTTCAATCACCTGCTGTTCCGTGTAGCCTGCCGCGCGAACTGCGTCGACGTCGGCTGCGGGGACCGTGCCACGCGAATTCACCAGCGTGTGAACGAAGTGCACTAACGCATCGCGTTTTGCGTCGCCGGTCGCTTCATCCGCGCGGACCTGCTTCATAGCTTCCGGCGTGAGACCGGCAAACTTCCCCATCAACGTATGGGCGGCGATACAGTAGTCACAACCTGCCACTTCGCTCACGGCAAGTTTGATTGCTTCGATTTCCGGCTTGGCCAGGCTGCTGCCAGCCAGCACGGCGTCCAGACTCAGCGCCGCGCCAAGTGCGGCCGGGCTATACGTGCCAATGGTTGCGTACGCATTCGGCACTTTGCCGGCAGCCTTCTTGATCTTCGCGAACAGGTCTGCGGCGGCGCCGGTTGCGGCTTCGGGGGTGATTGCGTTGAAACGGGACATGATTGACTCCTTGATGTTCAGGTTTATCTGCTTGCCATGTCGTATGGCATGGGAGTCAGTTTAGGCAGACAGGGGGAGTAATTTAATGCCACAATCGAGCAACTTCATGCTCAAACGTCTCATCCCCTGCTCATGGATCTACTAAGCCGCTTACTCGCCCTGATGCCGGTCGCCGGCCGGCTGGACGTGCGCTGCCATTTCGGGGCGCCCTGGCGGATAGATAACCCCGCGGCGGACGCGCGTGAGATCCCCTATCACGTGCTGCTGCGCGGCGAAGCGGTGATCGAGGATAAACACGGCGCGCCATTGCGCATGCGCGCAGGCGATATCGTGCTGTTTCCTGCTGGCAAGCCGCACACACTGCACGACGGCGCTGGCGGGCCGCCGACCGTCTCAGAGGCTCGTGTGGTGAATGGCCTGAAAATCGAAACAAACCAGGGTACGGGAGCAAGCGTCGACATTCTGTGCGGGCGGTTCCTCGTGCCTGCCGTGCCGGAACGCTTGCTGCGCGACCATCTGCCGGGCCGCCTGCTGGTGCACAGTGTGGCGCACGGAGAAAACGGCCACGCCACACCCGACGAACTGACGGACAACGTGGTTGCCACGAGCCGCCTCGCACGTCTGATTCAACTCATGCGCGAGGAAGCCCATGAACAAGGTCCGGCGAGCGAGACGCTCGTGAATCATCTGTCCGGCGCCCTCTTCGCCTTGACGCTACGTTTTGCCAGCGACACGGCCGAGCCGCCGCGCGGTCTGCTGGCGCTTGCACAACGTCCGCGTTTGCAACCGGCGCTCTCCGCGATGTTCGACGAACCCGGCAAGCCGTGGAGCCTGCCTGAGCTTGCCGAGTTGTGCCATATGTCGCGTGCCACTTTTGTGCGCCATTTCGATGAAGCAATCGGACGCTCAGCGAGCGATGTGCTGACCGAAATCCGCATGGCGCTCGCTGGCCGCAAGCTTGCACAAACCAACATGGGGATTGCGGAAATCGGCGAGGCGGTGGGTTACCAGTCGGATGCCGCGTTTCAGCGGGTCTTCAAGAAGCAGGTAGGGATGACGCCGGCGCAATGGCGTACGCAGGCAAAGGCGGAAGCGGCGCCGCAGCATTAGCGCGCCATCAAGGGGCGATCAGCGGCCCGTCAACGAGCCGCGCGCCAGCGTGGCCGTGCGCGGCAACTCAACCCGGAAGACGGTCCCGCGCGCCTCATCTGATTCGACCGCAACCTCGCCGCCGTGCATCTGGACGATCTCACGCACGATGTGCAGTCCCAGCCCGAGCCCTTCGCGCCGCCCGTTGATACCGTTCGCACCAAACGCCTTGAACAGATGGGGCACCACGTCAGCCGCAATGGTGCCGCGATTCGTCACGGTGAGCGTGACGTGTCCAACTGCGCGAGCGTCGACATTCACCACAATCTCGCCCCCCGCTTCACCATGATGCAGCGCATTGCTGATCAGGTTCGACACGGCCTGCCACATCAGATCCACGTCCCAACGGCCCGCAGAATCCCCTTCGCTACGCAGGGCGATCTGTCCGGCACCCTTGTGAGTAGCGAATTCCTCGATCACCGATTTGCACAGCGTCGCGAACTCCGTCGAACGGGGCTGTATATGCAGCCGTCCACCTTGCAGGCGCGCCAGATTCAGCAACTGGTCGACCATGCGCGCCATGCGCAGCGAGCTGTTCTTGATGCGCGTCGCCGTGTTCGTCACGGTGTCGCCGGCTTCAATACGCATCAGATATTCTGCTGAAGCCAGCACTGCGCCAAGCGGCGTGCGCAGGTCGTGACTCAGCACGGCCATCAACATTTCGTTGGCTTCGAGCATTTGCCGCGTAGTAACCAGTTGCGCGGCGAGTTGGCGCTTCTGCTGTTCGAGTTGCACGAACACATCGACTTTCGATTGCAGAATGCGCGGGTCGAACGGCTTATAGAGGAAATCTACCGCGCCAGCTTCGTAGCCGCGAAATGTGCGCGACGCGTCCTGGGCGGTGGCGGTTAGAAAGATGATCGGCACGTGCGAGGTGCGCGGGCTGCCGCGCATCAGCGCGGCCAGTTCGAAGCCGTTCATGCCGGGCATGTTGACGTCGAGAATCGCCAGCGCAACTTCGTGCTTGAGCAGCAGATCGAGCGCAGCGGTGCCGGAATCGGCCACCAGCAGGTTGATCTCCGGCCGCGTCAGCGACGCCTGCAGCGCCGTAATGTTATGGGCGATGTCGTCGACGATCAGTACGTTGACAGTGGAATTCGTCATGGCATCGGGTCAGGCTTGTTGGTCAATAAAAGCCGGCAGTCCGATAAGACTTTCGGCGATAGAAGAAGGTGTCAGCACGGCGTCCACTACGCCACGCTCGATTGCGGCGCGCGGCATTTCCGGCGACGATGCGGTTTCGGGCTCTTGCGCCCAGGTAAGGCCGCCCATTGCGCGTACCGCTTCGAGGCCGCGCACGCCGTCCTCGTTGGCGCCCGAGAGCAGGATCGCAAGCAGCCGTTCGCGATACGTCCATGCGGCGGATTCGAACATCACATCAATCGAAGGCCGCGAGAAACGCACGGCGGCTTCGGTGGAAAGCGCCACGGTGCGGTCGCTTTCCACCAGCAGGTGATAACCGGGCGGCGCTACGTACACGCGGCCCGCGAGAATCTGTTCGCCCGCGTCGGGCTCGATCACCGGCAGCGCGCAGCGGTGGTTGAAGCTTTGCACCAGATAGCTCGGCGGGTCCGGCGGCAGGTGCACCACAATCATCACGGCGGCGATGAAATCTTTCGGCAGCGCGGCGAGCAGACCGGTCAACACATCGATGCCGCCCGCCGACGCCCCGAGCGCAACCATCTCGAACGCGCGCGCCGGCGCCGAGGCGGTCTGTCGCTTCGCAGTGGGACGGTGTGCGCGCATCATGGCTCCCGTCAAACTCGGCTGAACGTTTGCATGGCGGTGGCGTCAGCGTTTCTGATAGATACGCTCATGTTGACAAAACTCGTCAAACGCTTCGTGCTGGTTCGAAAAACGCAAACTCTCCTTGCTGCCGAGGCCGAGAAAGCCACGACGCACCAGCGCTCGCTGGAACAGACCCAGCGCCCGGTCCTGCAACGCGCGGTCAAAATAGATCATAACGTTGCGGCACGACACCAGGTGTGCTTCAAGGAACACTTCGTCAGTGGAGAGGCTGTGATCGGCAAACACCACCCGGTCCTTCAAAGCCCCCGAAAAACGCGCGCCGCCATAAGCCGCATGATAGTAGTCGGACAGCGAGCGTTTGCCGCCCGCCGCCAGGTAATTTTGCGTGAAGCCCGCAATCCGGTCGAGCGCGTAAATGCCGGCTTCGGCCTTGGCGAGTGCATCCGGGCTGATGTCGGTGGCATAGAACAGGGTCCGCTCGGTCAAGCCCACTTCGTCGAAGAGGATCTTCAGGGACCAGAGTTCCTCGCCGGTGCTGCATCCCGCCACCCATACCTTGATGGACGGATAGGTCTGCAAGACCGGCATCACCTGTTGGCGCAGCGCCAGAAAATAGGCTGGATCGCGGAACATGTCGCTCACCTGCACCGTCAGGTACTGGAAGAGTCGTGAGAAGTCGGCGCCGTCGCGCATGATCCTGTCCTGCAACTGCGACAGTGTGGTAAGGCCGAATTCTTCCAGCGCCTGCAGCAGCCGCCGCCGAAGCGAAGTCATGGCGTAGTGGCGGAAATCGTGCTGGTACTTCAGATAGATGGCTTCGAGCAGCAGCTTCAACTCGATGTCGAAGTCGCTGATGCGCGCGGGCCGGCTTGCGGGTGCGGACGTGGACGTGGACGGATTCATCTTGCTCGGATCCTCCTCGACCATTACCGCTGACGCAGCCAGACCCGACACAGCGACACCAGCTTGTCGACGTCGATCGGCTTCGAAATGTAATCGTCCGCGCCGGCTTCGAGGCAGCGCACGCGGTCGTTGGCCATCGCTTTAGCGGTCAGCGCGATGATCGGCAAATGCGCAAAACGCGGATTGCGGCGGATTTCGGCCATCGCCGTCAGACCGTCCATTTCCGGCATCATGATGTCCATCAGCACCAGATCGATCTCCGGCTCACTGGCAAGCAAATCGAGCGCTTCACGTCCATTACGCGCAATCTGCAGCTTCGCGCCGAGCGGCTCGATCACATGCGACAGCGCGAAGATATTGCGCACGTCGTCTTCGGCGAGCAGGATGCTGCGGCCTTCGAATGCGTTGTCGCGTTGCCGCACGGTGCGTAGCATGCGCTGTTGCTCCGGCGCGAGCGACGATTCGACGCTGTGCAGGAACAGCGTGACTTCGTCGAGCAGACGCTCGGGCGACTTCGCCCCTTTGATGATGATCGATTTCGAATAACGGCGCAGGCGATGCTCTTCTTCACTCGACAGCATGCGGCCGGTATAGACGATCACGGGCAGCGCGAGGTGTGCCGCGTCACCTGCCAACCGTTCGAGCAGGTCGTAGCCGGTGCCGTCGGGCAAGGCGAGATCGGTCACCACACAGTCGAAACGCGAGGTGTCCAGTTGCGCGAGCGCGGCGGCAAGCGTCGCTACCGCCACAATCTCAGTGTTTTCGCTTTGCAGCAGCGCGCGGATGCTCTCGCGCATGGCTGAATCGTCCTCGATCACCAGTACGCGTTTGAGGCGCTGCTGCAGACGCGCTTCGAGGCGGCGGATCGCGGCTTCCATCGTGGAGCGCGCAGTTGGCTTCAACGTATAGCCGATTGCGCCGAGATGCAGCGCCTTGTCGGCATGATCAGTGGCCGACACGATGTGGATCGGGATATGACGGGTAAGCGGATCGTTCTTCAACCATTCGAGTACCGTCAGACCCGAACGGTCCGGCAGGCCCACGTCTAGCAGCACGGCCGCTGGGCGCATGTCGCGCACCAGCGCGAGGCCGCTGGCGGCGTCGGTGGCGTGCAGGAAGTCGAAGTCGAGTTCGTGAGTCAGGTCGCGCAGAATCTCCGCAAACGGCGCGTCGTCTTCAATGGCGAGAATCAGCCGGCTGCCGCGTGCGCGTTCGTAGCGATCGTCGCTGATCGGCGCGGGGCCACTTTCCGGGGCCGCGCCGTTCGCTTCGCTGACTTTGGCTGCGGGTTCGGCGGTGATAATGCCAGCAGGTTCGCCTGAGGAGCCAGCCGCCGCTCCATTCAGCAGCGCATGGCTGACGGGCCTGGCGCCGGCCGCTGTAGTTTCAGCAGCCGAGCGAGCTAAAAGCTGCGCAGATGCGGCCGCTTCCTCGCGTGCTTCGGTGGCTGCGCTCATCACCGCTGAGGCGTCAGCCGGCAACCATAGCGAGAACACGCTGCCCTTGCCCAGTTCGCTCGCCACGCTGATGCGCCCACCCAAAAGCCGCGCAAATTCACGCGAGATCGACAGGCCCAGTCCGCTGCCGCCGTAATGCCGGCTGGTGGAGCCATCGGCCTGCTGGAACGCTTCGAAGATCATTTCGAGTTTGTCCGGCGCGATGCCAATGCCCGAATCGCGCACATCGAAGCGCAGCATGCCCTCTTCTGCCGGCGCCACCTGCAACGCCACTTCGCCGCGCTCGGTGAACTTCACCGCATTGGACAGAAGATTGCGCAGGATCTGCACCGTGCGCTGACTGTCGGTGATCAGCAGTTCCGGCACGCCAGGCATGCGCTCGAAGCTGAGCGTCAAGTGCTTCGCGGCCGCAAGCGGTGTGAAGGTCTCACGCAGCGACTGCAGCGTGCCATCCACCGAAACGTTTTCCAGTTCGATGTTGATCTGGCCCGCCTCGACCTTCGACAGATCGAGGATGTCGTTGATCAGCACCAGCAGGTCGCTATTGGACGCGTGAATGGTTTCCGCGTAACGCACCTGCTCTTCGGTCAGATTGCCGCTGCGGTTCTGCTGCAGCAGCTTGGCGAGAATCAGCGAACTGTTCAGCGGCGTGCGCAACTCGTGCGACATGTTGGCGAGAAACTCGGACTTGTAGCGGCTCGACTGTTCAAGCCGCGCGGCGTTGGCCGAGAGATTGTCCTGGGCGCGCAGCAGATCGGTCTTTTGACGTTCGAGGCGCTGTGCATATTCTTCGAGCTGGACGTTGGTCTGTTCGAGTTCGGCTTGCTGCGCTTCGAGTCGCGATTGCGAATCAAGCAACGCCCGGCCGCGTTCTTCGAGTCCTTCGTTCGACACGCGCAGCTCTTCCTGCTGAACCTGCAGTTCCTCGTTCAGTTGCTGGGTTTCGACCAGCGCGTCCTGCAGACGCTCGCGATATAGCGCCGCTTCGAGAAAGTCACCCATGCCGCCGGCGATCAGTTGCAGGAACTCCGCATCGCGCTCGACCATCGAGCGGATAAAGCCCAGTTCCACCACGCCATTCACGGCACCATCGTTTTCGATCGGGAGCACGATCAGATGCTTTGGCGGGCTCATGCCGAGGCCGGAAACCACCTTTACGTAGTTGTCCGGGACCTCCCGCAAGACGATCATTCGCCGCTCCTGCGCCGCCTGCCCGACCAGGCTTTCACCGCTCTGGAAGTTTTGCGCCGCCTGTTCGCTTTCGGCGCTAAATCCGTAACCGGCAATGCGGTGCAGCGTGCCGGTTTCTTTTTCGCGGACATAGAGCGCCGCCACCGCAGCCCCCAGATACTGGCCGAGAAAGTCCAGCATCGCCCGTCCGACCTGGATTGGCGTGGACTGTCCCACGACCTTTTCGGCCAGCAGGCGCTGGCCCGAGCGCAGCCAGACCTGCTGCTGCAATACTTGAGTCTGGGCATCCTGCTGCGCGAGAACGCCGTCATAGGTCGCGGACAGCGCGAGCAGTTCGCGCCGCCCCACCCACGCGAGCAGTCCGCTGACGATCAGGCTGAACAGCAGGAAAGTGCTGACGAGAGTGGTGCTGACGCGCCGGGTCGCGTCATCGCGCTCCTGACGCAGCCGTAGCTCGACGTCGAGAAAATCGCCGAATAACCGGCGTGTCTCATCGAATTCGACCTTGCCGTGGCCATCGCCGACGCTCGCTGAATAATTCAGGTTTCGGCGCCGCAAGTCGATCAGATCCTGAGCGTATTTATCCCACTGCTTCTGGATGGACGAGATCTCGTTGAGCCGTTCGACCTGTGTAGGGTTGTCCGACACGAGCTGCTTCAAAGTGTCGAGCTCGCCCTGAAAATGCGCCTGGCCCAGTTCGTACGGCGCGAGATAGGCCTCGTCGCCGGTCAACAGGAAGCCGCGCACGCTCGATTGACGATCGACCGCGAGGCGCAGCATTTCGTTGGCGTCGCCAATGACGCGCTCCGAATGCTCGGCCCAGCTCATCGTGCTTATCAAATACGCGATCAGCGCGACGAACACGGCAACGGTCAGCAGGCCAACACCTAAAGGCAGCGCGATGTTACGGCGAATGATGCGGCGAAAACGGTCTTGGTCGACAGCAGTAAGGGCGGGCATTTTTTCTGTATTTCGTCTGGTCAGCTTGCTCGGATCGGCAATTTCGACTGATGTACCGCCACTGCAGCATGCATTGCGTCACGTTTGCGGCGACAACCCCGGTAAAAACGCCACGCAAAGCTTTGCGCCGCACCGCGCGCTTCAAATTCGCCGCGCAACGGCACCGTATCATACAGTGAGTATCATCAGTCTTTCTATGAGGATCGCTTATCTGCACGGCTCGTCTAAAGCGATTCATGGCACAACGAACGGATAGCCCCGCGCCCCTGTCCAGAGGCACGGGACAATCAGACGTTCGTAGCAAACGGCGTACCCGCCCCGCCGCACATCGTCCCAAGCTGACGTCAACACGTAAAGGAACGTAACTTGCTGCCGCGGTCCTTCGTGTCCGACCTGCCCGCATTCGCTGCCCATGCCCAATCGCGCTCGCTCCGGAATCAGCCCGTTTTATCTTCGCCTTTGCGCAGCCGCGCTCGTCGCATGCCACGTTGGCTTCGCGTCGGCGATGCCGCCAGAGACGCCGCTCGCGTCACTGCCCGCCACCGCCAGTGCCGCACTTGGCGCGGCGCCTAAAGGGGTATCCAAAGTTGGCGGCGCAAAGGCCGCGCAGGCATTGGTCACGCAACATGGCAATCCGCATGCTCAAGTCTCTCCGGTTGCCGCCGTGCCGCCCTCGGAGCAGTTCGGCGAACTCTACCGCGATGTCGAACTCGCGCACCTGTTTCTGGACAGCAAGACCTTCGCGGACATGGTGCCCAACTCGGCGCCACAACAGATCGTGGCCGCTTACGCCAGCGCCCGGCAACAGCCGGGTTTCGATCTCGCGGGGTTTGTCCGGCAAAACTTCTCGACGCCGGCACATACGGTCAAGCCTTACGTCTCTGATCCCAATCAGGATGTAGTGGGCCATATCGACACACTGTGGGACGTGTTGCGCCGCGATCCGGATGCGACGGCCAGCCCATGGTCGTCGCTGCTGCCGTTGCCCGCGCCGTATATCGTGCCGGGCGGACGCTTCGACGAGATCTACTACTGGGATTCGTACTTCATCATGCTGGGTCTCGAGCAAAGCGGGCGGCATGACCTGGTGATCGACGAGCTAACCAATTTCGCCACCTTGATCGATCGCTATGGACACATTCCGAACGGCAATCGCACCTATTACCTGAGCCGTTCGCAACCGCCCTTCTTCTCGCAGATGGTGCAACTCGTCGCGCAGAAAGATGGTGACAAGACCTATCTGCAATACCTGCCCGAGCTACAACAGGAATACACCTACTGGATGGAAGGCAGCGGCCGGCTCGCGGCGGGTCACGCGTACCGGCATCTGGTGCGCCTACCGGACGGCACCTTGCTAAACCGCTACTGGGATGAACGAGCCGCACCGCGCGACGAGTCGTACCGTGAAGACGTCGAAACCGCGCAGCAGACGCCACAACGCAACGCAGGGGATCTGTGGCGCAATCTGCGCGCTGGTGGCGAAACCGGCTGGGATTTCAGTTCGCGCTGGTTTGCGGATGGCAAGACCCTCGGCACGATTGACGTGACCTCGCTCGTGCCCGTCGACCTCAATTGCCTGCTCTACCAGCTCGAACGCACGCTCGCGCATGCATACCGCCTGCAGGGCGATGTTACACGTGCCGAGAACCTGGAACAGCGGGCGAATTCACGCGCCGACGCAATCCGCCGTGTCTTGTGGGACCCTTCGCTGCAGGCCTTTAGCGATTACGACTTCGAGCACCATCAGTTGACGCATCGACTCACGGCGGCGACGGTTTATCCGTTGTATGCGGGGGTGGCGAACCGGCAGCAGGCGCAGGACGTGGCGCGTGCGGTTCAGCGCGGGCTGCTGCGGCCGGGCGGACTCGCGACAACCCAGTTCAACAGCGGACAGCAATGGGACGAGCCGAACGGCTGGGCGCCGCTTCAGTACCTTGCAGTGATTGGCTTGCGGCGCTACAGCGAGGGCGCGCTGGCGCAGACCATCGCCGCGCGATGGATTCACACCAATGTCTCGGCTTACCAGCACACCGGAAAACTGGTCGAGAAATACGATGTGGATGCGACCAGCACGGGCGTGTCCGCGGGCGGCGGCGAATATCCGCTGCAGGATGGCTTCGGGTGGACCAACGGGGTATTGCGGGTGCTGCTCGCGCTCTATCCTGGCGTGGTGAATGTGCCGGATACGAAGCCGTCGGCACTGGCCACGGGAGCGACCGGTCCTTCGGGAGTGGGTGCTTCGGCTGGGTCGCCTGCGCCGGCTTCTCCGGCATCCACGACGGCCGCGCCGCATTGACGTAACCGGCTTGCTCCCGTCCCGGAGGCAAGCCGGTAAGTCACACCCCGGTGCAAACTGCGCCGTCACGACGCAGTGGGAACCTACGCCGGCACCGACTCCGCGAGCGCCTGACGCGACCACACCCGATGCTGCTCAGCCGCGGCGACAAACACCTTCATGACTTGCGCGTGCTGTTTGTCATCGCCGGTCGCTACGCCGTCCGCGTTCTCGGGCAAGTGCGCCGCCTTGAGCACATCACGGCCGGCACCCAACGCGGCGATCGCCTTCAGATGCTTGAACGCTTCGAGCACGAAATGCCGTGCGTCGCCCGATTGCGCCAGTGCCTTCGCACCCGCTTCGCCGCCACAGACGACTACCGCGTCGAACATGATGGACGGCATGCCGGCGATCGTCGCATCCGGCTGCTCGCCGCCGATAGCGGCGAGCGTCGGCGCAACCAGTAACGGCGTCGCGCCTTCGTCACGCAGTGCCTTCTGCAGTGTCTTGAGCAACGCGGCGTCAGAACCTGGCGCGGCCAGCAACGCAATCTTGCAGGTCTTGATGCCCGGTTTTACACGATTGAGCAGACTCAGCGCGGGCGACGCCTTCACCTTCGACGCAGCGGGCGCCTTGCCCTTCTTCGGCGCCGGCAGTCCCAGCCCGTTGGCGACTTCAGCAGCGAGACCTGCGTCGAAGTTGGCGAGAATCTCATTCACCACGCGCTCACGAATTTCCGGCTTCGTCACCTTACCGAGTTCGAACTGATAAGCCGCGCTGATGTGGGCTTTCTCCGGCTCCGACATGCTCTGATAGAACAACGCGGCCTGCGAGAAGTGATCGGCAAACGATTCGCTGCGTACGCGAATCTTCACGCCGTCGATGCGCTCGTGATAGCTCTCGAAACCGCCATCCGACGCCGCCGGGTCGGTTTCCTTCGGCCAGCCGCCATTCAGCGAATTCGGCTCATACGACGCCTGCCCTACACTGATTGCCTGGCGATGCATGGCGTCGCGCTGATTGTTCTGGAACGGGCACACCGGACGATTGATCGGGATCTCATGGAAATTCGGGCCGCCCAGCCGGCTGATCTGCGTATCCGTATAGGAAAACAGGCGCCCTTGCAGCAGCGGGTCGTTGCTGAAATCGATGCCCGGCACAACGTGCCCCGGATGGAACGCGACCTGTTCGGTCTCGGCGAAGAAATTGTCGGGATTGCGATTCAGCGTCATCTTGCCGATGATCTTGACCGGCACCAGCTCTTCCGGAATCAGCTTGGTCGGATCGAGCAGGTCGAAGCCGAAGCTGTTTTCGTCCTTCTCCTCGACGATCTGCACGCCGAGTTCGAACTCGGGAAAATCGCCGCGTTCGATGGCTTCCCACAAGTCGCGTCGATGAAAATCCGGGTCCTTGCCGGCGAGCTTCTGCGCTTCGTCCCACAGCAGCGAGTACGAACCGAGCACTGGACGCCAGTGAAACTTCACCAGGCGCGCGTTGCCACTCGCGTTGACGAAGCGGAATGTGTGGATGCCGAAGCCCTCCATCGTGCGCAGGCTGCGCGGAATGGCCCGGTCCGACATGGTCCACAGCACCATGTGCGCAGATTCAGGCACGAGCGAGACGAAGTCCCAGAAGGTATCGTGCGCCGATCCACCGGTGGGCATTTCATTCGGCGCTTCCGGTTTGACCGCGTGAACGAAGTCCGGAAATTTAATCGCGTCCTGGATGAAGAACACCGGCATGTTGTTACCCACGAGGTCATAATTTCCTTCCTGCGTGTAGAACTTGACCGCGAAGCCACGCACGTCGCGCACCGTATCGGCTGAGCCGCGCGGACCCTGTACGGTCGAGAAGCGCACGTAGACCGGCGTCTGGACGGACGGATCCTGCAAGAAAGCGGCTTTGGTGTACTCCTTCATCGATTCGTAGACCTGAAACACGCCGTGGGCGGCACTGCCGCGCGCATGCACGACCCGCTCCGGGATACGCTCATGGTCGAAGTGGGTGATCTTCTCGCGCATGATGAAGTCTTCAAGCAGCGAGGGACCGCGCGCTCCGGCGCGCAAGGTGTTCTGGTTGTCGGCGATCTTCACGCCCTGGTTGGTGCGCAGCGCCTCGCCGTCCGGGCGCAAGCGAAACTGTTCAAGATCTTTCGACTTTGGATCGGCGCCCGGGGTGGCGGTTGCGGGCTGCCGGCTACTGGTTTTACCTGCCATGGGGAAACTCCTTGCGTTCGGCGCCGCCAAGCAAAACGTCGGTCTGGCGCGAACTTCGAATTGAGCAAGGGACATTCCCAACGTGAGGTGGCAACGGGAAGCATGGGTCGGGGCGGGTTTCCGGCTGGGCGTTGCGGCGTGTTGCGTTGTGTAGTGCGCGCGCCCTTGCCTGCGCGAATACGTTGCACAAAAACCTGTATGAATGTACAGTAGTTTGCATATGCCGGTCGATGCCGTGGGCCGGCGCAGGTTGGGGGCGCCGCTCACGGGCCGCCGCCCAGATGGCGTCGCTAGTGGATTTCATTTCGTACAGCAAGGGGTGCGATCCGCGCATAGTGAGCGGCGAAACAAAACGAACAATGATGGAGAACCAGATGCTTCGAGTCCTGGGCGCGGGTGCAATGCTGTTTGCGCTCGCATCGACCGTCGCGGCAAGCGAGCATTACGTGGAGATCTGGAATCCCCCCGAGGCGCGCCTCGTGAAACCGGCCACCAAATGCAAGCCGCACTCCTGCAAACCCGCGCTCATTGCGCACACCATGCCGAAGGCGGGCACGCGTCGGGTCGCGGACCCGCTGGCCAAAGCGTCGCCAGTGAAGCACGGCAGCAACGATGCCCCGAGGAAAACGGCGAGTCCGAGTGTTATTGACATCCCTCGCATCATGACGCCGGAAGGCAACGTTTTGCGCGTGGGCGGCAGCAGCATGGCGGTTTCCGTGGTGCGGTAGGTGGCGCGGCGCAGACTTCGCTTCGTCTGCAGACCGTTTCGTTGTAAAAGAGCGCGCACAATGGGTGGATGAAATGCGGTCTGGCGGACATGCCAGCGAAGCCTCACCTCTACGACAACAACATGGAATCCGAAATCTACAAGGGATACGCGATCTGGGGCCATGCCATCGTTCAGGACGACGGCTACGCGGCGAGCGGCACCATCACGCGAGGCAGCAAGATGGTGGAAGGCTCGGGCGTGCTCGGCCATTTCGAAACGGAGGACGAGGCGCGGCTTGCAGGGCTCGACTGGGCGCGCGCGTGGGTTGATAGCCACGGCGAGTAGCGCGGACGGGTTGCGCGTAGCGGCACTCGTCAGCCGGCAAATGTATAGCCCTCGTGACTGGAATAGCCTGAATAGTTGTCGATCAGCAGCAGAAGATCGGCTTCGTTGGGTTGCGTACCCCAACGGCTGTGACCTGAGATCGATGCGATGGCGAACCACGAATGCGGCGGAAACCACTCTGCGCGCACGTTGGTCCCGCTGATGATTCGTAAACGGCCGGTATCGCAAAGAAACTCGGCGCGAACCGTTTCCCCGTCCACCACTTTGCTAGCAGTAATCGGCACGGACTCAAACATGATGTCCTCCGGTTGGTGAACCACTCTATCCAGCTAAAACTGCAGTTGCGTGTCGGATCCTCCTTGAGGTCGAGAAGCGGATGGGCGTCGGACAACAAACATCCATGCCGCACGGAGGCGGTGCTGGCGGTCTGCCATGCCCGTGCTTTCCGTTCCTTACACAAACGCAAGTTCTATGCCGATTTGGTCAACTGCCCATGCGACGGGCTTTTGCCCGATGAGAGCCATGGCGAGTGCTGAATACCATGTCCTGAAAACGAACGGGAATGCGCTTTTATTGAGCAGTCGAACACCGGTTCGGTGCGAACGTTAAGGGAGCCCATGCGAATCGAGCGGTTGGGTTTGAGATTTTTCGACTAGAGGATTTTTGCGCCGCGAAGGCAGGCGCGCAGGCCACGCCCCGGTGCAGCGAAGAAACATATGGACCGCGACTACAAGCGTCAAAACGAGGCGCCGGGCGTTATCAGCTTTTGCTGTTGCATACGGCATCCTAATCATTCCACAGCGTTGTCGGATCTAATGGAATCTACTCGGATTGAATCGGCCGGATGGGTCTGTTGTCGCCGTCTGATTATGCCGGCGCCCCCGCGCGCAAAGCGCGTCGGGGGGCCGTTTTCATGCCGTCAAACGCACGTTGGAACGGGTTTCAAATCCATCCGCCGTGCGATCAACACTGCCCATCAACGATCAATGGTGGCGCTTGGCTTGATCCTTTGCCGCTTCGCGCGAATCGCCCATGTCCTTGCGGGCTTGTCCCGCGGCTTGCTGGACGTCGCCCTTCATTTCACGGTTGACATTGCCGGTAGCCTTCCCTGCGACTTCGTTAACCTTGCCCTTTGCCTTTTCGGCAACGCCCTTCACTTGATCCTTGTTCATGACGTCCTCCATAGGTAGCGACTGGATGTCGCGGCACCCAACCATGTCGCAAGCAGCGTACCTGCGGCGCGTGGTTCTCGGTGGCTATCCCTCGGACAACCAAACTTCCGGGCGCGCGGCCCCCGTCAGCGCGCCGTCCGGCTGGATCGAGACCGCTTGAGCGAACCGCGCGGATGCGCTTCTCGTGCAGCGCCCTAACCTCGCTTGGCAGCGGCATACGGCACGGAAACCGGTAGATTCACGCAATTCATTGAACTGCACCGTCATTCGCCCTCGTTTCGCCAGATCGCGCCGCCCTCTTCGTCATTACACTGGTTTTCATGGGCAGGACGATTCACCCAGCCCATACGCGGTCTTCTCCCCGCGTTGTGTTTTGACCGTACCGTAAGAGCAGTCCGATAGACGTAGTGTGTAAGCGCATCACAGCAGCGAACGCAGCATTTGATGTCAGCAATACGTAGTCGTAGTTGCCGTAGAACACCGAGCAGTAGCAGTACCCGTAGAGCAGTTGTCGTAGAACACCCTGCATCAGCAGTACCGGTACAGCATTTGCCACAGAAAGCCCAGCAATAGCAGCAGTCGTACAGCCGTTGCCGTGGAACACCCCGCAGTAGCAGCACCAGCAGCACAGTTGCCGTAGAACACCCAGCGGTCGCAACAAAGATGCAGCACATAGGAAAGCAACAGGGTTTCGCAGTAATACGAGGATGAAGGACCAAGCCTTGAAGTAGTGAAGAGCGATGATGTTGTTGTGGTGGGACCAGGTCGGCAAGCATCCACGCGCCTGCACGACTCTTCCATCCTGTCGAGCCCTGCCCCCACCGGGACAGGGCTTTTTTTTGCGTTTGCCCCGGGCGCGCCACCTCGGCGTGCTGCAGTTCTTTCGTTCCTCGTACGAATTCGAGCCACCGGTAACACCTGTACCGGGAATGGGTTACACATTTACCCGGGTCCATACGGTGCCTTTAAGACTGTCTTAATTGTTGCTCGCCATGATGCTCACAGGACGTCACGCAAAATGTCCTTCACCCGCCTCCTGCGTGTCGCAGGTCGCTGTTTCGGGTGGATCAGGCGTTATAGAAAGAGGTGAAAACCGTCATGCCCAGCAAATCACAACATCGCAAACGCAGTCAGGCCGCCATGTCGCCGCTTCTGCGCGCCCTTACGTTCAGCCGGGCAGCGCACGAGCCAGTCACGCAAGCCATGCTGCTTCAGTGTTACACCGCGCTGGACGCCTTCCAGCGTGGCCACGGCTCGCGCGAACTGTTCATGACGCTTGGCCGGCACCTGCTGGTCTCCGAAGAGTTGTGCCGTCTTGGACTGGAGGCGCCGGGTCTGGAATACGTCGAAAGCGCGCACGCGGCGATGGTGCAACTGGATGCCACTGAGCAACAGCCCGGCGGCTGGCGTCTTGGCGAGGATGAATCTCTGCGGCTTCGCGCGGCGTTGTCGATTCTCGACAAGCAACTCGCCGAAGCGTCGCTCGAAATGATCGCCCGTGCAGAAGCGCGCATGGTGAAAGGCTTGCTGCGTGCCGGACGTGAACAGGCGCGCACGCCTGCGGCGGCCTCCGCCTGATAGCGCTCAAAACTGATAGTTGACCGAGAGATCGAGCACCCCGTTCGAAGAGCGCTGCGTAATCGGACTACGCGCAGCGCTGCCGACGAGTTGCTCGAGCGCAAGATCGCAAGCGGCAAACCAGTGTTTCTGGAAGAACCAGATCGCGCTCACGCCGAAGCCCGCGGACTTGATCCCCGCGCTCGCGTGGTAGTACGAGTACTGGGACGCGGCCGCCTGAGTGTCATTGACGCCGAACCAGGTGTTCATATAGTTGGAGTCGGCGAATGTCACGCTAGGTCCGGCAAACCAGAAGAATGTTTTCGAACTGCCCGGCAGCGGCATATACACACCCAGGTCACCGATCCAGCCGTTCGAGCCGCCGAAACTGCGCCGTATGTCGGCGCGCAGCACCAATGGAAAGTCCTTCGAGATCACATAATCCGCCGCCAGTTTCAGCTCTGGGGCCGGGTTGATATTGCCCATGCCGTGCAGATGTTCGTCGTCGTCCTGACCACGCCTGCCCAGGTCATAGGCGGCGGCAATACTGATGCGCCAGTTCTGGCCTTGCAGCACATTCGCGCCGAAACCTTCGCCGGTTGAAGCGAAGTACAGATCGCTATAGCGGATATCGATGCTCGGGCCGCCTTCAAAGTGGTAGCGATCGGAGCCGTCGTACCGCGGCTGGAGCGCGACCGCGCCACCCACCGCCACTTGCCACGTGGGAATCTGCGGCTCCATCAGCTTTTCGAGCGGCACGCCCGCCGAGTATTGCCATTCCTGCAGTGGAGCGGGCGTTTGGGCCATGGTTGTCGCCGGCATCGCTGAGGCTCCGATAATCGCGGCTGCTGCGAGCAACGGCGCCGAATTTCTTGTTTGTTTATCGCGGCTCCTGACCGTCCGCGTTCTGCGACTGTTCAACACCCATCCTCCGATCGCGCCTGCTGCGAATTGATTGACCGCCTGTCGCTGAGTTTCACGCGAGGCTGTAACGCCTGCCACGCAATCACATCTCGCGATGTAATTTTTTCAGCGTACGGTACAGATAACCCAGCCGCTTCAGCGGATCGACGAGCGCAGCGCGCCTTGAGGACGTGCCTGCTGCGATGCAATCCGCCGGACGGCTGGCGTCGGCAGGCTCGACGTTCGCAATATCCGGGCCTGATTGGTCGGGGGGACAGAGCGCGCGTGTTTCGGCTTCGCTCAGGCAGCCAGCGATTTGACCAGTTGCTCGCGCAAGAACGCGATGAACGCCTGGATGGTCGACGAGCTTTGCCGGTGCTGCGGGTAGACGGCGTAAAGCGCCGATGCATGAGGCAGGAACGGTTCGAGCACAGGCACCAGTTGCCCCGCATTGATCCCACCCGCGACGATGAAATCCGGCAGCCGCGCGATGCCGAGTCCGGCAATGGCCGCGTCTCGGATCAATTCGCCATTGTTGGCGCGTAGCGGACCATGCACCTCGATCGCTTTGTGCGCGCCGTCCACGATGAACTCCCAGGTGGCCGGGCCGCCGTGCCCGTACAGCAGACATGCGTGACGTTCGAGATCGACGGGCGCCGCGGGCGTGCCGCGCCGACGCAGATACTGCGGGCTGCAGCTGGCCACCATGCGCACCTCGGCCAGCTTCTGTGCAATCAGCGTCGAATCCGCCAGAGTGCCGATGCGAATCGCCATGTCGAAACCTTCGCCGACCACATCGACGGTCCGATCGCTGAGTTCCATATCGAAACGCACATCGGCGTGTTTCTTGAGGAACATTGCCACCAGCGGCGACAGATGCACCATGCCGAACGACATGGGCGCGCTCACCCGCAACAGACCGTGCGGCGCAGCCCGCCGCAGCGACATGGCCTGCTCCGCGTCCGCCACCTCACCAAGGATACGCCGCGCCCGCTCGTAGAACTCCTGCCCCAGATCCGTGACCGCGAGCTTGCGCGTGTTACGGATCAGAAGACGCACCCCCAACGATTCCTCAAGCGCCATCACACGCCGGCTGACGAACTGTTTCGACAGCGAGAGCCGGTTCGCCGCCGCCGTGAAATTGTGGGCGTCGACCGTGGTGACGAAGATGCGCATGTCTTCGAGCTGCATTGAATTGTCTACTCCATCGTGACAGTGTTTCCCGATCAAGGCTGATTATAAGCACATTGATTGACGTAAACTGCTGTTCATGGATCACGGCGAAACAGGCTTCCCGGATCGCACAATCAAGGAGAAACAAAATGCTCGACATCAGACACGCCAATCAACGCGGCCGCGCGGAGCACGGCTGGCTCAGTTCGCGTCATACGTTTTCCTTTGCGCACTATCACGACCCTAAGCAGAACGGCTTTTCCGATCTGCTGGTGATCAACGACGACCGTGTCGCGCCGGCTCAGGGCTTTGGCAAGCATCCGCACCGCGACATGGAAATCTTCTCGTACGTGCTGGAAGGCGCGCTGGAGCACAAGGACACCATGGGCACAGGTTCCGTGATCGTGCCTGGCGATATCCAGTTGATGAGCGCAGGCACCGGCGTCGCGCACAGCGAGTACAACCACTCGCACAGCGACCCCGTGCATTTCCTGCAGATCTGGATTGCTCCGGCAAAGACCGGTACGGCGCCACGCTATCAGCAAAGCCACTTCAGTTCAGAGGCCAAGCGTGGCGTGCTGCGTCTGGTGATCTCGCCGGATGGCGCGAATGAATCGCTCGCGGTTCAACAGGACACCCGGGTCTATGCGGGACTGTTCGACGGTGACGAACAGGCGCGGCTGGAACTTGCGCCAAACCGTTACGCTTATATCCACGTCGCACGTGGCAGCATCACGGTGAACGGGGTCGTGCTGGGTGAAGGCGACGGCGTGCGGGTGCGTGATGAAGAGTTGCTGACGTTTACGCAAGGCCGGGATGCCGAAGTCCTAGTGTTCGACCTGCGTAACAACGAGACTTCGGAGTTCTGGTCGTAAGAAGAGTTCGGCCGGGAG
>NZ_JBAURZ010000075.1:0-8656 GCF_049581445.1 Paraburkholderia sp. | reverse complement strand
GCGCCCCTGAGACGCTCACCGCCGCCCACAGCCGGACCAGAAGGCGGCGGCGGCTGGTTCGCGGCCAGAACCGCCGGATCGATGCCCGTGTTGCTCTTCGCCCATGAATAGCATGCGCCGTCGTCTGTCTGCTGCTTTTGCTGGCTTTGCCCTTTGGCGGGATAGGCGACAGGCTTTGCGTGCACGGCACCGCCGAACAGCACTGCGCTGACCACCACTGCGAAAATGCAGCTTTTCCTGTAAGTGTTCACAGCAACTCCTTGGTTGTGCGCGCGATGACGGCATCGCATCGGGTCCGTGTACGGCTCGCTCCAGTCAACATAGGCGCCTGCAGTGGGGTGCCGTCGACGCATGCGCTTCCATCATCGCGCCGTATCCGGCCAAGACAATCGGACCATGGTCGTACCCGCGATTCGTCGCTGCCAACATCGCATCGTGAAGATCCGTGATGAGACACGGGACCGAGCGCTGTTCGTTCAACGCTGGCTGCACCAGGACCAAAGTCCGATGTCCGCCGTCCTTTGCGCGGACTAAGCTAGTCACGCGACACATGATCGTCGGCGTCAACGCGTTCGTGTCCGGACTGCGATGTCCGTCCCCGCTCCCAGCTCGAACCGGCTCCGCGAAAGGAGACGTTCCCATGACTGAAGCACCTCGCCCGCAAGGCAAAACCGCTCACCCGGCGCGTGTCGCCGGATGGCGCGCCGTGTTTCCTCCGGCGCAGTGGCTGCCGACGTATCAGGCAAAGTGGCTCACGCACGACGCGATTGCCGGCTTGACCCTCGCGGCCTATGGCATCCCGGTGTCGCTGGCTTACGCAACGCTCGCGGGGCTGCCGCCGCAATACGGCATCTACTGCTATCTGGCGGGAGGTCTCTTCTACGCACTGTTCGGATCTTCCCGGCAGCTCGCGATCGGCCCGACATCGGCGATTTCGATGCTCGTCGGCGTAACAGTCGCGGACATGGCCGCCGGCGACCCCGCGCGATTCGCCTCCATCGCGGCGCTGACGGCGTTGCTTGTGGGAGGCATGTGCATCGTGGCGTGGATTCTTCGGCTGAGTTCGCTTGTCAACTTCATCAGCGAAACGATCCTGCTCGGCTTCAAGGCCGGGGCGGCGCTCACGATCGCGCTAACCCAGTTGCCCAAGCTGTTCGGCGTGAGGGGCGGCGGCGAACAGTTCTTCGAGCGCATCGCCGTGCTGGCTGGCCAGCTCCCCGATACGAATGTGGCGGTGCTCGGGTTCGGGCTCGCCGCACTCGCTCTGCTGCTGTTGGGAGAAAAGCTTCTGCCGGGTCGGCCGGTCGCGTTACTGGTGGTGGTGGCGTCCATCATCCTGCTGTCGATCACACCGCTCGCGGCGATGGGTTTCAAGGTCGTCGGCGCGTTGCCGCAGGGCTTGCCGGCGTTCCATGTACCGGATTTGCGGGTGCGCGATGTGGACGGTGTGATTCCCCTCGCATTCGCGTGCCTTCTGCTGTCCTATGTGGAGAGTGTGTCCGCCGCGCGCGCCATTGCGCAGTCGAAGGGCTATGAAATTGATCCGCGCCAGGAGTTGCTCGGCCTCGGCGCTGCCAATCTGGCCGCTGGTTTTTTTCATGCCTATCCCGTTGCGGGCGGACTCTCGCAGTCCTCCGTCAACGATAAGGCCGGCGCCAGGACGCCGCTCTCGCTGGTGGTCGCGTCGGTTACGATCGGACTCTGCCTGATGTTCCTGACGGGCCTACTCGCTAACCTGCCCAACGTGGTGCTCGCGGCAATCGTGCTGGTTGCGGTGAAAGGCCTGATCGACATTCGTGAACTGCGTCACGTGTGGCGGGTCAGCCGTTACGAATTCTTCGTCGCGATGGTCGCCTTTGCCGCCGTGCTGCTGCTGGGCATCCTGAAAGGCGTGATCTTTGCGGTGCTTGTGTCGATGCTGCTGGTCATCAGGCGCGCTGCCCATCCACATGTCGCGATCCTCGGCCGCATCCCCGGTACACGCCGTTACTCGGACATTGCGCGCAATCCAGACAATGAGCCTGTGCATGGCGTGTTGTTGTTCCGCGTCGATGCATCGTTGCTGTACTTCAACGCCGACCATGTGCGCTCTACGCTCTGGCCACGCATCCGCTCTACCGCAGAGCCGCTCGGGCTGGTGATATGCGATCTGTCCGCCTCGCCGTTTGTCGACCTGGCCGGCGCGCGCATGCTGGCGGCACTGCATTCGGAGCTGCAAGCAACCGGTATTCGCCTGCGGCTGGTAAGCGCGCATGCTGGCGTGCGAGATATCCTGCGCGCCGAGGGACTGGAAGATCAGGTCGGCTATTTCGGACGACATCTGTCGGTGGCTGATGTGATCGACGAGTGGCTGGGCACTGCCGGCACCGGTACGACGACACCGTCCGGCACGCAGCCCAGCGCATTACCGGGCACAGGAACGCTGACGCGGACGGCCTCATTCACCTTTCCGGCAACCGGCTCTGGACGTCGTCACGAACCACCGCTCTAGCGTCGTCAGGCAGATCAGGTCATCGCCAAGGTTTCGTCGTTTCCAAGGAGAGCACAATGAAGAACGCAAAATATCTGTTCATCGCCGCCTTAGCGGCCATCACGCCGGCCTCATGGGCACAGCCGCAGGCCAGCGTGGAAATGACGAAAGTGCCGGGTCACGCCGCCGTCAAGCGCACCATTCAGATAACCGCCACGGTGGAAAACATCGATCCCGCGACAAGAACCGTCGTGCTGAAAACCGCGAACGACAAGATTGTTGAAGTGGAGGTCGGAGAAGAGGCCCGAAATTTCGATCAGCTCAAGGTAGGCGACGTCGTGACAACGGTCTACCGCGAATCCCTTAGCCTGAGCCTCAAGAAAAATGGCGGCGAAGGGGCTTCAATCGAAGAAAAGCCGACAATGGAGCGCACGCCCGAGGGCAGTAAGCCCGGCGGCACTTTGGGCCGCCAGCTAACCATCGTCGCCGACGTTGTCGCGGTCCACCCTCAGAGCAGGATGATCACGTTGAAGGGTCCCAAGGGCAACACAGTGGACATGGTTGTGGAAGATCCGAAGCAGTTCGCCGACATCAAAAAGGGCGATCAGGTGCAGGCGGTGTACACCGAAGCGCTCGCCATTTCCGTGGAGCCCGCTGCAAAGAAATAGCCGCTCTGCGGTGCGGATTCAGCGAGAATCCCACCGCGCAAGCGTGGCGCGACCCATAGGACCAAGGTCTGATACTGTGCTCCCACTCAGGCCTGTAACCTTAGGTTGTAATTGCGGCGGACCGTGACGTAGATGAGACGCCACGATGATGAGAGCTTTCGATTATTTCATCTTATTTCGCAGTGCGTATATTTATGCTTTCTCTAAAGAATATGCCCGAAGTCGAATTCCAGCTTACCTGTCACGCCAATCCAGCAGTTTCTGGCACATTCGAAGCCACCTGATTCCTCTCCGTCATAACACTTCACATCAGGAGTGCGTATGTCATGGCTCACAGCAACACTACGTAGTTACCCGGAAATCGCAATCTTCCTGTCTCTCGGAATTGGCTACTGGGTCGGGGGAAAGAGCTTCAAAGGATTCAGTCTCGGCGCGGTCACCGCGACGCTCCTCGCAGCGATCGCGATCGGCCAGCTAGGCATTACGGTTTCCTCCAATGTGAAATCAGTGTTCTTCCTGATGTTCCTCTTCGCGGTGGGATACGGGGTCGGGCCGCAATTCGTGCGCGGCATTGCCAAGGACGGCATTCCTCAAGCGCTTTTCTCAGTGATTCAGTGTCTCTTGTGCCTCGCAGCGCCCATTCTGGCAGCAAAGCTCGCAGGGTATACCGTTGGCTCGGCTGCCGGGCTACTGGCTGGCTCACAGACTATTTCGGCGTCGATGGGCCTTGCCACTGACGCTATCAACCGGCTGGGCTTACCCGCGGAACAGAGCAAGGCGCTTCTGGATGCCATGCCGACAGCGTATGCCGTGACCTACATATTCGGTACGATTGGCTCGGCATTGATCCTCGCCACACTCGGCCCTCGCCTGTTGCGCATTGATCTCGTGGCGGTATGCAAAGAATATGAAGCAAGTATGGGCGCCACCCAGGAACTGGGCGGCGCCGGGCAGGCGTGGCATCGGTTTGAGTTACGCGCCTATCGCGTCCAGAGCAATGGTCCGGCCGCGGGTCTGACGATTGCCCAGGCTGAAACGCTGGCTGCCGGCGACACGCGCCTTTTTGTCGAGCGAATCAGGCGCGGTGGCAAAATCATGGACGCCACGCTCGATCTGGTTCTGCAACCGGACGATATCGTCGCGGTCGCGGGACGGCGCGAGCAGCTTGTGAACATCATCGGACCCGTAGCCGTCGAAGTTGAGGATCCCGAACTTCTCGCCGTGCCGATCGAGGGGGTCGACATCTTCGTGACCAGCAAGGCGATCGACAACAAGACATTGCAGGAACTAAGCACATTGCCGACTGCGAGAGGTGTGTTCCTCCGGAAAATCAAACGCGGCCCCACAGAAACCGTCATTCCGATACTACCCAATACCAAACTGTACCGTGGCGATGTCATCACTGTGGTCGGACGTACGCAGGATACGACAGCCGCGGCCGCAGCCATCGGCGTGCTGGACCGACCGACCAGCGTGACAGATATGGCTTTCGTCGCACTCGCCATTACCGTCGGCGCGTTGGTCGGCGCTGTGGTGATTCACATCGGTGCTGTTCCGGTGACGCTGTCGACCGCGGGCGGCGCGCTGATCGCGGGCATCATATTCGGCTGGTTTCGCGCGATCCATCCGACTTTCGGCCGCATCCCTGAACCGACAATATGGTTCATGAATTCGGTCGGATTGAATGTGTTCATCGCGGTAGTCGGCATCACAGCCGGACCGGGCTTCGTTTCCGGCCTGCAGCAACTTGGCGTGAGCCTGTTCCTTTGGGGCATCTTCGCCACGGCCGTCCCGCTGATTCTGGGCATGTACATCGCCAGATATGTATTCAAATTTCATCCCGCACTTCTACTGGGCATTTGCGCAGGTTCCCGAACCACCACGGCTGCCCTGGGGATGATATGCGACGCCGCAAAGAGCCAGGTACCGGGTCTCGGTTACACAGTTACCTATGCAGTCGGCAACACGCTCCTGACCATCTGGGGAATGGTGATCGTCATGGTCCTGTCCTGACAGAACACCGATCGAGCGGTTACCTCAACATGCAACTACTCAGTCTGGAGGTATGTGATGGCGAAGTCCAGCAAGTCAGCAGCGAGCGAGGCCTCAAAGTTGGCTGCGCTCAGCCCGTTCGAACTGAAAGATGAACTGATCAAGGCTGCGGGCGGTGGCGCGGTCGAACGCCCGGCGAATGCTTCGATGCTGAACGCCGGCCGCGGCAATCCAAACTTTCTCGCGACGACCCCGCGCCATGGCTTCTGGCAGCTAGGGCTTTTCGCGATGCGGGAATCGGAGCGCTCGTTTGCGTATATGCCCGAAGGCGTCGGCGGCTTCCCGCGGCGCGAAGGGCTGACCGAACGATTCGAACTTTTTCTGCGCGAAAACAAGGACGTGCCGGGCATCGAATTTCTCGCCGGCGCTGTTTCCTATGTGCGCGACCAGCTTGGGCTTTCCGCGAGCGACTTCCTGTATGAAATGTGCGAGGGTATTCTCGCGTCGAACTATCCGGTGCCTGACCGGATGCTAAAGCTATCAGAGATCATCGTCGGCCAATACCTGCGGCGCGAGATGATAGGCAAGCATCCGTTTGTCGGCGAATTCGACATCTTCGCGGTTGAGGGTGGTACGGCCGCAATGACGTACATCTTCAATACCATGCGCGAGAACCACCTGATCAGTGTCGGCGATACGATCGCACTCGGCATGCCGATCTTCACGCCGTACATCGAAATTCCGCGGCTCAACGATTATCAGCTGAACGTGGTCAATCTGCATGCTGGCGTCGAGAGCGATTGGCAGTATTCGAACAAGGAACTGGACAAACTGCGCGACCCGAAGGTGAAGGCGTTCTTTCTCGTGAACCCAAGCAATCCGCCATCGGTGAAGATCAGCGACGAAAGCCTCGAATATATCGCTGACATCGTGAAGGAACGCCCCGACCT
Organism: Paraburkholderia sp.; assembly: GCF_049581445.1. GTDB lineage: Bacteria > Pseudomonadota > Gammaproteobacteria > Burkholderiales > Burkholderiaceae > Paraburkholderia. Next base: position 2,576 of record NZ_JBAURZ010000075.1, on the reverse strand, counting down.
GATCCTGCTGACCGACGACGTGTACGGCACCTTTGCGGATGACTTCGTGTCGCTATTTGCGCTTGCGCCGAAGAACACGATTCTCGTGTACTCGTACTCCAAGTATTTCGGCGCGACAGGCTGGCGGCTCGGGACGATCGCGACTCATCGCGACAACGTGCTGGATCGTCTGCTGGCGGAACTGCCGAAGCAAGTGAAGGAGGAACTGCATCATCGTTACGAGTCGATCACGACGGAGCCGGACAAGCTGAAGTTCATCGATCGCCTCGTGGCGGATAGCCGCACCGTTGCGCTGAATCACACCGCGGGGTTATCGACGCCGCAGCAGGTGCAAATGGTGCTCTTCTCGCTGTTTTCGCTAATGGATACGCCGGACGCGTACAAGAACGCGTTGAAGCGGCTGATCCGCAATCGCAAGAAAGCGCTGTACCAGGAGATTGGTATTTCCTTCGAGGACGACGATCCCAACCAGGTCGATTACTACGCAATCGTGGACCTCGAGTTTCTTGCCGAGCGAGCGTACGGTCGCGAGTTCGTCGACTGGCTACTCAAACACACCGCCCCAACCGAACTGCTGTTCCGTCTCGCTCGAGAAGCTCGGGTCGTATTGCTGCCGGGGCTCGGGTTTGGGACCCAGCACCCGTCCGGACGGATTTCGCTCGCGAATCTGAACGAATCCGACTATCGGCAGATCGGTCGGGCCGTACGGCTGCTAACTTCCGAATACGTCGACCGGTACAACGCTGAAACGGGCAGCAAGCTCGACAGGAACAAGACGTTGTAGATCCGGCCCGACGAGTATCACAGTGTGTTCTCTGGCGGCGAAGGCGGGTGCATGAATGTCGCTCTGTCGCAATGCGGTGGCTTCATCATGATGTCGCGGAGCTTTCATGGCCTGCTAGAAACGATAGCCGACGCCGCCCAGAATCACGTCCGTATCGCGGCTATCGCGTGTCATCACTCGGTTCCACGTCACACGTGCCAACCAGTGTTGCGCGAGGCGGTACGAAGCCGATATCGACACGAGTCCCGCCAGAATGCCGTCGCCGCCGCCCTCGTTGTCCCCGGACTCGTCGTGATGGATCGCGGCGTAGGCTCCCACGCCAATGCCGAGCGCCAGGCGGTCGTCGAAAAAAGCCCGCGTGAGCCACAGTTGCGCGGTCGCGCCGTCGCGCTGCGCCGACAGGCCGTTGCCTTCGTGCAGATAGCCAAGCGTCGCATCGAGATAGTTGGTCAGGCCGCGCCGGTATTCGATTGCCTCCGCCGCCGCCGTCTGCGAATCGAGGCTGTTCAGGATTGTCGCGCCGGCCATCAACGTGATTTCGTTATTCGTGACCTAGCTGGTGCGCGACAGCGCGAAGTCACGCGGACCCGGCGTATCGGGCGCATCGAGCTGATAGCCGATCCCTAGCATGATCGCGGTAGTTCAACTTGAGGCACTCGCATGCCTCTGTCTTGTAAGCCAGATAGTAGGCCGTGCGCATATCGCCTTCGGGCGTCGCGCACTCACTATTTTCGCGCAGCGCACTGTGGGAACCGCTGAAGTTCGGCAGTTCCGGCACATCTTCGACGAGAGCCTTCACGCGCGCCGCGAAACTGGTCCGCGCGCTTTTGAGAAAATCTGGTGTATTCATCCGGCACGCTTCGATAGCGACAGGTCGAATGCAACGGCCGCCATGGCCGAAATGATCGCCAGTTTGTACAGGGTTCGTTATGTGTAGGATCCACAGGGCCCTGTTGTTGTTCAGCCGGTTGCCGGTCGTAGCGTTGTAGCTCTCGACATAACCGGAAAAAGCATTGTTCGGAAGACTCGGCCAATCTTTCGGTAGCCCGATTCGTTCAGATTCGCGAGCGATACCCGGCCCGACGGATACGGCGTGCCAATGCCGTGCCCAGCCGCAGGCGTCTCTCGAATCGGTCTGTCTCCGTCACTACAATGGTTCTTCTTACCGCAACCGACAATACGACTTTGGCCCCACAACCTGTCCGCGCAGACAACCCGGAGACTGTGGTCGCGTAGCCGGAGATCCGTAGCCGTGTGGCGGCCGTCGTCAATGCAGCCGGAGCGGCTCGCGGGAGATAACGTCAAGAGTGGAGTATGTGCAGCTTGATTCTGACGGACGGGTGCGAACGCCGACTCGCGATCTGTGGGTATAGCGTTGGCCCGGCTGCCCGCTGGCGCCGGAGCCAACCATTCCCCGTTAACTTCTGGTGGGAAGGCGTGAAGTCATTTGAACTGGAATACGAGCGTTTCGGCTGTTTCAGATTCCTGAGCGCCCGCAGCACGTTTGCATGACTCGATGCAACTCACATGCCGCCCAATGGTTTCCTCACGGTCAGCTTGTTGGTCACGGAAGTGACCCCATCAACACCCCTGGCGATTTCCGCGACTGCGCCGACTTGGGAAGCGTCCGTGACCGTCCCGTGCAGCGTCACCGCGCCGTCTTTTGCGATGATGCTGATATCTCCAGCGCTGATCTCCTTGTGCTTGCCGATGGCGGCATAAACCTTCCTGCGCAGCGCGCGATCCGCTTTTCTGCCAGTGGCCGGCACCGCACTGCCGGGCGCCATCGCTG
>NZ_JBAURZ010000074.1:0-40831 GCF_049581445.1 Paraburkholderia sp. | reverse complement strand
GGCCGCCGTGATGGAAGCGCCGCACCACGAAGATCGGCAACGCGACAAACGGTGCGCCATACGCCCGGGCAATGATGTAGGTTGTGGGCGCCAACTCGCAAACGTCGAATTCGACGTCGCGCACCATCCGGCGAAATGCGCCAATCTGCGGCTGCACGGTGATGAACTCGGCATCCACGCCCTCGATGGGAATGGAACCGTTACGGATGGCAGACGTGTGCGGATGCTCAGCGATTGCGATCTTGAGCGGGACTTTTCTAGTCAACGGAGTCTCCTGTTTGAATAGCCATATTCGATTGACCCGCTGACCGTCGCAACTTCGCTGCAAAGATCGTTGCACTGCATGGTGGTGCGGGTGATTTCGTTGACTACATGATCTTGCGGAGCGCACTTTCCGTCTATTGAAATAAAGGGCGGTGCCCTTAACCGTTTGGTAAAGCCCTAAGTGCATCTATGCGAACTTCCGATGCCGGAAGCAGGATGAGAGGAAACGAGCGCAGCAATCCCAGCCCTTGCGGTCCGACATGCAAAATCTCTCTCGCGTAGACAGGCAGCAGAGCAGTGGCGCCCCCAAACAGAACCGCGAACAGGTCAAGCGAAATCCCGCCGAGCAACAATGGGTGATCCCACACGAAGCGCAAGCCGGCGAGGATCGTTGCTGCCGTGACGGGTTCTCGCGGCAGTGGCACGTAGTCGTACCGCACGAATGCGCACATCACGGCGCTCACGCAGAAAAGCGCGGCGCAGGTCAGGTAGACAACGTTGATGCCCATAGCGAACAGCAGACCGCCCAACGCGGGCCCGGCGACCACGCAGACCTGCTGGACCGCCGTGCTGAGCGCCATTGACCTCGCCAGCAACCGCGGCGGCGCCAGCATCGGCAACAGCGCCTGCTGCCCCGACATCTGAAACGGCCGGATCGCGCCGAGGACGAGCGAGAGCGCGAGCAGCACGTCGCGCGTTACCACATGCATGGCGGTCGCTGCGGCGAGCAGTCCGGCAGTGATAGCCTGAGCAGCAAGACAGACCGCGACGATCCGGCCACGATGCATGCGGTCGGCGCAATGCCCGGCGACGAACGTCGTGGCGAGTCCAGGAATGAACTGAAAGAGTCCGACGAGCCCAAGATCCCAGGCACTGGATGTCAGGTCGTACATGTGCCAGCTGACCGCAAGCAATATCATCTGCTGGGCCGTGATAGAGCCGACGCGAGCCGTCATGAACCGTGCGAACGACGCCTGCTTCAACAAAGCTGAAAGGCCGGCGCCCGCGTCAATCGCAGACGACGATGTTTCGGTTACGTGCGTCATGCTGTGGCCCACTCTTGTGTTTTATGTGCGGCTTTATAGAGGTGTGGGTCAATATGCATGATTGTCTTATGCAAAAAACACCGCCCATTCTCGGTAGTGACAGACCCGCGCCAGGAATCAGGTCTCCTGGCGCGAGATGAAATTGGCTGGGATCAACAATCAGCCCTTGGGCTCGAGTGCGTGCAGTGTCATGGCGAGCGAAACCGAGGTGAAATAGCCCACGGTAATCAACAACTCGGCGATCACCGCACGGCCAAGCTCGGCGTCGTAGCGGGCAAAGCGCGAGTCGTCGATCGCGCCTCCTGCGAGAATGTCGCAAACAGCTTCGCAGACCACACCGAGGCGTCCTTCGACCAATTCGGGGCGGCGTTTTTCGATGATGGCATTGACCACCGTCTCAGGAATGCCGGCTTTCAATGCATGGCGCCGGTGGTTGGCGATCACGTAGGGCGCGTTCCAGAGGACTGCCGTCGAGAGGATCGCCACCTCGGTCTCCGCTTCGCTGAGCACCGGCGAGCGATCGACATGGGTGCCGATAATTTCCATCCCTCCCGCCAGATGCGGGTTGTGCAGCCAGATATTGAAAGGCGTGGGGATGCGCCCTCGCCCTTCGCCAAGCCGCGCAATCACTTTCTGCTGCTCATCGGTGGCCTTCTCAGGATCGATACGGTTGAGTCGATTGTCCATCATGCACTCTCCTTGCAATGAAACGATGCCGAAGCAGTTACTCGCATCGGCACACGCCTCGTACCGATCCGACTCCTGCCTGGATAAACTGGCTGCATGTCTGCCTGACGCCCGCGACCTGCACTGCCCTGTCCGACCAGAGCAAAGGGCCGTGAGCCGTCAATCGCCCCCGACGGCGAGCATGGGAAACCACTGACCCAGGAGACTGCTTGGCCAGGGTATGTGAATGATCTGCTGGAATATGAGGTAGAGAAGTGCCGTCACACAAAGCGCGAGGATCAGGCTGAGTCGCCACGACTCGCGCCCTTCGACGCGCATGAACGCCACGATCATCAGAGGGACCGTGGGGATCATGCCGATCACTGCCATGCAGGCGAGAAACGCGAGGAACCACCCAAAGAACTTCGCTGCCCGGAGCAACATTGTCCTGTTTGTCAGGCTTTCGTCGTTGCTGCTCGCTACATCCATGTGAATCCCGCCTGCATGCGCCGCCCCAGCAGGCGCAGGCGCCACGAAGACTTTGTTCGCCAGACTAAGCGTCCCGGCAATGACGAGGATACTTGCTACGACTGTCGGTCCTACTCTCGCGAGGAGGAGCCAGCTCTGTGCGGTCACCAGCATGTAAGTTCCCACGCCGATGAAGAAGAGATACGTGAGGTCTTCTAGCTTGAACGCGACTTTCCCACTCGGCTTGAGTCTGGCAAGGCCGCCCCTGCGGATCAGTTTGAACAGCGGGTTGAGAAAGATCAGCACCGCGAGAACCAGAAGGACCATGACACCCGGCCGCAATAGCCAGTGCGTGCCGTATCGCATGAAAGAGATTGTCATGTAGCGTTCCATCAGCACACCGAGTACCAGACCCAGGATCAGCGGTGGACGCGTCCATTTCATCCGCTTCATGGTCCAGCCGATCACACCAGCAATCAACAGTACGAACAGATCGCCCCAGCTACGCGAGCCCTGAAATGCGCCTACATAGATGATGGGCATGATGACCGGCAGGATGAGCGTATAGCGCAGCGTCGAAATCTTGGCGAATTGCCCGCTGAGCAGGAAGCACAGACCCGCGCCAAAGATGTTGGCGAGTGCAATAGACCACACCATTGAATAGGTCAGGTCCAGATGCTTGGTCAACATGTCGGGGCCGGGTATGAACCCATGCACCATCATCGCGCCAAGCAGGATGGCCTGCGCTGCGCCGCCGGGTACACCGAATGCCAGCATGGGTACCAGGCTGCCGCCCTCTCTCGCGTTGTTGGCTGCTTCCGGCGCGATGACGCCGCGGACATCCCCCTTCGTAAACGATTCCTTGGCCCCCTTTGAGGTTTGCATTGCATGACCATAGGCGATCCAGTCTGTTACTGCGCCGGTAATGCCGGGAATCGCGCCGAGTACTGCCCCCAGTCCACCGCATCGCATCACCAGGAACCAGTTTCGCAGCGTGTCCATCACGCCCTGCCGCATTCCCTCGCGCGAACTGAACTGCATGCTCTCAGCAATTGCCGTACGTCGGATAGCAAGTTCGCACAGTTCGGGCAGCGCGAAGATGCCAAGGATGATCGGCACCAGTGGAATGCCGTCCTGCAGATAAAGGAGATCACCTGTCCAGCGCATTTGCCCCGTTTCGACATTCGTACCGATCATGCCTATGAGAATGCCGAAACACGCTGCGACGATACCTTTCAATGGCGCATTACCCGATAACGACGCCACCATCGAAATGCCGAAAATCGTCAGCCCCAGCATCTCAGGAGTAGCAATCGAGAGGACAAAAGGTCGTACCAGAGGCAAGGAGACTGCCAGGATGAGTGCTCCGATCAGTCCGCCCAAAAGCGAGGATGTATAGCACGCGCTTAGCGCACGTGAGGCCTCCCCGCGTTTGGTCATCGGCAGACCATCGAGTACGGTCGCCTGCGAAGCAGCGTGACCCGGCACGCCAAACAGCACCGCCGGGATCACGTCCGAAGTCGTGATGACCGAAGCCATGCCGAGCAACATCGCAAAGGCCGCATACGGATCCATCGTGTAGGTGAACGGCACGAGCAATGCGAAGCCGGTCAGTCCGCCGATGCCTGGCAACAGTCCGATCGCCAGCCCAACCAAGACGCCGAACACAAGAAAGACCAGGCGGTGGAACTGCAAGAGCGTCGACAACGCGTGACCGGCTGCCAACAACGTTGCATCGTTGAAAAATTCCATGAGTCATCCAGATTAGCGAGCAAGCTCAGCAGGCCCACTCTGTCAGTCAGCCAGGGGCAACGATGGGGCATCGTAGCAGATGGTGCGCCGGTATCTTCGACACGTTACAGGCTCTGATCAGCAAGAGCGGGATAGAGCACTTGTGCCGTGCGGCCCCAAACCCAGGCGCGCTCCTCCTCGCTCAGCGATACGAAACACGCGTGCCCCTGATCGATCAGCTTTTTAAGCGGTCCCGCCGAGGCCGGATAGTTGGAACCAAAGGCAAGATGGTCCGCACCGAACACCTTCACAAGATGCGGGAAGAACGCTTCCGCTCCACCGGGTGCTGCCTGTGCAAGGTCGAAAGTCCGTGGCGTAACCTTCATATAGACGTTTTCAAATTTCGCCAGTTCGAACAACTTCGCACAGGCAGCATACGGCGGCCCCTCCTCGAGGACCGGGCGGGCACAGTGATCGACCGCGATCTTCACGTTCGGAAAGCGCGCTGCCAGTTCGGCCACCATCGGCACGCCCGCCAGCGTCGTCTGGACCACCATGGTCATACCGATCTCCGCACAGCGTTCCCAGATCGGGAAGGTCGCTGGATCGACCAGCCAGCTTCCATCACCCTGATGCGTCGCGCCGCCGGTGAACAGGCGGATTCCGCCCATCCCGTGGGCCAGCCAGTAGTCGAAAGTATTGAGCGCGTCGGCCGCAAACAGATCGAAGGAATAGACACCGGTGAATCGCTTCGGCTGCTGCGCCACGGAGTCGGCTACATAGGCGTTGTTGTGCCCATAGGTCGTCGATGAATGCACGATTGCAGCCTTCGCAACCCCGGCCTCATCCATCTCAACGATCATCTGTTCGAACGTGACCGGGCGCGTGGCAGACCAGTCAGAACGATGCCCATGCTGGGGAGCGACAGGATAGCGGACCGTATCCTTCGAAACGATATGAGGATGAATATCGATGATTTCATGTTTCATTGAATAGTACCTCTAACTAACATTACGTCATCCATCCAGAATGGATGCATGACATTCTTCTGGCTAGATCACCAGCAGACCAGAGCGCGCAGAATCAGAACCTGGACCCGCACGCACCAGTCGCTGTCACTCGGGACTGAAGATGAGCTTGCGAGCACTCTCCAGTTGCGGTTCGGGTGTGGCGTACAGCTTGCTGATGATCTGTTCTACCGCGCTCCCGTCAATCGCGTCGACCGGAAACCCGGCATTTTTCATCGTCGCGTCGAACTCAGGATCCGCAATCGTCTTTGAAAAGGCTGAACGCAACGCTTCAAGACGATCTTGAGGCACGTCTTCGGGCACCGCGATGGGCCGTCCAGCCTCGAAAGGCAGCAGGAACAGATTGAACACAGCCTTGACCTCAGGTTTGGTGATATACGTGCTCAGGTTCGGAATGTTGGGAAACTCCGGGGGGCTTTTCCAGCCGAAGTCCAGCAGCACTTTCATCTTTCCACTCGCTAGCAGTCGCACCGGATCGCCCTGCTTCAGTCCGTCAACGGTCGAGGCCCAACCGTCGACTTCGCCTCTTTGCATCGCCAGATAGACTTCACCGCGGCCCGTATAACCAGGAACAATGGCCATCTTGGTGCCGAGGTACTCGTTCAGCAGTGCCGGAAGGGTTCGATCCTCGTTGGAGAACCCGGTCGCGCCACTGAACATTTTCTTTTTGAACAGATCATCGGCCGTCGTCACACCCGAGCGGGTCATCGCGACCATGCAGTAGTCCACTTTATTCAGGCTTCCAAGCCACCTCACTTTGCGGGGATCGAATCTGCTCTGCCTCGGATCGAGCAACGGAATGTAAAGGTTATTGCGCTGAAGAAAACCTATCACGGTGCCGTCATTCGCTTGCCTTGACTGAAGCGAAGCCGCCGCAACCATGCCTCCCGCCCCAATCACATTCATCACCACTGCCTTTGGATGCCCTGGCATGTACCTCACGAAGAAGCGCGCAAATTGCCGCGCGATAATGTCGGTGGGCGTGCCTGCGTCGGCGCTGACAAGAAGTGTGACGGTCTTTCCGCTATAAAACTGTTCAACTGACTGACCACCAGCCGGCGCAGCAACCGCCGTCGTTGAAATGCCCATTAGCACCGCGAAAGCGCGTAATGCGGTCCTGTAGTTCATCGTTCTGCATGTCTCCGATACTTGTTGTGCGATCCACCATCACGGCACGCCGAAGACGGCCGCCACCATCGATGATGGTTCGCGTTGTCGCTATGAGTTGTCGACTCAATGCACCAATTTTTGCCAGTGCACAGCTTTGCGTCAATTGATAAAAACTGGGCCGGAGTTGAGCAAATGGTCAAACGGCGCTTGAGGGAAAGATACCCCCCAAGTTCCGACACGTCGTGTACCCCCGCAGGTTTTACCATCAGGTTAAGTCTGAAGTCGTTTTATTCAATCGACCAAAGCACGTCTAGCAAGCAATATCCGGATTTTTCCAGTCACGTCGATGGACGACGCGGCACCGGCAGTGTAGGTGCGGCCATGAACGCGCGCAACAAAGCGTCTTACGTCTCCTCACACATCCTTTCGCCGGCTGTTGCGTCGAAAATCGCTCGAAAAATCACGCCAAAAAAATGGAGACTTCCGATGACTCAAACTTTTAACCGCCGCCAATTTTTGCGCAGCACTGGCCTTCTCGGCATGGGACTTGCTGCGGGTCAACTGGCCGCACCACACGTCGCAAAGGCTAGCACGGCCCAGATCAGGGTCGTCAGCAATCCCGGCCTCGAGAACGCGACGCTCAATACATTGATGGAGCAGCAAGGCTATCTGCGCCAATTCGGCGCCAATGCGCTTATGGTCGATATTCCCGGCAACACCGGCCCGTTCGATGCAATCGGCGCGGGCGCCGCGGACGTCTGCATGGTGTCCGGCTACAACATGGTGCTGCCGCGAATCGCACAAGGCGCGAAGGTCAAGGTCGTCGGCGCCGGCATGCGCAAGTGTGCACTGACGGTCTTCGCAAGGCCCGAGCGCATCAGCAAGCTCGCTGATCTCAAGGGCAAGACAGTCGCCGTCGGGCCTGCTACAGGCTTGCTGAACATGCTCATGATGCAGCTATTGCGAGAAGCCGACATCGACGTGTCGCAACTGAATTTCATCAACAAGGGAAGCAATGATGCATGTCATGAGGCGGTCGCCAAGGGTGAAGCTGATGCCTGCTGCTCAAGCGTCTCGCATCTGAATGATCACGACGGGCTGGTGGCGATCAACGGTGGCAACCTGTGGGAGGCGCTACCCAGATGCATCTTCCAGACTGCCTATGCTTCCAATTCCGCACTCAGAGACAAGCACGATGGCCTTGTCGCGGTCATGGCGGCCTATGGGGCGCTCTACGAATACCTGATGTCACCGGCGGCACATGATGCCTTCTTTGAAGCGCGCAAGCGTGCCCAGAAAGATTTCGACCACGCCTCTGCACTGGCCATCTGGGACTTCAACCAGAGCCAGCGTCCTTACTCCCGAGACCTGTCCCTGACCGGCGGCGATATGGCCTATCTGCAGGACATGGACATCGCATTCGGAACCTTGAAGCAGAAGCTGCCCATCGAAGCCGTGGCCGATATGTCGGCGGCACGTGCGGCCGCCAAACTTCAATGATTAGTATTCCAAAGTTTATGTCATAGGCCAATATTTTTGATTCGACATCGGCCACGCACAATCCTTGCGACGCGATTCAAAAACGATGCTTGATACCGACGATGACGGAAAGCTGTGAGCCGCCGGGCGGAGGTGCCTGGACGGGCAACATCGTGCTCGCCGCGAGCGCCAGTTTTCCGTAGTTATGAATGTGATCCGCCGTTATATAGAGCGACGTAGTCTTGGACAGCGAGTAGACGCCGCGCAGAACTTCTACGAGTGCCTTGTTTGGCGAATGCTCATATTTGAGTTCCGCCAGCATGCCGTCGATGGACACGCTCGTGGTCACGGGCACCGTGCCGGTCAGCCAGAACAAGTTGCTCCTCGGCGTGGAGATACCGAGATCGGTGCGCAATATCCACCCTGCGCCAAACCTGGCGCCGTTCACGTTGAAGTAAGCGCCCGAGACGAACCGGCTGTCCGCGAGCCCAGGTGACGTGAGACCGCCGTACGTCACCGACGTGCCACCGTAATTCCGCTCATAGGCGGCAGCACCGCCCCAGTTGTTGCCTGTGTACTTCAGCAGTGCAGACCACTCCTTGCACTCCAGATAGGGCGTCGTTTCGCCCGGACAATTGGTGCCGACTGCGCTAACCGGGTCAGCGGCGACGGCGTCGCGCCCGAAGCTGTAGTTCACGCCAGCTTCGAAGCCACCGAGGTGTGCGCGGTAGCTGACGGCATTGTCGGCGCGAGGATTGGCAATACCGTTGTCGAGCGTTGTCAGGCCCTGCGCACCGTCCCCGAACGGATTGACGGCCGAGATGGCATAAAACCGCATGGTGTACTGGCGGCCAAACGTCAGGCGGCCGTACGGACCGTCCAGACCCACGTACGACTGCCGGCCAAACAGGCGCCCACCCTGGCTCGATGTGCCATTCTGCGGCGAAAATCCACCCTCCAGGTTCCATATGGCTTGCACACCGTTGCCGAGATTTTCTGCGCCACGAAGTCCAAAGAAGGAAGTCGCCATCCCTGAGCCCACCTGGAAAGCGTCACCAGTCGTCTTTCCCGTGGCCGCGTGGCTGAGGTATTGCACGCCTTGGTCGATCGCACCGTAAAGTGTGACGCTGCTTGGGCCTACTTCCTGAGCCGAAGCCGGTGCAATGTTTATCAACGTCGCGCAAGCGCAAAATGCGATCTTGTGATTCATGCTGCTTCTGTCTCCTTGAAGTGATCCTCGTCCACTGCTGTGGAACGGCTGAGACGATTGACGTCTCGCTGGATCACGTTGTCTCCGGTTTAATAATGATTTGAGGCAGTGCAATTCTTGCTAGCTTCTCGCCGTAGGTCTATTGAAATAATCGGGTCGAGACTTGAGCGGATGGTCAAACGCCGTGTGATTCAAGGGAAGCGAGCACGATAGCGAAGCATCGGGACAATGCAAAATGCCTGCGTTCGACGAGAGCCGAAAGCAGGCAGAGGCGGTGAACCAAGGTAATAACTCGAGGCGACGCTGCAGGAGACTTCTGTTCAGACGCTGGGATCGACGAACAGCTCGCTCATGGACATCCGGCGCGGCGTGAGACCCTGCTTGAATGCCGTGGCTTCGAGGGCCTCGATAGTTTTGCGGTTTTCTTCTATGCCATAGGGTAGCGGATCGTGTCCAACGATCTTGCGCAGCTTCAGATATTTGCTGTCGCCTGCGGTGGTAGCCTCGCCAGCATCGAGACGCGCCAACCATTCCTTCTTCGATTGAGCGAAGGCGTCGTAAATCGATTTCGCAATCCACGGATGCCCGGCGAGTACCGAGTCCTTGACCACGATCGTGCCGTGCATCGGATAGACTCCGGTGCGCCCGTAATACTCGGTTTCGAGTTCGGTCGCGTTGGGCAGCAGATCGGGATAGTCGGCCTCGACTTCCTTCCACCCGCCGGTGGGCGCGCCGGTGCGACCGATGCCCGCGTTCGCTCCAAACCCCGCAGATAGTTCGCCCTTGGCCATCATGTCAGCCAACGAACTGCCAGCTGGCGCATGAATCACATTCGACGGCAACTTGAGCTGCGTGACATGCTCCTCGTCATCGACAACCCAGGTCACCTTCGACGAATCAAGGCCGAATTCATCGATCAGGACCTGACGCGTCCACACGCCGGTCGTCACCGAGTAGGCACGCACGCCAACTTTCTTGCCTTCCAGGTCCTTGGGGGTTTTGATGCCAGCTTCCGGGCGCACCAGCAGCCCAGCGTGGTGAAAACGGCGCACCACAAAAATCGGCAAGCCGACGAACGGCGCACCGTAAGCGCGGGCAATAATGTAGGTGGTCGGTGCCAGTTCGCAGACATCGAATTCGACGTCACGCACCATCCGGCGAAATGCGCCAATTTGCGGCTGCACGGTGATGAACTCGGCATCCACGCCCTCGATGGGAATGGAACCGTTACGGATGGCAGACGTGTGCGGATGCTCAGCGATTGCGATCTTGAGCGGGACTTTCTTGGTCAACATCCTCTCCTGTGAATTAGTCGTCGACGACAACCGGATGAAGAATCCAGCGTCGGACGTAGCGTCTCGATGGAGTAAGAATATTTGAGGATGGATCGCACGTCCCTACACAAAAATCAGATTCAATGGCACTTTTGTTGATCGGCCGGTCTGTAGCGTGTACGCGGTAGTTTTGCGCGCCAGGACGGCTTCCCAGACCCGCCATGAGACCCGCGTCCCCGGCCATTCACCTGCGTGTTTGAATAAGCACTGAATGTCGTAAATAGAGCTGTGCTGTATGCGTTCGCTCACGAGTTAACAAAAAGTGCCAGCGAATCTCACTTTTATATAGGGACGGGCGATTCATTCTCGAATATCGTTATTTCATCGAGACGAAACGTGCGACGACAGGTTTCTTATCCAGTCGCCAATCAGGACTAACCCGAGGGAAAAGGGTTGATTAGAAAAGTCCCATTCAATATCGCAATGGCGAGGCGGACTATTCCAGAACCAGAACTAGAGTGAGACATGAGACTGGTCCATCAACTTCCGCTGGCATTGGGCGTCGCGTTACTGGTTGCATCCGCAGCGGGGCTCTTCGGTGTTTTCCAGATGAACGATGCCGCGAACACCTACGAACGCCTAATCGAAGTGGACGGTTCGCAGGCACGCCAGGTCGCAGATGCGCTGGTCGCCTTCAAGAACCAGGTGCAGAACGGCAAGGACATCCTGTTGCGCGGCAAGAACCCCAAGCAACTCGACAAGTACTGGAGCGCCTTCGAGAAGTACGAGCAGGCTTCCCAGACTATCACCGAGAAGCTCGCTATCGAGTTGCCACCCGGCGAAGCCCGCTCGATGATCGAGCAGTTCAACGTCCTCCACAAGCAGATGGGGCAGTCGTATCGCAAGGCGCTCGAACTATTCAAGGCGTCGGATTTCGATATTGCCGTCGGCGATCAAGCGATGGATGGCATCGACCGCGAACCGGTGATCCTGCTGCGCGAATCCGGCAGCAAGATCGTCGAGCAGAGTACCGCTGCCATCGTGCTTGCACAGGCGAAGCAGAAGCGCGCGATCCTTGCGAGCTTCAGTGCCATGGTGCTCGCCCTGGTGGCGGGCATCGCCGGCGCCGTGATGTTTTCGCGTGCGATGACACGCAAGCTCGGCGGCGAACCCAACGACGCGCGCGAAGCGGCGCGCCAGATCGCGACAGGCAATCTCGACGTCGACCTGCACGTGCAGCCCGGCGACACGGATAGTCTGATGGCGGCCATGAAGGCCATGACAGTTTCGCTCGCGCACATCGTCGGACAGGTACGCAATAGCAGTGATTCAATCGCCACCGGCTCGGCGCAGATCGCGTCGGGCAATGCTGACCTTAGCCAGCGAACCGAGGAACAGGCGAACGCATTGCAGGAAACGGCGGCATCGATGGAGCAGCTCAGTGTCACCGTCAGGCAAAACGCCGAAAACGCGCGGGAGGCCAGCGAACTGGCCAACGGTGCGTCGTCGATCGCATTGAAGGGTGGCAAGGTGGTGGACCAGGTGGTTGAAACCATGCAAGGAATCAACCAGAGTGCGGGCAAGATTGCCGACATTATCGGCATCATCGACGGCATTGCGGCCCAGACCAACATCCTCGCACTGAATGCGGCGGTTGAGGCAGCCCGGGCAGGTGGACAGGGACGTGGATTTGCGGTCGTCGCCGCCGAAGTCCGCAGTCTTGCGCAACGCACCGCACAGGCCGCCCGGGAGATTCAGGCGCTAATCTCTGATAGCGTCGAGCGGGTTGACCACGGTACCGTGCTCGTCGACGAGGCGGGCACGACGATGACGCAGATCGTCGGCGCCATCCAGCGTGTCACGGTTATCGTGGGTGAGATCAGCAGAGCCAGTGTGGAACAGAGCACCGGCGTCGAGCAGGTGGGTGAAGCGGTGGCCCAGATGGACCAGACGACGCAGCAGAACGCCGCGCTGGTCGAGCAGAGTGCAGCAGCGGCCGAGAGCCTCAGGCAACAGGCCGCGCAGTTGGTCAATTCGGTCGCACAGTTCCGGATTTGATGGGGCCACGCCGCGCATCAGCTTGAAGGGGTGCCGCAGTCGCAGTGAAGTCACTGATACGCGCGAACCGTCGCCGCAGTTGCGCTAGACTCGCTCCAGCATCAGAAAGGAGACTTCGATGATACGGAAAACGCTCAACGCATCGCAGCTTCAGCAGGAGGTCAACCGGCGCCTCCACCGCCTGCAGGAAGTCGTCGAAGACGGCGTGAAGATTCGCGTACCACGTCCGCAATTGCAGGAGCCCGATAAGACCGGCTGCAACTGGGACATGAAACATTTCGGCAACGCAGCCGGTTTCGAGCGCGACGTTGAAGGCGTGCTGAAGGCCATGCGCGCGGAATACAACCTCAGCACCGAAACAAAAGACACAGGCAACCCATTCGGGGATTTCCCGGACAACTGAACCCGGACAACTGAACCCGGCCAACTCTCGGCGGCCGGACAGCTTGAGCGTGCTCAGGACTCAGGCGGCGCAACCCCGTCGAGATTGATGCCAAGCTCGGCCGCCATATGGCGCACCATTGCCTGTAACCGGGCCACTTCTTCGCTCAGGCGTTGCTGGTCGGCCTTGAGCGTCTCGACTTCGGCGGTCAGAGACGAATCGTCCGAAACGCGGCGCTCCGCTTCCTCGGCGTAGCCGTCGCCCGCAGCCACGCTTACCTCGCCGCACAGCAAATGCATCCAGCGGCTCTCGCGCTCGCCCGGTGTGCGCGGCAGCTTTACCACGCGTGCAGGCTCATGATCCGCAAGTTCTTGCAGAAACACTTCAACTGACGAAATATCCGCAAAGTCGTGCAGACGCGAAGCGTTCAGGCGCAATTCCGCGGCAGTTTGCGGCCCACGTAGCATCAGCACGGTGAGCAGAGCAGCTGACTGGCTCGGCACGCCGAGCACGCGGTTCAGGTTGTGCTCGAAACGCGGCACTCGGCTGCTGCTGCCTTCGAGCACCAGACTAAGCCGCTTCAGACCATCGATTGCGGTGAGCACCTCCGCGTCGGTCACGTTCATCACCGGCGCGCGCGCAGTTTTCTGGTTGCAGCCAGAGGTCAGTGAGTTGAGCGACAACGGGTAAGTGTCCGGCACCGTATGCTGCTTTTCGACGAGCACGCTGAGCACGCGCGCTTCGATGGGCGTCAGCGCACGCATGGCGGGGCGTGAAATGGCGTCGGGGGTGGAGTTCATGATGGACTTCGCTATGGGCGGCGCGTTGCATGCCGCCCTGATCGTGAGCCTGACGGGGTGCCGGGCAGTGATCGATATCATATCCGTCATGGCTGGCCCCGGAAATACGCACTGATCCAGGGCCGCAGAATAGGGCTTTGGATGGTTCGCGTGGGCCGACTCGCTCCGCCTAAGCTTTTTGCGCCGCTATGACGTCGCCCGGTCACGCGGTAAGATCGCCGCACGTTTTGCGTAGTTGAACAACCTCGAACCATCCCGCAAACAACGCATCTGTACACGTTGGCGATTCAAGGAGACTTCAATGGAACGACCCGAGTTCATCCGGCACTGGACCGAACTGGAAGACGAGGACAACGCCCACTACAAGAACAGTACGGAACTGCTCGGCATTGGCGCACCGCTTGCGCAAAAGCTCGGTTTGCAACGCATCGGCATTCATCACCTCCGCTTGCCGCCGGGGCGCCGTTCGTCGTATCCGCATGCCGAAAGCGCAGAAGAGGAGTTCGTGTTTGTAATTGAAGGCACGCCGGATGTGTGGATTGACGGCCATCTGTATCGGCTGGCGCCGGGGGATTCGGTCTCGTTTCCTGCTGGCACTGGCATCTGCCACACCTTCATGAACAACACGGATCAGGAGGTCCGGATGATGGTGATCGGCGAAACGGCGAAACCTGAGAACCGGATTCGCTATCCGATGAACGAGGCCCATGAAGCCACGCGTCCGGATCGGTGGCTGGATTGGCCGGCGCGTCCCTTGGGTCTGCATAACGGCGAACCGAAGCGCAACAAGCCCTGAGTCAGCGGCGAGCACCTTAGGGCTCTGGCACATGCGGCATTGATAAACACGACGCCCGCGTGTGCCAGAAACGGCGGCCTGGCCGCACGTCATTCAGAGCGCCATAAAAAAACCCGCCAACGCATGACGGGTCTTCAGCGTGCCTCTGCTTGACTGGCTTACTGCTTCACGCCTTCGGCCTGGATGTGCAGCACCGTTTCCATCTTGAAGCCGTACGCCTTGCCGTAATCAATGCCGAAATCCGCACGATTGAAGGTGGCCGTCGATTCCGTGCCACACACTTCGCGCTTGAGCATCGGGTTCTGGAAGCACTTGAACGATTCGATCTTCAGATTCAGCGGCTTCGTCACACCGTGCATTGTCAGTTCGCCGACTACTTCCACCGGCACGTCACCCTTGAACTTCATCGACGTGCCCTTGTAGACTGCCGTCGGGAACTGCGCGATATTGAAGAACTCCGGGCTCTTCAATTCTTCATTCAGCTTGTCATTGCCGATATCCACCGAGCTCAGATCAATGGTGGCATCCAGCGTGCCCGTCTTCGCTTCGCGATCGATTGTCACCGTGCCGCTGCTCTTCGTGAACTTGCCACGCCAGATCGAGATGCCGCCGAAGTGGTCGGCTTCGAAGCTCGGCGCGGTGTGCATCGGATCGAGCATATAGGTCGTTTCGGCTGCCATTGCGCCAAACGAAGTACCCGCTGCCAAGGCGGCGACCGTTACCGCCAAGAGTTGCTTTTTCATCGTCATTCTCCAGTTAAATGTTGTTGCGTGTTCGCTTCAGCTTTTTGCTTTGCTTTTTTGCGTGGTGTCGGCCGCTTATTTGCGGGCGTCCACAAGATGAAACTTGATCAGGACTTCATCGGCCACCACCGACGTGTCTTTCCATTCGCCCAAACCAATATCGAACTGGCTGCGTTTGATCGGCAGCGTGCCGTCGAAGGTCTGCGTCGCGCCTTGCTGCGTGACGGTCACCGGCACTGTAACGTTTTCAGACTTGCCCTTGATGGTGAGCGTGCCGCTGACCTTGAACTGATTGCCACCGGCCGGCGCAATGGCGCTCGACACGAAGGTCGCATTCGGAAACTGCGCGGTGTTGAACCAGTCTTTGCCGCGCACCTGCTGGTTGTAGCTTTCGTCGCCCAGGTCATAGCTGGCGGTATCGATTGAGAGCTTGGCGCTGCCTGCGGCCGGTTTCGCGGGATCGAAGTCGAGTTGCGCCGTGAACTTTTTGAAGGTCCCATCGACAGGCACATTCATCTGCTTCGAGGTCGCGGTCACCTTGCTTTTCGACAGGTCGACCTGTGCATGCGCGACGCCCGCAAACAACGAGGCCGCCACACTGGCGGTCAATATCGAGCGACGGAAAAAGCGGTTCATATCTGCCTCGGGTCTATATCTACTTGAGAAAGGGGATCATGCGGGCCAGCAGGCCGTCGCGATCGACAAACTGATGCTTGAGCGCCGCCAGCACGTGAAGGATCACAAGCGTGAGCAGGGTGTAGTTCAGCCAGATGTGGACCGTCTTCAGCACGACTTTCAATGCGGTGTCGGGCCCGATCAACGTCGGCAGCGGGACGATGCCCAGATAAACCACCTGGATGCCGGCCGCTGAGCTGTACAGATAGCCCGAGGCTGGTATCGCAAACATCAGCAGGTACAGGATCATGTGCGCCGCTTCTGCCGCGAGCTTCTGAACCGGCGCGATGCCGGAGGGCAACGCCGGAGCACGGTGCGTGAGGCGCCACGCCAGGCGGATTGCAGCCAGAACGAAGATCGTCACCCCGATCCACTTGTGCCACGAGAAGTACTTGAGCTTGGTGGGCGTGAAACCGGGGATATCGGTCATGATCCAGCCGATATAAAACCCCACTACGATCATCAACGCGATCAACCAATGCAGACTCATGGCGGTCGCGCTATAGCGCAGCTTGTGCGGAGGAACCGTCGTCATCGTCATTTAGGTTAGCGTATTGAGGCAGTCCGTCCGCATGGGACGAACGGGTTGTGAGGCATTGGATTCTAGAAGCGCCAACCCGTCGTGAATAGCGCATTGGATGAAAACAGATTGTTGTTCCAGCGATGCAAATCGCTGGGGGTGCGTGAAGATCGCCATACACGACCGCTGAGGGCGTTTGGCGTAATAGACAGCGAGTGTGTCACGACGCGTGCTAATGCATCAACGGCGTCTTGTTGATTGTGAATTTACTGCGTGGATGGAATAAATCGCGGAGCACTTCTAATTTAACCTCATGCTAACGGTCATACGATTCTCGTGCCACGTTTCAGTCCCTTACCGAACGCCCCATCGCGTCTTCAAGAAGTCGATAAAGAGCCGCGTTCTGGCTGGCAACAAACGGGTCTCTGTAATGGCGTGCACCTGGACCGGCGAGAGACTCCATTCCGGCAGCACGCGACGCAACTGACCCGAGGCGACATCGTCGCGGGCGAGTTCGCTATCTAACACGGCAATGCCGATCCCTTCCCGAGCCAACGAACGGCTCAGGCCCACACTGTTCATCGCAAAGCGAGTCGCAATCGGCACATCGACCGTCTCATCGCCGCGATAGAAGGTGCGCGTCGCCTCCCCTTGCCTCGCTGTCCCCTGCGCGATGCACAACACGTGCTCGCTCAGATCCTTAGGATGCTTGAGCGGCGGAGCGGTCTTCAGATAGCCCGCCGATGCGTAGAGATAGCGCGGCAGCAGTGCAATCTGACGTGCGACCAACATCGAAGGCGCGGTGGGTGGGGGCCCGATGCGAATGGCGAGATCGAACGGCTCTGCCTGCAAATCAATGCGTCGCGGCGACAGGTCGAATTCGAATGCAATCAACGGATAGGTCCTGGCGAACTCGGCGAGGAGCGGCGCCAGCGAACCAGTGGCCAGATCCACCGGCATCGAAACGCGCAGCGTGCCGCTCGGACGTTCGGCCATATCCAGCAGTGACTCATGCGCAATCCGCGCTTCCTCGACGATGCTCTGACAGCGCTTGAAGTAAACCTCCCCAGCGTCCGTCAACTCGACCTTTCGCGTAGACCGGTGCAGCAGGCGCAGACCAATCGTCTTCTCCAACTCCGCGATATGGCGCGAGAGCGTCGAATTCGGCATACCCAATGCCTCCGCCGCGCGGCGAAAGCTCCGGGTGCGGGCGACCTCGACGAACAGGCGCATGTAATTCAGTACTTCCACGTTGATTGCTCCATGGATGGATCACTGAATTCAATTGTAGGCCTTTATCTCTGTGATGGATCAGTCCATTCTGTACTCACACCCTCTCTTCCATCAAGGAATCGACATGAACCCGCTCCACGAAACGACCCGCGTAGGCCGCTACACGCTGCGCAACCGCCTCGTCATGGCTCCCATGACCCGCTCACGCGCAGACGAAACCGCTGGCGTCCCTTCCGAACTCGCTGTGCAGTACTACGCTCAACGCGCCGAGGCAGGGCTGATCGTCACCGAAGGCACGTTCCCGGCGCCGATGGGCAAGGGCTATGTGCGGACGCCGGGCATCCACTCGGCGGAACAGATCGCGGCATGGAAGCGCATCACCGATGCGGTTCACGCGAAAGGCGGACTGATTTTCCTGCAACTAATGCATACCGGACGCATCTCGCATCCGAGTCTGCTGCCGGACCAGGCGACACCGGTCGCGCCGTCGGCCATCGCCGCCGAAGGCCAGGTGTTCACCGCTTCGGGACCGCAAGATTTCGTGGTGCCGCGCGCGCTGGAAACCGCGGAGATTCCTGGCATCATCGAGGAGTACCGCACGGCCACCCGTCACGCGCTGGAAGCCGGATTCGACGGCGTTGAATTGCACGCCGCTTCGGGCTACCTGCCGGAACAGTTCCTCTCGTCCGGGACCAACCAGCGCACGGACCGTTACGGCGGTTCGCTCGAGAACCGCGCGGGGTTCATCCTGGACGTTCTTGCCGCGATGATCGACGAAGCGGGCAATGACCGCGTGGGTATCAAGATCGCGCCGGAAATGGGCTTTAACAGCGTAAGTGATGCGACGCCGCAGGAAACCTATCAGTACCTCGTGCAGCAGATGTCCAAGCTGAAGTTGGCGTATCTGCACCTCGTCCGCACGAAGAGCGCGTTCGATTACCGCGCGCTGCTGCGGCCGCTGTTCGACGGACCGCTTTTGCGCGGCGGTGGCCTCGACCGGCAGAGCGCAGAGTCGCTGATCTCGGACGACCACGCCGATGCCGTCGTATTCGGCAGCCTCTACCTCGCCAATCCTGATCTGCTGCAACGCCTCTCGACTGACGCACCCCTCAACACGCCCGATCGCGATACGTTGTACTCCGTCGGCGCCAAGGGCTACATCGACTATCCCACGCTGGCGGACGCCAGTAACCGGGCACTTCGAATTCACGCGTATGGCGGCTCGGATGCCATCTCGCTCGATCAGGTCGACACGCCATCCGTGGCATCTAACGAGGTGCTGGTTCGGGTACACGCGGCTGGTGTCAACGGACTCGACTGGAAGATTCGCGACGGCATTCTGCAGGACGTATTCCGCTTGCCGATGCCCGCAACACTCGGCATCGAACTCGCGGGCGAAGTGATCGAGACGGGAGCCGATGTGACGCAGTTCGCCATCGGCGAGCGCGTGATGGGCGCGCTGGGCGGCCTCGGCGCCTACGCAGATCGTGTCGCGATCGCGGCGGATAAGCTGGCCCGCGTGCCGGCGAGCCTGAGCGATACCGTCGCCGCAGCAATTCCCGTAGCGGCACTCACCGCGTGGCAGGCACTCTTCGAAGCGGGCGAACTGAAGCGGGGACAGACGGTACTGATTCACGGGGCATCCGGCAGCGTTGGGGGATTCGCGGTGCAGTTGGCGCACCGCGCCGGGGCGCGCGTGTTGACCACCGCGCGAGCCACAAACGCTGACTATTTGCGTAGCCTCGGTGCAGACGAAGTGATCGATTACCGTACCGCTTCGTTCTGGGAAAAGGTACGCGACGTGGACCTGATGCTGGACCTCGTCGGCGGTGACGCGCTGGCGAAGTCGTGGCAGGTGCTGGGTGCAGACGGGCGCATCGTCAGTACTGCCGCGCCGGAAATCACGACGCAAACGCCGCCGGGCAAACACGGTGTGTGGTTCCAGATGCGGGTGGACGCGAGGCTGATGACGGAGCTTGCCGAGGAGGTCGCGCGGGGCGATTTGCGAGCCACTGTGTCCGAGATCGTAGAGCTCGGCGATGCAGCCGGCGCGATTGAGCGCAACAAGACTGGACATGGGACGGGAAAAACGGTGATCAAGTTCCGGTAGTCGCGCAGCCTGAACCGGCAATGCGCTAGCTAAGCACGGCCGCTAACGATCGCGGTCGATGGTGATGCCATCGACCGCAATCGCTTTTATTCAGGCCGCACGCATTAAAGCGGTCGCTGCGCACCGCAATCCCGCAGGAGTCCTTGCCTCCGCCCCCTTCCACATAGGTTCGTACTTCACCTTCATCAAATTCCTTGCGCTTCTTCACTCTGCGTAATAGAGTACTCTACACATAACCAAAACGGAGTCGTCATGGCACTCTCTTCGGAACAGGCATCACAAGCGTTACGTGACCTTGAGGCGGTCAGTCAGCGCAGCGGCCAGCTCTACCGCTACCAACGCACCGCGCCAATGTTGATGCTGTGGGGCGTGATCTGGATCATCGGTTTCGGCGCGACTCAACTGGCTCCCGCGAGCGCACCATGGCTTTGGATCGTGCTTGATGTCGTCGGCGTGCTGGGGTGCATTTATCTCGGCAAACACGGCAAGCACGACGCATCAGCCAATACATCCTGGCGGTGGCTTGCGTCGATCCTGACAATCGCCGCTTTTTACGTGCTCGCATTGACGATCCTGCCTCCTTCCCATGGCTCGCAAGTCGCGGCGTTTATCGCGCTGATCGTCGCGTTGTTTTATGTGCTCGCGGGCCTGTGGATCGGTACGCGGCTCGCCATCATCGGCATTGCGCTTGCCGCGCTGACGGTGTTCGGCTACTTCATGCTCGCGGCGTATTTCGCCTTGTGGATGGCGGTGGTCGGCGGCGGCGCGCTGATTCTGGGTGGCCTTTGGCTGAGGACGGCGTAAATGGACCAACTGGACGAAACCATCCATCAGCCGGTTCGACTCAAGATCATGGCGGCGCTCAAAGCGTTGCCGAATCGCGAGGCCATCGAATTTGTCCGGCTACGCGCAATTGTCGACGCAACGGAAGGCAATCTCGGCGCACATCTCGCGACACTGGAAAAATGCGGCTACATCGAGATCAATAAGGACTTTGTCGGCAAGAAGCCTCGCACTCGCGTCGCGTTGACAAGCGCCGGACGGCGTGCATTCGAGCGGTATGTCGATTACTTGCGCGGCATTCTCGACGGCACACCGTGAATTGCGACGGGGCGTCGCGATGCATAGATGGCGACGCTTTGGCGCCATTTCATCGCCGCTCGCTGTCCTTCAGAACTCTACCAGCGCGAAGTCTTCCTTGCCCACATCGCAAAGCGGGCAACGCCAGTCATTGGAAACATCCGCCCAACCCGTGCCGGGCGCAATGCCTTCTTCGGGCAAGCCGGCCGCTTCGTCATAGATCCAGCCGCAGATTACGCATACCCATTGCTTGAAGACGTCGGCGGACGCGCGTTTTCTGCGGTAGCGGCGACAGTCGCGACGTCATCAACGGTACGCGTTGAGGGTGTGTCATCAAGGCTGACGACCAGCGGCGCAGCGGTGCCCGCACTGCTGCCTGCGAGTTGCGACTGCAGCGTATCGAGCAGCTTCTGTGCTTCGGTCAACGTCAGATCGATCCAGTAAGGATCGCCGGCTCCATCGTTGAGGCGTTGTGGAGCGAACTGGATTTCTAGGGCAACGCCCTTTTTATACATGAGAAACCGTATTCGGATGACCGGCGATTGTCGCCAGCCTGGTAAGCGATGAATGCTTCGCGCAACGAAACGACAGCGGCGTTAGATAAACAGCCGCGCTGCCAGTGAACCGAGCAGCCCGGCAAATCCGACAATCGCGAGTATCTGCATAAGCGTCAGCGATTTGCGCGACTTTGGTGTTTCGTGAGTCGGCAACGATGATCCGGATGAAGCCATAGCCTGTTCAAAATTCCTTGCAGCGCGCTGGATGCCAGCGCGGAATCGATCACGCCCGGGGCATCATGTGACTTGGTGATATCGCGGCCCGTGCGACGGACCATTATTATCCCTGCTCAACAGCGCTTCATTAGCTACGCCAAAGAGATGGATTGTTTCCTCTGAGTAGGTAAACACGCGTAAGGCATGGGTCGAGGACATGCGCTCCAATCTCTGGGTGTCCGTAACGACCAGTTGCCGCTTGAAGCCAAACGCCTTTTCGAGCCAATCCAGCGCAGCAAACGGGTCTTTGTAATAAACCGCGCTGCCCAACGAAGGACGTTGAAGTGCGTCGCTCATGAAGGTCTCCTGTAATAAACCTCCTGATTAATATTTCACAATATAGTTAAGCGAAATTCCAGGTCAAGGTAGAGGCAGGTCGATGTTTTTTAACGTCGTAACTTCACTCCGCAGGCACACCCGGTCAATCCCTCGCGCTAGAATCTGCTGCTGCGAAACAAAATAACGCGAGAGGCTTCACCATGGGGTGGTTCGACAAAGAGGTATGGCACGGACCGACCGTCATCGGCATCTATGAGACGCAGCCCGAAAAAGAACAGGCCGTTTTTCGGACTATCCTGGGCACCATTGCGCTGATCGTCTACGTCATAGTCGCCGCGCCACATCTTGACGCAGCCCACATCCACACCATCGAGATCATGGCGCTTTATGTGGTCTTTGGCGCGCTGTCATGGATCGCTGTACACGTCCACCCTCGAACCTCATTACCGCGGCTGACACTCACCACGATCATCGACCAGGGCATGGTTTTCACCGCCCTTGCACTGGGTGGCCGTGCCGCGCTGCCATTGCTGTTCATCGTATTCTGGTTTCTCGTAGGAGCGGGGAGCCGCTATGGAAAGCGTCCGTTGATCCTCTCCTGCGCACTGGCGGTAGGCGGCCTCGCTGGCTTGATGATGTGGGAACCATGGTGGAAGCTCAATCACCAGGCTGGCGCGGGACTGCTGCTGGGCGTCGTTGCCACGTCGTTCTATCTGTTTGTCTTTGTCAACAAACTCGAACGGCGAGCGGCAACCGATCCGCTAACCGGCCTTCTGAATCGCGCTAGCCTGGAACGCACGGTCGGACAGATGCCCCCACTGGCCAAACCACAGGACGGCACAACGGCCCTGTTCGTGATCGATCTGGATGGTTTCAAACAGGTGAATGATTCTTTCGGCCACTCGGTCGGGGACGACTTGTTGCAGCAGTTTGCCAAGGCACTCATCCAGCTGAGTCGACGCGGCGACGCCGTCGCCCGTCTCGGTGGCGACGAGTTCGTGGTCTTCGCTCGTCAGGTAGCAGGCAAAACCGGCGCGACGGCTTTGGCGGATCGCATCCACGCCGCCACTGAATCGATCAGGGTCGTTTCGGGTAACCCCGTAAATATCTCGGCCAGCATAGGCGTTTACCTGCGCTCCGGTGCAGAGCGTTCCCACAGATTGGACATGACCCGAGCTTTCCGGCTCGCGGATTACGCGATGTACACCGCGAAGGCGCGCGGTCGCAGACAAACCGTGTTTGCCGATGATTTGACCCAGGTGGAATCGGCCTGAATAACAGATAAAAACATCGCAAATGGCGATGCAAATATTTTTTGGTCAGCTAGAATCGTGAGCACAATGGGGACGCGAAAAGCCTGACGTCCGCCCGACAATCAAAAAAATCAAAATCGACATCTGACGATGAGAGAAAGCCCGGCACGCGTTCCGATCACATCGAACCGCGTAGCCAAGAAGAGGCGCAAACGTTTTCCAACACCCCCGCCAGACTCGCACGCACAATCTCGCGTAGATGAACTGAATAATTGTGTTCAAGTTTATTTCACGTATGCCGTAAGCCCGTCTATGTGGAAATCGGCGATCGTGGACGGGCAACTAGCTATCAAACCAATCCGCCCTTCTAACCGCTCTCGTTCGCTTTCCTTTTTCCTGGGGGTCAAACCTTGCGCCGCCCGCCGCTGACGCTGACAATTTCCGTGCTATTCGCGTGTGCCTTCATCGGTCTACACGCGGCGGTGTTGCTCGTCTTTCGATCCCAGGCAACGCTCGTCACCTACCCGTTCCTGCTGCTTTGTCCGACGCTGGTGATTGCAGCCTGCATCTGGCGCATCAAGCGGGTCGAACGTAAATCCCGTTCGGCGTGGATTCTGCTCGCCTTGGGCATGTTCCTCTGGTTGTGCGGCATGATGCTCAGCGCGTGGGAGGATCTCTTCGAGCATCTTCCGACCAGCGTCGCGTGGTTTTCCGATGTTTGCTTCTTCCTCTTTGACGTGCCGCTTTTGCTGGCCGTCTCGTCCGTCTCGGCGGAGCAGCCCGTTCCATTCTTTGTCTGGATGGATGGACTCCAGGCCCTGCTAACCGGCTACCTTACCTACATTACGATCTTTTCCGTGGTGCCGTTCTCCGGCGCGGCGCTTGAGCCGGTGCCCATCTCCGTGCTGTTGCTGACCTACAAGGCCGAGAACGTAATCCTCGTGGTGGCGTCCACCTTGCGCCTGCTGGCCCAGCCACGCGGACGCGAGCGCCGCTTCTATGCGATCCTCTGCGCCTTTTTGTGGATCTACGGAGTGATGGCATGGATCTACAACGACCTCGCCGTGACGACCGACGATCACACTCTGATTGATCTGATGGTCGATGTGGCGTTCCTCTTTCTGGCTGGCGCGGTCATCTTCCCCGCCTCGCCACGGCATCAAGTAGCAGAAGCCTCGCAGAAAACCAGGCTCGCGATATTCATTGAAAACGTCAGTCCCATTTTCTACACCGTCGCGCTGCTGGCGCTCAGCATGTCGGTGATGCGCCAACACTTTTATGCGGGCACGATTGGCGTGTTCACTGCGCTGGTCGTCTACGGCATCCGTATGACCACCTTGCAAGGCCGTCATCTGCGAGTGCAGCAGCAGTTGCACGAGGCCCATGATCGCCTTGAAGCCATCGCGTTGACGGACGGCTTGACTAACGCCGCCAATCGCCGCTGCTTCGATCAAACGCTCGTCGCCGAGTGGAACCGCGCAGTCCGCAATCAACAACCGCTTGCGTTGCTCCTCGTCGATATCGACTACTTCAAGCAACTCAATGACCGGTACGGCCATCCAGCGGGCGATAAATGTCTCGTCTCGATCGCGGCCGCACTGCAATCCACCCTGCCGCGCGGCGGCGATCTGCTGGCGCGCTATGGTGGCGAAGAGTTCGCGGCCCTTCTCCCGACCACCGATGAGGCCGGCGCGCAAGTGGTCGCAAACAGAATGCAGGACGCGATCCGAGCACTGAACATCAGGAACGAAACGCAGACGGGGACTTTCGTCACGGTCAGCATTGGGATTGCCATCTTCGAATCGTCGCACGCCGAGGCCGCCGATATCGTCGAGGCAGCCGACCAGGCCCTCTATCGCGCGAAAGAACGCGGACGCAACCGGATCGAATCGATTGCGCAGCGCGATCACCTAAGAGAACGACTCTGTTAGAGCGCGAGACCCGATGAGCGACGCGTACTCGTACCTACTAGCCAGTATCAGCAGCGCGTTTCAGCCCATCGTATCGCTTGCGCACCAGGCGCCCATCGGATATGAGGCATTGTTGCGTGCATCGATCAACGGCAGGCCCTGCTCACCCATAGAAGCCTTCCGACGCGCAGCGCTAGCCGATCGCACCGGTGAATTCGAGCGGGAATGTGTGCGAAGTCACGCCGCTCAATTCACCCAGCTCGCGGACGACGCAAGCGTTCTTTTTCTCAATGTACGTCCTGAAGTACTCACCCACCCCGTTCACGGGCCGGGGTTAATTTCAGACCTGCTTGGTAGCGGCATCCCTCCTGCGCGCCTCGCCATTGAGATTCTGGAAACCCCGCTGCCGCAAACTCAAACGCTCGTTGATGTGGCGGACCATCTTCGCACGCACGGCTTGCTCATCGCACTCGATGATTTTGGCGCCGGCGAGACCAACCTGAGCCGTGTCTGGGACTTGCGACCCGATGTCGTCAAGCTCGATCGTGAGTTGGTCCGGCAAGCCGCAACGAGTCATCGCAATGCGCGTAGTCTGCTGCGATTGGTAGAACTGCTACACGAAATTGGCACGCTCGTCGCCATCGAAGGGGTGGAAACCGAGGCGGAGGCGCTTTTGTGTCTCGATTGCGACGCTGACTTTGCGCAGGGCTACTACTTCGCACGCCCGGCGGCACTGACCGGTCAAGGTGATCCGAAGATTTCCGGCACTGAAGGATTACTACGCAACTTTCACGGCACCGAGCGGATCAAGCCCATTAGGGATCTCACAGGTTTGCAGCCGTATCGGCAGGCGTTCCAGAATGTCACCCGCATCTTTCGATCGGGACATCATTTTGCCGAAAGCGCGATGCAATTTCTCGGTCTGGACCTGTCGATCCGTATGTTCCTGCTGGATCAAAGCGGCGCGCAAATCGGCGAGCCAGTAGAGTCAAAAGATCATCCGATGCGCAGACAGGCGCGGTTCCCCTTGCTCACCCGAAGTGCTGGCGCGAACTGGTCGAAACGGCGCTACTTCAGAGACGCAGTGAATCGTCCTGGCGAGATGGTCGTCAGTGAGCCGTATGTCACCTCAGGGTCGATGAACCTTTGCGTGACGCTCGCTGCATGTATTGAAACGCTCGCGGGAAGACGCGTCGTTTGCGGCGATGTTCTGTTTGAGGAACTGGAAAGCCGCTAGCGTCAGGGCGGCGAACGCGGCTTCTCAGGCAACCGCGAGGCGCGACGCTCAACGAAAGAAAAATCGGCCGAAGGACCTCGGCCGATTTTTCAGCCTTCAACTTAATGTCCGGACAACAGAACATTCGCGATAACACCGGTCGCGATGGCGGCAAGCACATAATCACCGTTCACGCCGACCCACTGGTAGCCACGCGGCGGCGCTTGCAGTCCGTGCTCATGCCAATCGTCCACGACGTAGTTGTGATCGCGATACTCCGTGGGCAGCCGTTCACCCTTGTGCCAGTCATTGTGCGGAACGGGACCGCCCGGGCCACCCATCGACGCCTCATGGGTCGGCCCACCATGGCCGCCATGCGGCGCCCCGTGACCCGGATTGCCGCCTCTGTGCGGCTGCTGACCGCCACCGTGGTCATCATTGTGAGGTTGCGCGAATGCAGCGCCAGAAGCGCCAACTAACGAAGCAATCAACAGCGAAGCAATGACTTTCGATTTCATGTCTTGAGCCTTAAAAGAGTGCCGGGATAGCGGTCAGTGCCTGTTCATACGCTTGTTTCAAGGGGCGACAAATCGCACCCCTGACATTATGGCAACGAACCACGTCGGCGTAGTGTCAATCCAGCAAGGGTACGCATGCGCGTGGCTGGACATGGATGAAAGACTTGCCAGATTGCACATCCCATCCGGTAAATTGCACCGTAAATACGGTTATACGTGGCAATTTAGCTTCTCATTGGCAATATGCCGACTTCTCACATTGAGCTGAAAATACTATGATCGACCGGGCGCTTTGGTCAAGGCGCGTATGCTGTGCGCATTCCCTCTGGATAGCGGCATCAGTTGCTAACGCATGGGAAGCGATGCTGTCTATCTCCGCGCTGCGCTGGATATGGAGATCTCGTGAGCCGTCTCGTTGTCGTTTCAAATCGTATTGCCGACCCGCGTAAGGCCGCTGCCGGTGGGCTTGCTGTGGCCGTCAAGGAGAGCCTGCAGCGTACCGGTGGCCTCTGGTTTGGCTGGAGCGGAAAGATTCGCGACACGCCGGAGACGTCGCCGGAACACAGTGATGTTCAGATCCAGACCGCCAGCAATGTCACGCTCGCCACGGTCGATCTGAACCAGCACGATTACGAAACGTACTACCTGGGCTACGCCAACGGCGTCCTATGGCCCGTGTTTCATTACCGGCTCGACCTCGCGAATTTCGACACCCGCTTTGCTGCCGGCTACCGGCGTGTGAACCAGATGTTTGCCCGCAGGCTGAAGGCGCTGCTCAAACCCGACGACGTGATCTGGGTGCACGACTATCACCTGATCCCGCTCGCCGCCGAACTGCGGGCCATGGGATGCAGCAACCGCATCGGGTTCTTTCTGCATATCCCCATACCGCCGCCGCTCATCATGGCGGCACTTCCCGAACATGAATGGCTGATGCGCTCACTGTTTGCCTATGACCTCGTGGGTCTGCAAACGGAGGCTGACGTCACGCATTTCACGCACTACGTCGAAGCGGAGGCGAACGCCCAGGTCGTTGGCGCGAATGAATTGCGCGCCTTTAACCGTACGTTGCGAGTGGGCGCCTATCCGATTGGAATTGATGTCGCTGAATTCGAAGCGCTCGCCAACGGTAAGGATGGGCGCGACATGTTCGTGCGAATGCGCGAGGAATATTCGCGACGACGGCTGCTACTCGGCGTCGACCGGCTCGATTACTCGAAAGGTCTGCCGCAGCGGGTCCACGCGTTTCGCGAACTGCTTGCCACCTATCCGGAGAACCGCAACAGCGCGACACTGATCCAGATCGCGTCGCCAAGCCGTGAAGACGTCGGCGCATACGAGGTGTTGCGTCGTCAGATGGACAGCCTGTGCGGTGAAATAAACGGGGACTATGGCGAACTGGACTGGATGCCGGTGCGCTACATTCATCGCAATGTGGCGCGCAAACGTCTGCCGGGCCTCTATCGTGCCAGCCGGGTGGCGCTGGTGACGCCGCTACGCGACGGGATGAACCTGGTGGCCAAGGAGTTTATCGCCGCGCAAGACCCTGCCGATCCCGGCATGCTGGTGCTCTCACGCTTCGCGGGGGTTGCCGAGCAACTGAAGGAGGCGCTGCTGGTGAACCCGTACGACACACAAGGCACGGCTCACGCGATCCAGAAGGCCCTCACCATGCCGCTCGAAGAGCGGATCCAGCGACACGACGCGTTGTTAAAGCGCATACGCGAGAAGGATGTGCATTGGTGGTCCTCGAGTTTCCTTGAAGCACTCGAGGAGACGCCCAGTAATGGGGACCACTAAGTTCGCCCGGTCATCAGCATGGGCAAGCTCTTTGAGCGTCAAGCGTCCGTGCGCGGTGCGATAGTTCGCGCATTGACGGCCTTGTCGAAACACGCCCACACGACACCCTCGGTTTCCATGGCGTCATACACACTCGCGTAACTGGCTTCCCGGCAAAACGTGGACGACGTCAGCGGACGCACCACCTGTCCATTGACGTCGAAGCGCCAGCCATGCGACTGGCACATGAGCAAGCCGCCGCTCACCAGACCCGTCGACAACTCCGCCCCACGGTGTGGACAATAATCGTCCCAGACGTGTACGCCGCCTTCGCCGTCTCTCCAGACCACAAGCCGTCTGTCCTCGACGACGCAAGCTTGTGCGCGTTCTTTGCCAATCTCCGAAGATAGACAGACGACCCGCCATCCACGCGGATCATGTGATGTTTCAGTCATTGCTATTGATGGTTGATGGTGACGCGACGCACTCGAACCCGATTGGCCGCAGTGCAGTGCATTCGATGGCGCGCACGGCTGGCCGCTGGCGCTCATCTGCACGTTCAGTTCTACTTCGCTCCCAGCAATTCAATCTGCCCCGCAAACGCCTCCTCTTCTTCGAGGCATCGCAGATCGAGCAACAAGCGATTGTCAGCAATACGTCCAATGACAGGTACAGGCAACTCACGCAGTCGGGTCGCCAGCGCATTAAGCGCCGTGCCGGATTTTGCCTCAGCCGGGCTGATCGCGAGAGCCATGCTGGGAATGACGTCTACCGGCAGCGAGCCGCTGCCCACTTGACTGGCCACGGGCATCACCTCGACGCGCCACGCTGCGCCCAGCGCTTCAGATAGCCGGGGCTGCAATCGCGCAGCCAACGCTTCGATCTGCGCAAGCGGCCGCGTCAACAGACGCAACGTTGGCACGTCACGCAACAGATGCTCCGGGTTGCGATAAGCCAGCAAGGTCGCTTCCAACGCCGCAAGCGTCAGCTTCGACACACGCAGCGCCCGTTTCATTGGATGACGTTTGATCCGGTCAATCAAGGCCTTCTTGCCCACGATCAGCCCCGCCTGCGGGCCGCCGAGCAGCTTGTCACCGCTGAAGGTGACGATGTCGGCGCCAACGGCGATGGTGTCGCGCACGATCGGCTCCTTGGGCAAACCGTATGCCGTGAGATCGATCAGACTGCCCGCACCGAGGTCAATGAGAAAAGGCAGCCCGTGAGCATGCGCAATATCGGCCACCTCAGGTTCGCTCACTTCGGCCACGAATCCGTTGATCTTGTAGTTGCTCGTGTGGACCTTCATCAAGGCGGCAGTGTTCTGCCCAATCGCACGCTGATAGTCAACTGGATGCGTACGATTCGTAGTGCCGACTTCGACCAGTCGCACGCCGGCGCTGCGCATGACATCGGGAATTCGAAACGAGCCACCAATCTCAACCAGTTCGCCCCGTGAGAGGACCACCTCTTTCTCATAGGCGAGCGCGGCGAGCACAAGCAGCACTGCCGCGGCATTGTTGTTCACGACCGTGGCCGCCTCGGCCCCTGTAAGTTCGGTCAGGACCTCTTCGACTAGGCTATCGCGCTCGCCACGGCCTCCGCTGTCCAGGTCGAACTCGAGATTGCATGCCTCGCGCATGGCCATGCCGACGTGTTCGACGGCTCGCTCGGACAGCAACGCGCGGCCCAGATTGGTATGCAGCACTGTACCGGTGAGATTGAACACGCGACGCAGTGCGAACGTGCCGCGTTGCTTCAGGCGTGATGCCACCTGCCTGACAATCTCCTCCTCGTCAGGCGCCTGATAACCGGGTTCGGCAAAGTGTATGCGATAGCTTTCAATGACGGCACGAATCGCCTCGATGACCGCCGTGCGCCCATACGGGTCGAACAGGGCCTGGACCTGAGCGGAACGCGCCACGCGGTCTACCGATGGAAACGGGCTGGCAGTCTTGTTGATCGTCATGGCGGGTAGGCCTGGCAAACGGACACCTAACGAGTCCACGTGGCGCGCAATACCGTGGCAGCGATACAGGTACCGCAAAACGCGGCAAGCGATGCGCCCGAACTTCGACACGCCCACCCAAGCTTCGCACGAAACCCCTGATGCCGCTCATTATAGTGACTCGCGTGACGCGAATGCATTCACTCAGTCGTCGCCTCGCAGGCAAGCTGATCGGTGTGAACATCCTCGGTACTTCTGCCGAAGCTTGCAAGCGCAGCAAGACCTAGCAGCGCGAGCGCACTGCCGAGCAGAAAGTCCGCCGGAATGCCGACCCGGTCGACGATCGTGCCGCCGACCAGCGACCCCACCGCAATCGCAACCTGGATGATGCTGACGAACAGCGCGGAACCTGCCTCCGGAAACTCGGGCGTCGCGCGTTGGATCCAGACACTGAAGCACAGTGGCATCGCACCGAATGCAATGCCCCACGCCAGCACGTCCGCCGCGACAGCCCAATGCGAATGGCGCAACAGAGGCATCAAAAGAAGCGCGAACATCAACAGCGACACCATTGCCGCGACCGATCCCTTCAAGCTCCGGTTAACTGCACCCGAGGCCGCGAAGTTCGAAATGAAACCGATCACGCCGAAACCCAGCAGCAGCCAGGTAATGGTCGACATGTCGAAGTCAGCGTTGTGCAGCAGAAACGGCGTGATGTAGGTGTACGAGCAGAAGTGGGCGCCAAACACCAGCGCCACCATGAACATGCTTCTGCGCGGATAGGGCCGCCGCACGAGTGCGACCAGGTCGGAGAATCGCAGTGCCTTATGCGAGGGCAACGAGGGCACCAGCCAGAATTGCGCAACCAGCGCGACGGCCACCAGTACGCCCGTTGCCAGGAAAGAAAATCGCCACGACGAAAAACCGGCGATAAACGTGCCTAGCGGTACTCCAATCACAGTGGCGCAGGTCACGCCCGTCAGAATCGTCGCGGTGGCCTTCGCCGCGTCTTTGGGTTGAACGAGCCGGCCGGCCGCTGCGGTGGCCAGCGTCCAGAAGCCGCCCAAAGCAGCGCCCAGCAGCGCGCGGCCCACCAGCATGATCACGAAATTCGGCGCAAAAGCGGAGATAAGATTGGATGCGAGCAGCAGTGCGCTGAGCAGCAGAAACACATGCCGCCGGTCCATGCGACCGGCGCCCAGCATCAACCCTGGAGCCGAAAGCGCGGCGATAACGCCAGGCACCGTCACCATCAGACCAGCGGTGCCCGGCAAAATGTTCAATTCCCTTGCGACGTGCGGCAGCAAGCCGACCGGCAAAAACTCCGTCGTCACGAATGCAAACGCGCCAATGGCAACGGCAAATACCGATAGCCATTGCCGTAAAGACGACGCGTCACTCATTTCCGGCGCAGGCGTAGCCGCCGGTAGATTGTTCTCTACCAACATGATCGTGTGTGTCCTTTTGGACCAAGATGAGCTCACGCGGATCGAATGGGGGATCCATCCACGTGATCGAATTCGCGATGAAACGCTTGGCGATTTGCGGTCTGCAGAACTGCCTTGAGACTGAGGCACCACCTTACCACTGCATTAATTCTCTCGCCGACGCGGTGAAAATGGTCGTGGTCGCAGTAGGGGTATGAGCGAGAACCGCGCGCGATTTAGGCGCGCGGGCGGTGCGGTTTCGGGCGCTCGTTGCTTCAGCGCAATACGAGGCGACCTTCGACGGGATAGCCAGGATCCGTATATCCGGGCGTCGATGCGTGGCCTGGCGGAACCAGACTATCGACGAACTTCTCGTCGTCAGATGTGAGTTGCAGTTTCAGCGCTTCAACATAGCTATCCCAGTGTGCCTCAGTGCGGGGGCCCGCAATGGTGGAACTGACGAGCCGGTTCTTCATGACCCACGCCAGTGCAAAGGCGATTGAGGTCGTGCCACGCTCTGCGGCATGCGCGGCCACCTTTTGCGCAATCGCCAGCGATTCCGGACGCCATTCGGTCTGCTGGATCCGCTTGTCGCCGCGACCCGCGCGCGAATCGACCGGCGGCTTGCCGTCCAGTGCGTATTTGCCGGTCAGCACGCCACGCGCCAACGGGCTGTACGGCACGACGCCAATTCCGTAATGCCCTGCGGCGGGCAACTGCTCGACTTCGGCCGTCCGGTCGACCATGTTGTAAAGCGGCTCGCTCGCGACGGGACGATCAATCCCGAGTTGGTCGGCCAGACGCACGATCTCCGCGATGCGCCAGCCACGGAAGTTGGAAATGCCGAAGTAACGCACCTTGCCCTCGCGGATCAGATCGCCAACCGCGCGCACGCCCTCTTCGAGCGGCGCATCGAGCAACGCACGATGAAAGTACAGAAGGTCGATGTAGTCGGTGCCAAGGCGCTTCAGGCTGGCCTCGACCGACTGGTAGATCAGCTTGCGCGATTGGCCCTGTTCATTCGGACCCTGCTGACCAGGCGACGTCGGATAACCAAACTTCGTCGCCACGACCCAGCTATCGCGCCGCGCGGCAATTGCGCGGCCGACGACTTCCTCGGAACGGCCCGCGTGATACGCGTTAGCGGTATCGATGAAATTGACACCTTGATCAAACGCCTTGTCAATAATGCGGGCCGACGTCGCTTCGTCCGTCTCGCCGCCGAACATCATCGCCCCCAGACAAAGGGACGAAACCTTGAGGGCACTGCGGCCCAGATATCGATAATCCATTGATTTTCTCCGTGCAGACTGCGCCTGCGGGTTCTCACACATGCTTATCGCGCCGTGAAGCCGCTATCCACTGCTTCAGCGGATCTCCATGTCGCCGTATAACGAAGGCTGACGCCAACGCCTAGGGCGAACGCGACCAGATACGATAATAAGCAGACGTGGTCTATTGATAAAGACCACGAAACCGCAAGCCTTCATGAGCCTGGTTCATGAATCTGGGTAACCTGTGCTACGCGTGGCCTAGCTTCACGCGCGATAGCGCAGCGCATCGACGACGACGGTCATGGCTCGCGACGACTCGCGGCGGTTGGCGTAGTAAGCGTGCAGGCCCGGGAACGTCGGGCACCAGTCTTCCAGTACCGCCATGAGACGACCCGCCGCTACGTGTGCCTGCGCAACATCAGCGGGGACGTAGGCAAGACCGTAGCCCGACAACGCGGCATCCAGCATCTGATAAGTCCCATTGAAAGCGAGTTGCCCCTCTACCCGCACCTGCACTTCGCGATTGCCTTTTTTAAGCTCCCAGGCGTAAAAGCCACCCAATGTCGGCAACCGCAGATTGATGCAATTGTGCTGCGT
Source organism: Paraburkholderia sp. (assembly GCF_049581445.1). Lineage (GTDB taxonomy): Bacteria > Pseudomonadota > Gammaproteobacteria > Burkholderiales > Burkholderiaceae > Paraburkholderia. The sequence goes on along the minus strand of NZ_JBAURZ010000074.1, from coordinate 7,187 downwards.
GAGGTCTTGCGGTGTTTTCGGCCGCGGATGCTTCTCCAGATAAGCGGGCGAACCGACAACGGCCATGCGCATATCCGGCGCAATGCGCACCGCGATCATGTCTTTCGCCACCTGATCGCCGTTGCGCACGCCGATGTCATAGCGATCCGCGACGATATCGGCCAGACCGTAATCCGTGATGATCTCGACCTTGATTTCAGGGTATTTGCGAAGCACCTTCGAAAGCTTGGGCCAGAGGATGGACTTGGTCGCGTAATCGGTGGCGGTGATGCGGATCGTGCCCGCGGGTTTGTCGCGCAGTTCCGTCACGGCCGCCAGTTCGGCTTCGATCTCCTCGAATCGCGGCGCGATGGTCTGAAGTAGCCGCTCGCCGGCCTCGGTGGGCGAAACGCTGCGCGTGGTGCGCGTCAGGAGCCGCAGCCCGAGCCGTGTCTCGAGTGCGCGGATCGTATGACTCAACGCGGATTGGGAAACGCCCAACTGTGCAGCCGCACGTGTGAAGCTGCGCTCGCGCGCCACGGCGATGAAAGCCAGCAGGTCGTTGAAGTTTTCGCGCGGCATTGATGAACCCATCTCATAGGTGTTTGCCGATTCTACCGTCTAGTCACCGTTGGGTGTGGTGGTTAAATTGTCTGATTGCTCGCCAATGCACAGGACTACAGACATGGCTAATACCGAACCTCTGCCCCTCACACCTCTTCTGGACGATATGCGCTCGGTCTCCCCGGCACTCGCGCGCTACACGAGCAGCACGTTGCTTGGCGATCTGTGGAACCGCCCGCAACTGTCGGCGCGCGATCGCAGCATCGTAACGTTGTCGGTATTGATTGCGCGCAATCAGACCGTCGAGATGGCGTACTACCTGAACCTCGCGCTCGACAACGGACTCAAGGCGAGCGAAATCTCCGAGATCATCGCGCACCTCGCGTTCTATTCGGGGTGGGGCAATGCCGCGTCGGCTGTGGTGGCCACAAAAGCGGTGTTCGCGCAGCGCGGCATTACGGCGGAACAGCTTCCAGCTGCCTCGCGAGAACTTCTCCCGTTCGACGAAGCTGCTGAGGCTCAACGCTTCAGTACGGTCGAGAAAAACTTTGGCGCGGTAGCGCCCGGTGTCACGCAATACACGACCGATGCCCTCTTCCGTGATCTCTGGTTGCGCCCGGATCTCGCGCCGAGAGATCGGAGCCTGGTGACGGTCAGCGCGCTCGTCGCAAACGGTCAGGTCCCGCAATTGACCTTTCACCTGACACGGGCGATGGATAACGGATTGACGAAGTCGCAGGCGTCGGAAGTGATGACGCAGTTGGCGTTTTATGCCGGCTGGCCCAAGGTGTTTTCCGCACTGCCGGTGGTCAAGGAGATACTGGAGAAGCGGGCGGATTAGGCGCGGGGTTTGAGAAGCGCGGCGCGCCGTTCCAGGCTCTCCTTCGGCCAGAAGAGCGAGGCCTTGTAGTACTCGGCCACCGCTGGCACGCCCTCCCGAAGCACCACCCACGGCTGCTTCGATGCAGTAAAGATGTGTATATCGGGTGGCAGACGATCGGGCTCATCGAGCGTCCCCACCCGAACGAAACGCACGGCATCCCCTCCTCCGGCGTAGTTGCTCCACACGGCAACGTGACACCTTGGGCAACGCGAGATTTTTTGCCCCTTACCGCTGTGCGATGGCGTGTCGATGCCTTCAACCTCACCCTGCAACAACTCCACGCGATCTGCTTCGATCATCGCATTTAGCGCGAACGACGCGCCGCTCTCGCGCTGACACCAACGGCAATGGCAGCAATGAACAAAGAGAGGCCGTGATGCTATCCAATAGCGCACTGCGCGACACGTACAACCACCCTCATAAGTCTGCGGTTTGTCGAGATTCATCGCGCACCTCTCGCATAAGGAAACGGCGTTTGCTTCGTGGGGTAGTCCATGTTCGAGGTTCAGGTGACAGCCGTCAAGACGTGAGGCAGTGTCGACTGCGTGATATCACATATGGCGATGATGTTGATGGACGATGTCGAACAAGTGGTGCGTGAAGTCCGACGCATTCTGCGCCCGCAAGGCCAGTTCGCGGCAATTGTAGGTCGGACGTTTTTGCGCGCTTCCTGCACGCTCTCAAGGCGATACAGCAAAGCGATGGAACGATCTGTACAGGATGGGGCTTCGCCTGATCCGCGCTCAGGCGAAGTAGCACGCGTTTGCCTAGTTTGCGAAATGATCCGTCGCGGCCATCAAGGCCTTCAGGATGCCGGCCTCGTTATAAGCGTGACCGGCATCGGGAATGATCTGCAGCGTCGCCTTGGGCCACGCTTTGGACAAATCCCAAGCCGTGCGAGCGGGCGTCGCCACATCGTAACGGCCTTGCACGATGACGCCCGGTATCTCCGCGAGACGCGTCGCATCACGCAGCAACTGTCCTTCTTCGACAAACCCTTCATGAACGAAGTAGTGGTTTTCGATTCGCGCGAACGCCAGCGAGTAATCGTCATCGCCAAAATGCACTTCAAGTTCGGGGTTCGGTAACAGGGTAATGGTGCGTCCCTCCCACAGGCTCCAGGCGCGCGCACACTGTTGTTTCACGACTTCATCGTCGCCGGTGAGGCGACGCCGATAGGCACCCATCAGATCATCGCGCTCATCAACTGGAATGGGCGCCAGGAAACCTTCCCAAAGGTCCGGGAAGAGCCACGATGCGCCTTCCTGGTAGTACCACAGCAGCTCGGCGCGACGCATGGTGAAGATACCGCGCACGATCAACGCACTGACCCGCTGCGGATGCGTTTCCGCATACGCGAGTCCCAGCGCACTGCCCCACGATCCGCCAAACACTACCCACTTGTCGACACCGATCATCTCCCGCAAACGTTCGATGTCCGCGACCAGATCCCACGTGGTGTTGTTCTCCAGACTGGCGTGCGGTTTGGAACGGCCGCATCCGCGTTGATCGAACAGCAGCACGTTGTAGCGCGCCGGGTCGAACAGCCGCCGATGATCCGCGCTGCACCCGGCACCGGGTCCACCATGCAGGAACACTGCGGGTTTGCCGTTCGGGTTGCCGCACAGCTCCCAATAGACCTGGTGTCCGTCGCCGGTATCGAGAAAACCGTGCTTGTAGGGTTCGATTGCTGGGTACATGTGTGATTCGTTCCAAAAGATGATTGCCGCTCGCGCGCCGCACAGATTCCGCGCGCGCATATGCTTGCACGATACATGCAGCGATCCGAGGGCGCAACGGTACGCGCCATCGCGGCGTTACAGCGTTACGCCGCCTGGGTCTGCTGATTCATCCAGGTCTCGAACGCCGCATACATTGCCTGCAGCGATTCGTCGTTGGTCGCGATCCGTTCAGCGCCGTGAACGATTGAGATTGATGCAGCGAGGTCGCCGGAATCGCCATGCGGTAGGGCGTGCTCATTGTTAGCGAAGGCTTCTTGCGCCGACGCCCATGTTTCCTGCGGCGAGCGATTGCATTCCGCGGCCAGCCACGCTGCGTTCAACGGCTCACCGGTCAGGCTTTGCAGCGTTTGATCGAGCGTCAAACTATTGCCCGCTGCCCAGCAGTGCCGCGCGAGCAGTGGACCCACAGCTGGGTTATCGACGATAAAGCCCAGCGTGCGCATCAGATAAGCGCGCGTTTGCGCCGCCGCCATCTTCGCCAGCAGATAGCCATGATAGTAGGCGGCGATGTCGTGATAGACGGGATGCGGGATGGCGAGGACATAGTCGGTGTGGTCCGCAACGCCGAGGACGCGCTGTGTCACCGAGCGTGCGAGTTCGAGCACCGAATCGGCCGTGCGCTGCGCATCGTCCATGCTGTATAGCGCGTGTTCGAAGTACGTGGGTACGAGGTCGCGTCGTTCGGTGTAAGCGCGGAACATCTGACGCATCTCGACCCGCTCGCGGATCATCTCGTCGGGCATCGCATCGCCTGCCGCGTTACGCGCATAGCGCCGGATCCAGCAGGCATCGCTCGGCAGGGCATCGAAGAACTTGGCCTGCGCCTCGAGAAACGCGGGAGTCGTGGGCGCAAATTCCTGGGTAAAACATGGGGAATTCAGCGTCACGTTTGAAAGATGCGCCGCATGTCCGGCTTCGTGGAACAACACGTTAAGCCCCTGCAAGCCCGCCCCTGTCTGGCGCGGACGGGCTGTCGAGGTGAAGCGCACATCGGCTGGTATCCATCCGAGGACATCATCGTGATAGCCGGGGACGGGCGCCACGCAAAATCCCGTGGGAAACTTGCCCGGCCGTTCGAGCAGATCGATTTCAATGCGCGCACCGCGATATGACACGCCCATACGCCGGAACGATTCCGCCCAGCGTTCAAGCGCCTTGCTAAAGGGGAAATACGCATTGGCTGCAAGCGCTGCGCTACCGCGCATTCTGAAAGACAGATTGTGTGGTTGCAAAGCGGCTTCACCGTGCGTCTGCGCAATACTTTGCAAGGACCTGAGATGCGCGTCGCGAGTGTTGCGTTCGAATGCGTCGAATACTTCGAACAGTTGCTCCGGGGTCATCGCGCTATTGGTTTGCAGGCGATAGTCGAAGAAGTTGCGATAGCCTAGTTCGCGCGCCAGGACGTTGCGCTTCGCGACGATCTCAAGGAAGCCGTTTTCCAACACCCATCGTTCGAGGCCCTGCAGAGCGTCGTGAGAGCTACGGCGTGCGGCTTCATCCGGATTGGTTGCGAGATTGGCGCGCAGCGCGGCTGGCGATGCCTCTTCGCGTTGACCCGCCGCGTTCAGATGATGCATCCGGTAAGCCTGACGGCGCGCGAACAGATCGGCGTCCATGCTGAGCAGTTCGGCCTGCAGTGCTGCTGCACGGGCATTGCCCATCGTGTTGCACTCAAATGCCTTGATCCAGCCGCGCAATCCGCCAATCAGTGCGTCGCGCTCGACAGACGGGTCGATGCGCTCCAATGCGGCGAGATGCTTGCGGCTTTGCGCGATGCGATCTGCATCGGCTAGGAAGGTCTTGCGCGCGAGACTCGATGCGGCGAGCCCGTCGTGGGCGTCGCTCTGCCCGGTATGCGTTGCCCAGTAAAGCTCGCCTTGGGTTTGGTGCAGGCCCAGATAATCCTGATTGAGTTGATCAAAGAAGAGGCGAGCACTTTTCATAGGCGTGGCGTCCGGGAGGCTTCGAGTTGGCGTGGGTCGTTGATGCGTATCGTATAGGTTGTACGAACGCGTCAACGCCACACTCATCGTAGCGCAACCGGCCTACAGTTCACTTGCTTGATCGCGTCACGTCACGCCTCCTCATGCAAGTCGTTGCTGTACCCCTCCCCGTTAGCCCGCCTCGTCACTGCCCCGTATATCCGACCGGTGCCGTCACATTGCTTTGCATCACCGTCGCATTGGACGACACCACGTAGATCGGCGACTCCGTCAACGTCAGATTCACGACACCGTTGCTGTACGCCACCGAGGATGGATTGCCCATCATGTCGATCACCGTGACATGGCCGCTGGTTCCCGGCGAGTCGACAGTCAACGCATATGCTGTGCTGTAGGTCGGGCTATACGTGCCCGCCGAGGTCGGCCAGTCAGCATTGTTGTGCGTCCACAGCGCGGTAATCACCGCGCCCCCGCCCAATTGCTGGAAGGCGTAGGCGTACACCATCGAAGGCAGGTTGTTCAGATGTCCCAACGTTTGCGTGCCATCGATGACATCCGTCAGCGCTGCCATCGCCATCGCTTCCGGCTTCGGGCTCAGAGTGGTCGCACCATACTGCCCTTGCGGGTCCACGATGTCGAAGAACGTCCCCTCGCCGATATCACCCGGATAGTCCGAGCCGTAGAAGAAATACGTGACCTGCGCCCCTTCGCCGAGAATGATCAGATGGGCCCGCACCGCCACGGCCGCCTGTCCATACAACTCATTGGCGGGCGGATAGGTTGCGCTATATGCCGCGCCAGAGTCGTAGCTAATACCCAGTTCCGTGGACCACAGCCGCATATTCGGCTTGAAGCTCTGCATTTCCGTACGCAACTCGCGCATCTGCTGATCCAGTGCGTTCTTGACGTTAGCCGGATTCGGATCGGTGTCGTACTGCTCCGGCGGATGTCCCGCATAGGTGCCGGCGTTGTAGTAACCGTGCGTGGTAACGCCGTCCAGATAGCTACCCAGACCGAGCGGAACATAGGTTTGCAGATACCCTTGCGTACACGCGGTCACGCAGTTGGCCGGGAACACGTTGGTGGTGCCCATGACCACCGCGTTCGGGTCGGTCGAGTGCAGGCCGTTATAGACGGCCGCGTACATTGCGACGAAGTTCGCCGTCGAGTCCGCCCACTGCGGCTCCCAGGTGACCTGATAATAGTCGTTCTGCTGAGTCGGGAAGTAGGTCTGGCGAATCGCCACCGAATCGGTGCCAACGCGCGCCATATAGTTCTGGTAGTAGGTCTCATTGGTCGGCGCGTTGGTGTCGTCCTCGAACCCACCGGTTGGACTGGCCCATCCGGGAATCCCGTCCAGACGAATCAGCCGCATGATCTTGCCGTTCGTATAGAACGGGTCGAGGTCCGAGAGCGCAGGCGTCCATGTATTCGGGCCGTTGGGCTCCATGAAGGACAACTGCCGGTTGTCGATGGTCTGCGAGATGCCGAGATCGGTCAGCATGGGACCATTGTCGTTAAACCCTTGCATACCGAAGCGGTGCTGTTCCTGATGCGCATACGTCACAGCCGGAATCGTCGCCGACAGGTTGGGCAGGATACCGAACGTTGCGATTCCTGCGGGTCGGGTGCCTGCCTCTGGCAACGTTCCGCCTGCTGAGGACAACGTCGCCGTGATGGCGAAATAACCCGAGACGGCTGCCTTGCACGACAACGTGCTGGTTTCCGTGCCGCCGGGAACCGGGAATGAGCCGCTGCCCTTCACGTTGCCCAGTTGATCCTGCATGGACCACACCACCGTGTCCGACGACGGCGCCACGGTGATGAACGATACCTGGAAGGCACTGCCTTCGGCGAACATGCGTGTGCCGTCCGACGTTGGGGTGTCCGCGCTGATCAGGCTACTGGAGGTGCCGCCAGCGGTCGTCGTTGCCGTTGCACAGGCGATGGTGCCTGTGGGTGTTGGTGTTGGTGTTGGTGTTGGTGTTGGTGTTGGTGTTGGTGTTGGTGTTGGTGTTGGTGTTGGTGTTGGTGTTGGTGTTGGTGTTGGTGTTGGTGTTGGTGTTGGTGTTGGTG